>NZ_JBIMRA010000026.1:0-57085 GCF_043945515.1 Citrobacter freundii complex sp. 2024EL-00216 | reverse complement strand
ATAATCTCAATCAATTTAATCTTTTTTATTTGAATCATCAAGAGCCCCATTACTGATAGGCATCAGTAAGTGGCATCGCTGCTCAAGCTTCAGTAAAAATCCGGTTAGCAACTTCCGCTGTTGGCACTAAGCAGTCGTAAGAGAGGGCACTGTTTATCACGTAAGATTTGATTAGTTGAAGGTTATAAGTACGAATGATCAAATCGGTGATGAGAATGTGATGTGCAAAAGGTAGGCATACAACAAGTCAAAGACTGAACAATGTGCGATGGCTCGAAATGGGCTATGGAAATATGTTAATGAGAGGAATGAATGATCTGTGTGGTTATGGAGCGGTTTTACCCTACTTGAGGGCGTGATTTTGGAGGCAAATTGGGGCATAAACAGGCACACATTAATAGCTGCTATACCCTGATCCTTAAGTTTATTATCTTACTGATTTATATGTGTTTAACTTTGTGGTTGATTGATTTTTCCCTGTGTAATTGCAGCGTGTTTTCGTGCACATAGCGTGACAGGGCGTCATTGCAAAAAAACACCCAGCGCATTGGCTCACTGACCGAAAAATCTGTGAGTTAATAAGTTAACGTAATCACTACAGTGTCAGTATAACCCCCTGGTGATGGCCATTTCTGCGCTGGGACGGAGCCGTAAACCACCAGGCTCTGCGCTTGCCCATCAGCGGAATACTGTTTTTCCGGATTGCCCTGCGTCCATTCCATGGAGTGTGCTGCATCCTGATACAGCGCATAGTTTACGCACTCACCGTTATGACACATTGAACGCTGGTTCCCCTTGGGGTGCAGACCATGACCGATGCTGACGGAATAATCCGTCCCGGTTGGGCACTGGACAGTAATATTCGCCGTGGATGTCGCCTGTAGCAAATCGCTCTGAGCGGGGCTCTTGCTGCCGAATGCCATATCATCCACGTTGACAACTTCACAGCCGTTTTTCACCGTGGCAGAGGCGCTAATCTGGTCAGTAATTGTTGTACCATTCAGGGTGCCACAGGCCGGGAGCGCTTGTAATGAACTGGCTGAGGTGTATGTAATTTGGATTGCTGTGGCGTAATCATAGTATATCCCGGCGCTGACATTAGTCTGACCGGGGTTTATCTTGCCGATAAGCGGTATGTCATGTTCAGCGGTTCCGCCTGTAGATAAAGCAAAATCGATTTGAGCATACACGTTGTTGTTTTGACTCAGCGGTGAATGTTGATTGTAAATCGAGTAGACCGAAAAATAGAGCGGGGTACTTGAAGGTTCGTTCTGGCTCATCGCCAGCGGATTGTTCGCCATAACCTTTAGACAGGCGCGGACATACTCGGCCTGACCGTCGTAATTATTACAGGTAAACGAAAGTCGGGTTGCGGTTGTCTCAGTTTGTCCGGGGGTGACAGTACCAAAATCCAGTCCAGCAGGGCTACCATTCCAGCAGTTAGCGGCCTCAGCTACTGGGCTGAATTTAAACATCATCACCACAAAAAGGGCGATAAACCAAAGGGAACGAGTTACTGACATAGTGCGTTTATTTTCTCCACCGAATGAGAAGAGTTAAATTGTGATGGCAGTTTTAGCGAACAAGAGTTAGATGCCCACTGAACGTTCAGCGTTCCGCCTGTCGGGGGATCTTCCAGATAAATTTTACCTTCATAACCAACAATGGTTTGTGGGGTGCCCTGACTGGGCGTCTGTCCATGAGTATCCTGCACGCTAACTTTTGCGGAGAAGGGCACATTTTTACCATCACGCATAGTGACGGTTAACAGAACGGCATGTGTGCGATAAATGTTAAAATTGGCGACGGCACCGCGCCCGGTTTGCGGGATCAGGATTTCATTAGTGTAGGGGGCGCGATAATCTTCATCGAGACTAAGAGGATCGATGTCGATATGGTTTGCCTGGTACGGATTAAGGTTGTTCAGAAACAGCATGCCATTACTATCCGTATGGCCAACCGGGCGATGTTCGAGATAAACCGGCACATTCGGTACCTTAGCCGTATCTACGAGGGCGAAAGCGCTACCCAATTCGCGGGTGGCGTAAAAGTGCCCCATAAACAAACCTACGGCACCGGTCATTGAACCGTAGTAGTTATTTTGTTGTTCATCACGATTATAGCCTAACGCCAGATCGCTCCAGGTGTTGCGGCGCTGGAGGCTTGCATGGATGCTTCTATTCTTACCTTGTTGTGCAGAGAGATTCCAACCCCAGCCCGGTTTATTAGATTCCAGTGAGCGCGTTAGGTTAGCTTGCACGGAATTTCCGTCTTTATCATGGTTATCCTGGATTGAGAGGTAATCCTGATGACGGAACAGTGGAATACTGAACGTGACGTACACGGTAGTGTTGTGATCGTCGCCAAGTGCTTGTGTGATGCTGGATGAAATGTTGATCTGGTTATCAAAACTTTTTGACCAGGATAATCCCAGATAGCGTTCCGCATACTCAGGGAATGTCTGGCTGACCCAACTCGCACCGAAAGTGCCCGTCATATCAAACGACACGCTGGCAAATGCAGAATCTTCACGGGTGGCAATATCATTATCTGCTATAGATGAAATATCGCGAAATCCCCGAGTGGCCTGTGAGTGTGAGAGCGAGAAATTAAAAATCTGATTGTTCCACTGCCAGCCGGAACCCCATTGGTTGCCACTATTGGCCTGATAACGGCTGGTGGCTGCGTTGGCATGTAGCGTCCCCAGTGACGGAGAGAGCAAATAGTCCCAACCGATCCCTTGATTATGCAGGCTGCCACTCTGTTCGGTATGCATGCCGATGGTGGTACTGTCGTTCATCCCGTGACGCCAGTCGCCCACACCTACCAGTTGTGGATCATAGGCAAAAGAACGATAGGTATAATCTTCACGTACCCAACCCAGGCTCATACCCCAGGTTGTAAGGCCATCAGAAAGGAGTTGGTTGGTGCCGTACAGATTCAAATCCACCACGCGTTGTTTACCATTCACATCGGTGATGACCACCTGCGCACCTTCGCTGCCGGTAAAAATCGGCGCTGTGTTAAGCGTAAATTGTCCGGGCTGAACTTTCTGCGAGGAGGTTCTGATTCCTCTGACGTACAGATCAACCGTGGATGGGAGCGTAACACTATCGGTCAGGATATCCTGCGATGACGTATTGAAGGTGGGTTGGGTACTGTAGTTATGCGCAAGGCTAACGCCGCCAAAACGAACGCTATTTGTCCATGATTGCGAGGATGTAAAACCATCGCCGATCCTGAGTGTGAGCAGTTTATCCACGTTTTCGTAGTTCCAACTGCTCATCAGGCGATGAGTACCTGTTTGTGCCTCGTTGCTGCTCGACTCCTGTGTGTTAAAAGAGGTCGAGAAAAAGCCGGGGCCAACGCCAAAGGTGCGAAACTCGCTATAGGCTGAAGTCTCTTGTACGCCGTCTTCATTGCTGGCAAATAAATCGTAGTTAAGTGCCAAACCCCGCACTTCAGGTGATAACTCGGACATACGGATAAGGCGCGAGCTATTGCTATTGGAAAGATGGCTTTCTCTGTCGAGCCAGTTTTTACTGGCAGTAATAATCAGGCTTTGATTCAGGTTGTCGAAGGTAACACTGAGGCCATCTTGTGAACTGATATCAAAATACCCCTTTTGTTCCGGCAGGGATGACACTTTCAGGTTAAGCTTATCCATATCTTGAGCAGCAATATAAATCTTATTATTGCTATTTTTGGCTTTGATAAACCCCTTAACTGGTTGATCATTTATCGTTGCAGTCAGATACAGTGTCTCATTTTCTGCTGACTGGACAGAAGGACATACCAATAAAAAAACAACAATGGATTTAAGGTGTAATGTTAATGATCTGCGTTTTAGCATTGTCATTCAAATTAAGTGATAAAGATGACGCAGTAGTTATTCCATTTGGTAACGGCCATTCCTTTTCACTATGCGGTAATACATACCCGAGTAATCCATTGCTCATGGCAACACTTTTCTTGCCAGAGAAAATAAAAACATCGCTTAATTTAACATGCTGGGTACCATTGTTTTTTATTTTTAACATTAATGGATGAACTGAACGATCGATTGATACATCTAGTTGACTACTGACGGGTTGGGTATCTTTACAATTAACAAATACCGGGATGGAGTAACGCAGCAAGAAACGAACCCCATCTTTATCAGCCATATTATTTTCACCAGGGAGTTCATCAACGATAATACGGTAGGCCTGCTCGGTATCACCACTACCTGGCGTTGCTAAGATAACCCGGATCAATTGCTGGCGGGAGACCGGGATTGTGGTCATAGGAGGGCTAACCATTACATCCTGGGTCTCGGTCAAGTTGTCTTTATTATTTTGCTGTTTCCACGCATAGACACGGATCTGTGCCCCGATAGTGGCGCTACCCGTGTTACGTACATAGATAGCCTGGGCTGATTCTTTACCACAGAATCCCAGGGTGACCGGGTACACCTGCAAGGTGGCAGCGTATGAATTTATTGTGCAGGCCAGGCTCAAGACGCTAACACCAACCCATAAAATAAATCGTTTCATATGCTGCACCTTTAATATTAAATCAATATGTAACTGTTAATGTAACGGTATCGGTATAGTCCCCAGCAGAGGCCTGTTTCAGGGCATTTGCCGTTACTTTCCCGAAGATGGGCAATGCTTGCTGTTCACCGGTACCAATAGCTGAAATACCGTTATCAGCCAGAGAAGTGCCGCCAGGATGATCGGTAGAAAGGGTATAGGCTACTTTTTTTGCATCGGCGGTGTCGTTAGAACTCATTTCGAAATCGTGAGTTTTATCCGTTCCGAGCATATACCCTGTGCCGTTTGTACAGGTTACATAAGCTTTGGCAGAGGCTGTAACAGCCCCATCATTACTACCGTGTGAACCAAAATCCATATCATCAACGCTGACCTTGCATGATTTTTCGACGGTCAGTTTTACCGTCATTTGGTCGCTAACGCTGCCTGAATCATCTGCAAAGACAGCGGATGAAAATAAAATGCTAATCGCAGTCAGAGATAATGCAGTGGCTTTACGGTTAATCATTTTAAAACTCGCTAAGGTTATATAATCGATTTTATAAGGGTGGGAAAAGGCGAGGAAGGATAGAGATTACTGGTTAATTTTGATTATGTATTTGTGCTATGTGTAAATCATGTAAATGGCTGGAAAGGGTAGTTACATTCAGCAGGGTATCAATGAATCACAACCTCGGGTGTCACGTGATATGAGTTGAATTAGCGCCATAAAGAGTCATCCCTCCCGATGCTTATTTCCCACCGGGAGAGACATCAATCCAGATTAAAACACCGGCAAACCCAGTCCTTGCTTCACTTCTCTTAATGTCTGCTGCGTAATCTCGTGCGCCTGCTCGCTTCCTTTTTTGAGCATCGCCATCAGCATGCCTTTATCCTGAATGTAGGTTGCACGCCGCTCGCGCATAGGCGCGATGAGTTCTTGCAAGCACACTTCCAGCTCGTTTTTGCATGTCCGATCACCCAGTCCCCCCCGTTGGTAATGCGCTTTCATTTCCGCCACTTTTGCTTTATCCGGATGAAAAGCATCGAGGTAAGTGAATACCATATTGCCGTCTATTTGCCCAGGGTCGGACACTTTCAGATGATTAGGGTCGGTGTACATTGCGCTGACCGCGCGGTGAATGGTTCCTTCGCTGGCTGACAGGAGCAATGTGTTACCAAGCGATTTTGACATTTTGGCATTTCCGTCGATCCCTGGAAGGCGGCTGGTTTCACTCAGCAGCGCTTTGCAGTGCGATAGGACGGGGGCCGGTAACAGGCTATTCATCTTATGCACTATCTCATTAGTCTGTTCAATCATTGGCAACTGATCGTCGCCGACGGGAACGACTTCGGCTTTGAAGGCCGTAATATCTGCCGCCTGACTGATGGGATAAACCAGAAAACCAACCGGTAACGAGCGGGCGAACCCTTTCTGCGCAATTTCGTTTTTGACCGTAGGATTACGCTCCACGCGAGCCACGGTGACGATGTTCATATAAAGCGCGGTTAACTCTGCGAGAGCAGGCAGTGCAGATTGCAGACAGATGGTGGTAAGTGACGGGTCTATTCCTGCGGCAAGATAGTCGGCAAGTACTTCGGGAATATTGTTGCGGATCTTTTGCGGTGTGCTGCCGTTATCGGTTAACCCTTGTAGGTCAGCCACCAATATAAACTGCTGATAATCGTGTTGCAGCGTGGCGCGCTGGCGCAATGACCCCACATAATGGCCAAGATGCAGCGGGCCGGTGGGACGATCGCCAGTGAGGATGATGGTTTTATTGTTCATGTAAGACTCCTTAGTCATAAAACCGAAAGGGGTCTCTAAATGCAAATAACCGCCTTTCGGCGGTTATTTAAAATGAGGAAAACACATTCTGACCGCCTTTAAGAAGGCAGCCACCACAGGTTGTGATTAAAACCGTTGATATCGTGTTTTGTGTTCATCCAATTAACATACCACCTGGCGTAGAGGTAAAGCAATGCCCGAAGTGCTGGCGCATATCAGCTCGCTTCCAGCATGCCAAAGCTCACAATGCGCGAACGACCTAACTCTTTCGCGCGGTACAGTGCGACATCTGCGGCGCGTAACAGGTTGTCGCTCTGGGCATGCTGCGGGTAACTGGCGACACCTATAGAGACATCCACGTGTCCAATATCGGAAACGCCAAAGCGCAGCGACAGTTCGCGTACGCCGTTGTAGATTTCCGTAGCAAAGCGGTTAGCGGCCTGTTCATCCGTATTGGCCAGCAGTACCAGAAACTCTTCACCGCCGTAGCGGAAGGCCATGCCGCTGTCGTGGACAACGCGCTGAATAGTCGCAGCGATACTTTTAATCACGCTATCGCCAGCCTCATGGCCAAAGCGGTCATTAATACTTTTAAAATGATCGATATCGATCATCAGGCAACTGATTGGTTCTTTGTTACGCACTGCCTGGCTCATCTGGGTACGCAGTGTATCTTCAAGATGATGACGGTTGCGCAGTCCGGTTAGCGGATCGTAGAGCGCTTTCTCCAGCAGGGCGTCACGCAGACGCTGGTTGGCTAATGCGAGGCCGAGTGCTTCTGCCATCAGCTCCAGATATGCACGGGAGGGGGCGGAATCATCGCTAAGGTTCTGGAATGAGAGCAGGCCGATGGCTTCGCCCTGGGCAATCAGCGGGACGCACAGAGTGTGGTGCTGGCATGACTCTGGCAGATGGTAGCAGGCGATATCGGGTTCACCTTGTACCGGAGGATGACTCTGGCCGCGGCGCACAGCCCAGCATTCGTCCGGGTGGAACGCATCCGCTTTACCCTGCGGAGAAAGCCATTGTGCAACGCAGCGCATTTGCCAGGGTTCCTGGTCCAGTATGTAAAGCCGCCCGGCAATACCTGGAGCAATATTCGGTGCAAACAGCTCTGCCACATTGATGACATCGGCAAAACTCTCGCAACCCTGCAGACGTTGCGTCATGCGCGCCAGCAGATCGCGGATTGCCCAGTCGGCATCTCGCTCTTTCTCCAGTCTCTGACGCGCCAGACCGTTCTCGCGAAATATCCGGATCGCCTGCGCCATATCGCCGATTTCATCGATCTGGTTAAAGCTGGGCGTTTCCACGGCGTAATCCTGCGACGCCAGACGGTTAACCACATCGCTCAGCCGTACAACGGGGCGCAGGACGCGACGCTTTAAAATGAAACCGAGAACGAATAAAAACAGCAGCGCTGTCAGACCGACCATCACTTCAGAGGCTGTCCGCAGCATGCGGGATGACTGGGTTGCATCTTCAATTGTATTGCGTACGCGGTTATCGAGCAGTTGGCGGAAATGATCTATCCGGTCCTGGGCGCGTTCCAGTTCCTGTTCATAGCTTTTCCCATAGAGCAGGGCAATAGCCTGCGACTCTTCTGCGCGCGCGACGCTGGCAAGCGCCGCAGCTTGCTCGTCCTGCAGGGCATCAACAATCTGTAGCCCTTCGTGCAATAGCGCCAGCTCTTCATCCGTAGCCCCAAGGTCTTTGAGCTTTGACAGCCGATGCTCAACAGCTTTCAGCGTCGCTTCTTTCTGACGGTAGGCGTTAAGCACCTCAGGATCTTTTGCAATAACATAGTCGCGCGCCAGGTCGGACAGCGACCAGGCATCGAGTTCGACTTCTTCGGTAAGTTGATCGAACTGATAACGCTGTTCTACCACCTGGCGTTCTGTGTTATCGGCGCTGGATGCCATCAGCATGACAACGCCTGAAGCGATGGTCAGGCATACCGTCGCGCTATAGGCCCAGTTGGTGATTGTGGCAATTCGCACTGATTAGTTCCTTCTGCGACGATTAATGAATACGCATGATTGCAATTATAGGAAACGCATGATTTTGCGTGAAAATAAAAAAGGCGGTCCAGAAACCGCCTTCTGTTATCGTCCTGCAATCATAAATCTGGAGGATTTTTTCCTTCTTCCATAAAGGCTTCGTCGATTCCTTCCACGTTACCTTCATGGTCACGCCCGGAAAACAGGTTCCAGCAGGTTATGAATAGTGCAGCAATCAGGGGGCCAATCACAAAGCCGTTAATGCCGTAGATCTCCATGCCGCCGAGAGTGGTAATCAAAATCAGATAGTCCGGCATTTTGGTGTCTTTACCTACCAGCAGCGGGCGCAGGATATTGTCCACCAGCCCAACGATAATCACGAAGAAGCCAACGATAAACAGCCCTTGCCATAGCTGGTGGGTGGCGAACAGGAATATTGCTGCAGGTACCCAGACGATCGCTGAGCCCACTGCAGGCACGAGCGAGAGAAACGCCATCAACGCCCCCCACAGAACGCTGCCGTCGATATCCACAATTGCAAACGCGATGCCGCCAAGAATACCCTGAACCAAAGCGACGACCGCCGTGCCCTTGACGGTTGCCCGCGTCACGCCGACGAATTTGGCAAACAGGTGCTGTTTGGCAAAGTCAGAAAGGGGTAATGAGTCCAGAATCTGGCGCACCAGATACGGTCCATCCTTCAGTAAGAAGAACAGCAGATACAGCATGATGCCAAAACTGATAGCAAAGCCGAATGTCCCTTTCCCAATCAGAAATGCACTGCCAGCAAGGTACTGCCCGCCTTGCAGCACGACATCGGACAGTTTTTTCTGGATCTGCGCGACATCATCCAGATTGTGTTCTGCCAGAAACCCTCTGGCCCAGTCAGGAAGGTACGAAAGAATAGAAGTGACGACTTCCGGGAACTGCGTGTCATTCTGTTGCAGTTTGGTGTACACCACGTTCAGTTCAATGGCCAGCGATGACAGGATTACCATCAGCGGGATAAAGACAATCAGACAGATAATGACGATGGTAATCAACGATGCCAGCCCGTTGCGTTCGCCAAGCGCGCTACGCAGTCTGTTTTTTACCGGGTTAAAGATAGTCGTTAATATCGCGGCCCACAAAATGGCGGAAAAGTAGGGGGACAATACATCGAAGAACGCCCAGGTCACGAGGGCAAGTATGAAAATGAAGAAGCCTTTAGTCAGTCCGTTAAATCGCATTAGTGAACCCTGTAATGAGAAGCAGTCCCGACTATAGAACCGTTCAGGGGATTTACCAACTTTAGCTGCAGATATTTAGAATAAAGATGTTGCACTAAGGCTACATTCTTATTGTCCTTGCTTCACTGGCGGGAGAGCTATCCTCGCCTCAGTTCAAACTTAATCTTAGACATATACGAATTCCTTCTTTTCAACGATACTTTTATGCTATGAGTTCAAATAAGCAGGGTTATTACAGCTCTTCAGGCAGATTCAAAATCAACATCGAATAATTTTTCGATATCCAAACTGCTCCTTAATCAGTCCGGCGCATGGCAGACCGCCTCAATATTATGGCCATCAGGTGCAATGACAAATGCGGCATAGTAGTTTTCGCTATAGGAACGTAAGCCAGGTGCTCCGTTATCCTGGGCTCCCGTGCGCAAAGCAGCATTGTAAAATTCATCAACTTGCTGCCGGGTTTTTGCGACAAACGCCAGATGCAGAGGAGCCGGTTTGTCATTCGTGTGGAACAGACAAAGTGAAACATTCTCGGAGCCCATTTCAACACCGTAGCTTGGTGTGCCTTCATCGATGAGTTCTACGCCAAGCGGCTGAAGCGCGTTGAGAAAGAAAATTTTACTTTTTTCGTAATCACTTACACCGATTTTCACATGATCGAACATTCTTTATTCCTCATGAAGATATGAACAAATAAAGAGTATATAAAGAGATTGAAGTCGAATTCACGTAAGAACCTGTCAATGTGATGAACATCAATTTAGAGATCTATATATCTACAGTACCTGCCTTTGCTGTTTTAATTGGATTCTTTGATTGCCTGGTTTGTATCCCGCCTAAATATTCATTAGGAATGGCACGATTATGGGGGATACTTACACTTGCATCTATCAGTTGAACTCACAGCAGATAACTTACGCTATGATTTAATAGTGAAACCGTCATTTTTTCCCGAAAAGGGTCGTCAATTAACGAGGGGGGCGCTATGAACACTCAGCCTGTCATCGGGATTAGTGGATGTTTAACTGGTTCAGCCGTGCGATTCGACGGTGGGCATAAACGGATGGGGTTTGTGATGGACGACCTGGCTCAGTGGGTGACTTTCAAACCTGTCTGCCCAGAGATGTCCATCGGTTTGCCTGTACCACGTCCCGCGTTGCGTCTGGTTCAAACCGCCCAAGGGAATGTCCGCATCTGTTTTAGCCATGCGCCTGGTGAGGATGTAACCGATAAAATGTCCGATTTCACCAACTCATATCTTCAGGGACTTGGTGGCCTCTCGGGTTTTATCGTCTGTGCTAAATCACCGAGTTGCGGTATGGAAAGAGTGAGACTGTATGACGAGAAGGGAAATCGTGGGCGAAAAGAAGGGACTGGTCTGTTTACTGGCGCGTTAATGGAAACCTACCCGTGGTTGCCAGTCGAAGAAGATGGCCGCTTGCACGATCCAGTGCTGAGGGAGAACTTTGTCGAACGCGTGTTCGCATTGCATGAGCTTAATAGGCTGCGGGCCAATGGTCTTACTCGCCATGGCTTACTCAACTTTCACAGTCGCTATAAGCTACAGCTTCTGGCTCATCACCAGGCCGGTTACCGGGAAATCGGCCCATTCGTTGCCTCGCTTCACCAGTGGGATGATTTGGACGCTTTTTTCGTTGTCTATCGTGAAAAGCTCATGACGATCCTCAAAAAGCCCGCCTCACGAAAAAATCACACCAACGTACTGATGCATATCCAGGGCTACTTCCGCGAACGGTTGAACTCCCGCCAGCGTGGAGAGTTACGTGACGTTATCCTCAACTATAGCGGTGGGCTGCTGCCAATATTGGCGCCTCTGACGCTACTCAAGCACTATCTGGCTGAATACCCAGACAGCTATCTGCTTACCCAGAACTATTTTGATCCTTATCCGAATGATTTAGCGCTACGGTTGATGATCAAATAGTCTGAGAGCGATTCAACCGTTTCTGATTTTCTCATCGATACAAGGCTGAGGTTTACCAAACAGATATCCTTGGGCGAAATCGCAGCCCAGCGCCTGAAGGCTTTTTAGTTGTTCCTGCGTTTCAACACCTTCAGCAACAGCCTTCATATTGAGGGATTTCGCCATGCCGGTGATCAGTTTGATGATATTAAGCGCATCTTCCTGTGTGGATATTGAATGGACAAACGACTTGTCTATTTTAATTTTATCGAAGGCAAGCCTGCTCAGGCGCGAAAGGGAAGAATATCCGGTGCCAAAATCATCGATGGAGATTTTTACACCCATGGCTCTGAGTTTGTTAAGTGTGTTCATCGGCGTCGTACTCTCAGTGAAGAGAGAGGATTCTGTTACTTCCAGTTCAAGACGATCGGCTGGGAGTCCAGTTTCTTTCAGAATAGACAGTACGATACCGACAAAGGCTTTGCTGCTTAGCTGGACAGGAGAGACATTCACTGAAATTTTAGCCGGAACCGCCCAACAAGCCGCTTCCCGGCAGGCAATTTCAAGCACAGCTTTCCCCATCTCATTAATCATTCCGGTTTTTTCAGCAACAGGAATAAAGTTATCCGGCGACAGGAGGCCCTTTAGAGGATGGAGCCAACGAATTAGGGCTTCATAGCTATAAATTTCCTGGCTGAAGGAGTCAACAATGGGCTGATAATAAACCACGAATTCTTTGTTCACTATTGCCAATGCCATATCATGCTCAAGCGTTCTGCTTTCTTGTAGCTTTTCTAACATTCGTTGTCGGAAGACTTTTATCTTACCAGAGCCTTCACCTTTGGCTTCATAAAGGGCCAGATCGGCAAATTTATAAAGATAGTCGGAACGACGTTCAGTGTCTGAGATAACAATGCCAACACAGGTGGTTATGTTGATAATCGTGTTATAAATAGTGTAGGGCTGGCTGATAAATTCACATATTTTCTGGGCGCGCGAAACAGCGTGGCTTTCTGTCAGGCCACTTGAGAGAAACGCAAATTCATCTCCACCCAGGCGATACAGCGTATCCGAAGTAAGGCTCATCGAAACCAGTCGGTCAGATATCTGGCGTAGCAACATATCACCGGCATCATGACCATACGTATCATTTACTTCTTTGAATCGATCTAAATCAAACAACATCACAGTCACAGAATCGTGATTTTTTTCTGCTCTCTCAATTGTTTTATTTAAATCGCTCCAGAATAGCTGACGGTTATTCATCTCGGTAAGAGAGTCATGGTAGACGTCATATTCCAGTTTAGCATTCTGAATTTGCAGTTTTTCTTTAGATTTCTGCAGTTCTTCGGCAAGACTCTTGACCTGCAGGTGCGCCCGCAGAATATTTCTGTTTTGATAGAAAATGAGCACGCCCAGAATCGCACTCAGTATTATCAGCAGCACAGAGGTTGCAGAATAAATATAGTACAGCGTCTGGATTTTTTGGTTGGCGTTATTGATCGAGTTAACATCTTTGTTTAACGCACCAGATGAAAGACGACCCAGTGGCGCATCCAGAGTATGCATTTTTTTCAGATAAGCCTGGAGTGCTGAATGGTTCATTTTTTCTAGATTAACATCCAGAAAACTAAGGGTATTTTCAAGTTTTACCGCCAGCTCGCGGTGGGCTATATTGCTTTCGATGTAGCGCCCCAGGTCACCTTCTTTTATCAAATCACTCTGGCTAAGCATAATGTCGAGGCGCATGCGTACATCATCGAGATTCATCGTATCATCGATAGTGTAAAGACCAAGCAACGATTCAAATCGGTAATATTGTGATACCAGCTGAGCAGCAGACCAGGAATCGGTGTAGTGAGTCAGTTTCTGTAACTCTTGTTGCCGTTCATGCACGAGGAAAGAGATATACCCGGTAGATATAAAAAGAAAAAAGATGATGCCAGCCAGTATTCTGTTCATGATGTTCCTCTGAACGCTTACTCAATATCCATACTACTGACCTGCCATGCAGACCTTGAATAATAAATCTGATTATTCAATTCTGGCATGCTGTCATAGGGGTACACAATGAATAACGGGCCTTTGTCACGGATGCGCATATATTTTCCGTTGATTTTTAACGCAAGGATAGCATTGTATTTTTTGAAATCACTAAGAGGGATAACAGTGGTGTAGTCATTGAGTGCAGTGACCTTAACAACAGAGCCGTTCGCCCCGACATAATCCATGAGTTTTTGTAGCGGAATACCCGTAAAGGTAGTGCGCCCATTATACCAGGGGGAGGTGGTCTGGAAACTGACCATGCCCAGCTTCTCAAGGCTGGCGGTATCAAAAACGGCTTTCCCGTCTGCATTTGTATTTTCAATATTACCCGACAGCGTTAAAAGCACTTTACCGGTGGGCCTGGAAAGTTCACCTGCCCATAGCTGGGTGGAGAGTACAAAGCTTACCAACATGACCATTAATCGCATTCTTACCTCACCAATCAGCCGGATGTTAAAGAATTATAATTTAGATATCACGCTATTTATATATATTGCATGGGTATTATTGGTGTAATAACTTCAATGGCTTTTTAACTCTTTTAAATCAGTGAGTTAGTTGTTACCTGTTCTGCTGTGGTGCATTAAAAATGCTAGTGTGTTATTTGAGTAAAGCTAAATTTCACTATGTATGTACAAAAATAAATCATCTATTTACTCAGTGCCAATAAATACGCACGAAAATAAAGGTTTATTTTTTTCACTGCAGTTGGATTTGGTTGTTTACTGGTGGGTAACTATATCGGGCACGAAGCCGCCTTTAGTGTAGCGGGAGCGCTTCGTGTCGGTAATCAAGGACAAAAATTCTATACGCGGCAAGTGTGGTCTATCTGAACCCGTTTATTCACCCGCCTGAGCTGACTGGCGGGCATACAGATAGGCGGTGGCCCTCGATACGCCCAGATGCTGTGCAACCGTATCCATAGATTTGCGTACGTTCAGCAAACCGTCCTGGCGTAATTGTTGAATCAGCAGCTTACGGTCTTGAGGTTTAAGGGCTCGGGCCGTCGTCGCGCGTTTAGCGGCAAAGTCATCAATACGCTGGCGGATGACTTCATTGCTGCCGGGATCGATATGTTCCTTAATGGGGGAATTTTCAGTTTCAGTAAAACGCGCAAGAGCACTCTGCATACCACGGAACAGCGTCATATCGACATTCAGGCAAAGTGCCGCTACGTATTTGCCGTCTTCGTCCTTAATGCCAATCGATGTACTTTTCACCGGGCGGCCATCGGCAAACTGATTGCTGTAGTTCGCAATGATGCTGGGAAAGTCAGGTGATGCGATTCTCGCCAGGCCAAGCTCGGTTGCTGGCTGGCCAGGTTGACGTCCGGAAAGATTATTATGGATGGATAAAATGGCATGTTCTGGATTTTTGAGGTCATGAACCACCACTTCGCAAAACGGAGAGAAGGTCTCACTCAATCCCCTGGCGATAGTATCAATTTGGCTGAGAAGCGAGTTATTGTCGGTTTTTGGCATGCCAGTCTCCTGCGGTGATGTCTGTTGCCATGATTGCGAGCAGTTTACAGTGACCTGGGAGTGTTTTTCCAGACGGGAGTGTACAGACAGTAAAAGTAGGGTATCTGCATGGCAGATACCCTGTTTATCATCCGGCCAGAAATTCACTGTAGCGACTGATATCCACGTTTCCGCCGCTGATGATAATGCCGATTTTCTTGCCGCGAAGCTCAGCTTTACGCGCTCTGGCGGCAGCAAAACCCAGACACCCGGTCGGCTCTACGACGATTTTCATGCGTTCAGCGATAAATTTCATTGAGGCAACTAACTCAGCGTCTGAAACAGTCAGGATATCGTTCACATTTTGCTTGATAATCTGAAACGTATAGTTCCCGAGATGTTGAGTCTGAGCACCGTCAGCAATGGTTTTGGGCGTATCGATATGAACTATTTTTCCACTTCGGAACGATTGTTGACCATCGTTACCCGCCTCAGGTTCGACACCATAGATGATGCAGTCAGGAGACAGATGTCTGGCCGCCAGGGCGGATCCTGAGAGCAGGCCGCCACCGCCCAGACACACGAAAAGAGCGTCTAACAGACCCACTTCTTCAATTAGCTCTTTTGTGGCGGTGCCCTGGCCTGCTATCACGTGCGGATGGTCGTAAGGGGGGATTAGCGTTAACCCCTGTTTCTCTGCCAGGTCCCGACCAATTTTTTCACGATCTTCAGTATAGCGATCGTAAGTTACCACTTTTCCGCCATAGCCTTTCGTCGCTGCAACTTTGGCCGCCGGGGCATCATGCGGCATGATAATTGTTGCTGGAATACCCAACAACTTTGCCGACAGGGCAATGGCCTGTGCATGGTTGCCGGAAGAAAACGTCACGACGCCCGCAGCGCGTTGTTGTGGCGTGAACTGGCGTAGCGCATTCATAGCGCCACGAAATTTGAAGGCGCCCATTCTCTGGAAGTTTTCGCACTTAAAGAAGACTTCCGCGCCAAATTCTTCATTTACCGTTCGGGAGGTCATCACCGGCGTTTTGTTAGCATAATCTGCGATGCGCTCTGCCGCAGCGGCAACATCGTTATAATCAGGCAGTGTCATTTCAGTCATTGTTGTTCACCTGTATGTTGTTAAACGTCACGCTTGCGGGGCCAACGCAATAGCTTCAACTTCCAGCGCAAAACCATAATGAAGTTCCGCAACACCTGCTACTGCACGGGATGGACGGAAATCGCCGATCCACTCTCCATAGATTTTGTTAAACGTCGGCCACTGGTTCATATCCGTCACATAGACGCGAACAGACACCAGATGCTGACGTGATGCCCCAGCACCAGCCAGACAAGCATCAATATTCTTGAGTACCAGCCGGGTTTGATCTTCAAAAGAGGCATCCGCTTTTTTCTCGCCGTCGAAAGTGACCGGCAACTGCCCGGAAATGAAGACGAATCCGCCAGCCGTTGTACTGTGCGAGTAATGACCTGCTGGCGGGAAGCTTCCAGCAGATGAGTTCAGTGTAATGTCCGCGGTCATATGAGAATCTCCAGTCGCCGTTTTTGATTCATTTTGTATAAAATAATACTGTTTGTATTATTTTATACTCCTTCATAGTGCGTTCGGCCAGCGATAGTTTTCGCTAACGCTGATTTTGTGAACTACTGCAAACGTGGCCCAGGCTAAATCACTGTCCTGGAGCGGTGACGGGGATATCGCTGTTGAAAGGGGAAAGCAGGGGGAAATGAAGAAACGCCCCGGGAGGGGGCGTCTAAGGCAAAAGTTTAGCTGATATGACCGTGGTTAATTTTACTTAGCGGTTCATTGATATCGAAGATTTTGAACGTTACTTCCTCCACACCCAGGTGCTTCAGGCGGGCGGTATGCTTTTTGATATAGGCCTGAGCGGTGTCTTCGTCCTGGAACAGGTAGATGCCTCCCGCTTCGTGATTTGCTTCGTTCTCGGTCCAGATTTTCCAGATGAACCCCGGCTCCTGGTTGATTGATTCGGCCAGTTCAACGAGCTGATTCGACATCTCAGCCCCAAACGGACCATGAAAATCAAAGTGTATCTGCACGAGTTTGTTCGACATAAATCCTCCATGGATTGGTTATTTTGGGTAAGGCTGCTAGCGCAACAGCACTTTACCGGTCAGATAAGTTATCGCCTGCCCACTGATATATACACGCGTTCCTGCTAACTGACAGCGTAAATCCCCGCCGCGTTCAGAGACCTGGCGTGCCAGCATCTGTGTTTTATTCAGTTTTCCAGCCCAGTAAGGGATCAGCATGCTATGTGCCGAGCCTGTGACCGGGTCTTCCGCGACGGCTTCGCCCGGGCAGAAGAAACGGCTGACAAAATCGTATTCCCCGTCACCCGGCGCGGTGATGCATACCATTTTCCCCAGCGGAATCATGGCGTGGATGTTTGGGCGCACAGCCTCAACCTGCTGTTGATTTTCCAGCACCACCATGTAATCGCGTGCCACACGCATCTCTTTGTATTCGGTGATGCCTAATGTTTCCAGCAGTAAAGCGGGCGGCACGGCAGATTCGCTTTGCCAGGCTGGAAAATCAAGCGTCAGCCATTCACCGCAGCGCGTGACCGTCAGCGGTCCCACAAAGCGGGTAGCAAATTGGATTTTGGTATCCGGGTAATCCAGATGTTCAAAGATGACATGCGCGGCGGCAAGCGTGGCATGCCCACACAGATTAATTTCACTCTGAGTGGTAAACCAACGCAGCTCAAAGCCATTCTCATTGGCGACAAAAAAAGCGGTTTCTGACTGGTTATGCTGCTGCGCCATCTTTAATAATGTTTCATCGGGCAACCAGTCCGTGAGCGGACAGACTGCTGCGGCATTACCGCCAAATGTCGTGGTGGTAAAGGCATCCACCATGTAAAAATCGATTTGTTGCACAGAGTAACCCTCTCATCGCACTCAGGATAAATCACACTCTATCATGCCAGCCATTGGGTCAATGCTCAGATTCGCCACTGTGGTGAAAATTCGTTATCATCCGTTCCCACACCTCATTCTGGCCGCCTGATGTCTACGATCTTCGATACCTTTATTGCCCCGCCTTGCCATGACGAGATAGAGACCCTCTATCAGGACGAGCATCTGGTGCTCATCAATAAACCCAGCGGGTTGCTTAGCCTGTCGGGCAAAAATCCGCAGAATCTCGATTCGGTACATCACCGGCTGGTACAGATTTACCCTGGCTGCACGCTGGTACATCGGCTTGATTTCGGCACCTCTGGGCTGATGGTGGTCGCTCGTAACAAGGCTATTAACGCCGCGCTTTGCCAGCAGTTCAGCCAGCGGACGATCACTAAGGTGTACAGTGCGCTGTTATGCGGGCATCTGGAAAACGACGAAGGGGTTATCGACGCCGCAATTGCCAAAGACCCGGCGCTGTTTCCATTGATGTCGATTTGTGCTCTCAACGGCAAACCCGCGCGCTCGCGCTATCAGGTTGTCGAGCGTTTTTATCATCGTCAGGAAGAGGGGACGTTGCTCCCCTTGACGCGGGTACAACTGACCCCTGAAACCGGGCGCACCCATCAACTACGGATCCATTGTCAGCAGTTGGGACATCCTATTTTGGGGTGCGATCTGTACGGTGGACGTCTGCTGCCGGGGACTGAACAAACGCCACGGCTGATGCTGCATGCCAGTGAACTGCATTTCAGGCATCCCATTAGTGAAGCGTGGATGAACGCCAAAAACGCCAGCCCGTTTTGAGGCGAAAAAAAGCCGTCTGGTGGCGGCTTTTATGAGGTTATCGCGCAGCGCGTTGTAAAATAACCGCTGACGGCTGGCGTTGTAGAAACCGCATCCGCAGCATCATCAGTATCGCCGCAGAGGTCAGGCCGATAATAAAGCCCATCCAGAATCCCGCCGGTCCCATCCGGTCAACTACCAGATCGGTAAGCGCCAGAATATAACCGCTCGGCAGGCCCAGCACCCAGTATGCCGTAAAGGTAATAAAGAAAATGGAACGCGTATCTTTATAACCACGCAGGATCCCGCTGCCAATAACCTGGATAGAGTCCGATATTTGATACACCGCGGCCAGTAACATGAGCTGCGCGGCCAGGGCGACAACTTCCGGGTTATTGTTATAGAGCAGGGCAATATGCTCGCGGAATGTCACGGTGAAAATCGCTGTTACGACCGCCATGCACACACCAACACCCAGACCCGTTCTGGCTGCGGTTTGGGCATCCAGCGTGGAACCCTGGCCCAGACGATAACCGACACGAATGGTGACGGCGGCAGCCAGAGACATCGGCAGGACGAACATTAACGAGCTGAAGTTCAGTGCGATCTGGTGTCCGGCTACGTCGACAATCCCCAGTGGAGAAACCAGCAGCGCGACCACCGCAAACAACGTCACTTCGAAAAATAACGCCAGCGCGATAGGTAAACCCAGCTGTACCAGACGCTTCATTACTGCGGTGTCAGGTTTCTGGAAACCACGCGCATTACGGATATCGCGCATTGAACGCGCACGTTTGATGTAAGAGAGCATGGTGATAAACATCACCCAGTAAACCGCTGCTGTTGCCACACCACAACCCACGCCGCCCAGTTCCGGCATGCCTAAATGCCCATAAATGAAAACATAGTTAACCGGAATGTTCACCAGCAGGCCGAGAAAACCCATCACCATCGCCGGTTTAGTCTTGGCTAATCCTTCGCACTGGTTACGGGCTACCTGGAAGAACAGATAACCCGGTGCGCCCCACAGCAGGGCACGCAGGTAGCCAACGGCTTTATCCGCCAGCGCCGGGTCGATGTTATGCATGGAGCGAATAATGTACCCCGCATTCCATAGCACAACCATAATCAGCACGGAGACGCTGCCCGCCAGCCAGAATCCCTGACGTATTTGATGGGCGATACGGTCGCGGCGTCCGGAACCATTGAGTTGCGCAATTACCGGCGTCAACGCCAGCAGTAGTCCGTGACCAAACAGAATGGCCGGTAGCCAGATGGACGTACCAATGGCGACTGCCGCCATATCCGTCGCGCTGTATCCGCCCGCCATGACGGTATCAACGAATCCCATTGCGGTTTGAGCGATTTGCGCAAGAATCACCGGAATTGCCAGAGCTAATAACTGACGCGCTTCACTTACATACTTTTGCACGTGTACACCACTATATTGTTGTTATTTGAGAGACTAAAAAAGCCGCCTTATATGGCAGCAAGGAGAAAAAGCAGGGGAAATTTCAGTCTATTGTAGCGAGGAATACGTAATTCTCCAGTGAAAAAACAGGCGCTGGTGGTGCATTGCTGGCAACCTGAATTTCCACCTGCTATTGTGCTGTGCAGAGATGTCTTAATTGAGTTCAGGAGTAGGAAGTATGTTTACGGGTATTGTGCAGGGCACCGCAAAATTGGTGTCCATTGATGAAAAACCAAATTTTCGTACGCATGTTGTGGAGTTGCCTGAATATATGCTGGATGCGCTGGAGACCGGCGCATCGGTTGCCCACAATGGGTGCTGCCTGACGGTCACCGAAATTAACGGTAACCAGATAAGCTTCGACCTGATGAAAGAAACGCTGCGTATCACCAACCTGGGCGATCTGAAGGTTGGAGATTTGGTTAACGTTGAACGTGCGGCAAAATTCAGTGATGAGATTGGCGGACATTTAATGTCGGGCCATATTATGACCACTGCCGAAGTGTCGAAAATTCTGACCTCGGAGAATAACCGTCAGGTGTGGTTTAAAGTCCAGGATCCGTCGCTGATGAAATATATCCTGTACAAAGGATTTATTGGTATTGACGGTATCAGTCTGACGGTCGGTGAAGTGACGCCGACGCGTTTCTGTGTACATTTGATCCCGGAAACGCTGGAGCGTACGACGCTTGGCAAGAAAAAGCTGGGCGCACGGGTTAATATCGAAATCGATCCCCAAACGCAGGCGGTGGTTGATACCGTTGAGCGTGTCCTGGCGGCGCGTGAAAGCGCCATCAGCAACATAACGGGCGAAGCGGGAGCCTAAGCCTGAGAGTAAAGCCCCCGTTGCTACGGGGGCGAAAACGATTAGCGGGGAACGCGCAGACCGTGTTCAACACCGCGGGAAAATACCACCTGCCATAGCTGAATATCTCGAGCACGAAACGCCCCGGCGCAGGCGTTCAGATAATAGCTGAACATCCGTTTGAAACGTTCGGTATAGTTATCGGCGATTTCAGGCCAGGAGCTCATGAAACGCTCGTGCCATGCCATCAGCGTCGTGTCGTAATCCGCGCCAAAATTATGCCAGTCCTCCATCACAAAATGCGGTTCGCTGGCGTTGGCAATCTGGCGAACTGACGGCAAACACCCGTTTGGGAAGATATACTTATTGATCCACGGATCAACGTTATTGTCGGTTTTTTTGGAGCCGATGCTGTGCAGTAAAAAGAGACCATCCGGTTTTAAATTACGATCGACCACCTCAAAATAGGTGGCGTAGTTCTTCGGTCCAACATGTTCAAACATGCCGACGGAGACAATGCGGTCGAATTTGTCGTTCAGGTCGCGATAATCCTGCAGCAAAATGGTGACATCCAGCCCAGCGCAACGTTCCTGTGCCATTTTCTGCTGTTCTGCCGAAATGGTCACACCCACCACGCTCACGCCATATTGCGATGCCATAAACTGGGATAAACCACCCCAGCCACAGCCAATATCAAGCACCCGCATTCCTGGCTTCAGTTGCAATTTTTCAGCAATCATTTTGAGCTTCGCCTGCTGGGCAGATTCCAGAGTGTTGGCATCTTTCCAGTAGGCGCAGGAATACTGCATATAGGGGTCAAGCATGCGGGTAAAGAGATCGTTGCCCAAATCGTAATGTTCTTTGCCGACCATCCACGCACGTTTTTTGGTCTGTAAATTGAACAGGCGAGCCGTGGCGATACGTAGCGTATCTTTAAAGTGGCGGGGGAGTTGGTTTTCAAGACCGGCGCGCAAGACTTTACTAAAAAACATGTCCAGCCGGTCGCATTCCCACCAGCCATCCATATAACTTTCACCCAACCCTAACGATCCTTCCTGCAATACGCGTTTGAAAAAATCGGGGTTCTTTACTCGAATATCAGCCGGTGCATTGCCATTAATGGCAATGCCTGCACGGCTCAATAATTCATTGGTAATGCGGTACCAGTCATCATCCGGTACGCTGACGTCTTCTATACATGATGAACTCATAGCTTCTCCATCACTGGTCGGTGATCAGAACCTTAAAACAGCGTAGACGCTTTTTTGGGCTTTGTGAGAAATCTCACGGAATTAATCCGCGAATCTATAATCCGACGTAGAACAGAGGAAGGGAGAAACCCTTGCCGAAAAGGCCATCCGTGGTAAAACGGGAACGTTCTTGTCCCCGTTAACGCATTAAAATTATCGTTTTTTTAACAACTGAAAATCAGTATATGCCTGAATTTTTGACGATTCAACCAATAATTGTTAGCGGGCTAACTAAATGCCCGCAACCATTATTAGTGCGACTCTCCGTGGGCAACTTGCGCACGATCATCTGTTTGCGGGGCGTCAGTTTTCTGCGACTGCATTTTGTAACCCACAGCAGCCAGCAATACTGTTGTCAGCATAACGCTGGTGGTGGTGAGCAGTGGGGTGGCAATCAACCAGGAAACGACAAGGCTTGCCAGGAAGCATAAACCCAGTTGCAGCGTATTCTGCAATGCGGCTGCGCGTCCCGTGGCCTGTGGGAAAGGGCGTAATGCCTGCGCGACAACGATAGGGTAGATTGCGCCGTTCGCAATCGCCATAACGCAGAATGGGATCAGGATTTCAGCCAATGCAACATGATGAATAAAGCCGGTCGCCCAGGTGCCTACAACGCTGAAGGCATACAGAATGAGTAACCAGGGTAGCAGCTGACGACCCTGCCATTTTTGCAGCGCTGCACGACAGCCGTAACCACCAATTAAGAAGGCGATAGTTTGCGGAACATAGCTCAGACCAATTACCGCTGGGCTATAACCCATTTCGCTGAGGATGAACGGGGAACCTGTCAGCCATGCGAAAAAGCTCGCGGAACAGGCGGCATAAATCAGCACGTTTCCACGGTAAGTTTTCGAGCGCAGCAAGGTGGCGAAAGTCAGTTTATCCTGGCTGTCATCGCGCGCTTTAGCCGTTGGCTTTAGACGCAGAGCCGGAAGCATCAGAATCAGAGTAATGGCAAACAGAGTTGCAAAAATGGCCTGCCAGGAAAAATGTACCAGGATCCAACTGCCTAAAAGCGGGGCGAGTGCAGGAGATAACCCGACCAGCGGCATAATAGTGGCAAAGATGCGGTTTACTTTTTGTGAAGGATAATAATCGGTAACCAGCGCTTGCCAGATAACCGATGCCGCACAGACGCCAACGGCCTGAACAAATCGCAGTACCAGCAGACCAGTGGCGTTTTCAACCCATAGCATGCCCAGACTGCCCAGTGCGAAGATAGATAAACCCAGCAGCAAAATAGGCTTGCGACCATAGTGGTCAGAAAGCGGCCCCCACAGCAGTTGCGCGACGGCAAACCCCGCTAAGAACAAGCTCAGGCTGGCGCTGACGGCAGATGCAGGTGTTTGCAGATCGGACTGAATAGCAGCAAAGGCGGGTAGATACATATCCGTTGCCAGAAAACCGAGCACGCTAAGACCTGCCAGCCAGACTAAAAACCCTTTCCCAGGTTGCATCATCATTTCTCTTTTTTAGCAGTAGAACAATGCCGCTGAGTGTAGTGAGTGTAATTCTCGCTGTGAAACGCTAATATTTGCTTACTGATTTCAAATTTTTTGCAGGCAGAATATGTGGTCGGAATATTCACTTGAAGTGGTTGATGCGGTTGCGCGTAACGGCAGTTTTAGTTCGGCCGCGCAGGAGCTGCACCGTGTACCTTCGGCAGTAAGCTACACCGTGCGCCAGCTGGAAGAATGGCTGGCGGTGCCACTTTTTGAGCGACGCCATCGGGATGTGGAATTAACGCCTGCCGGGGCATGGTTTTTAAAAGAAGGCCGCTCTGTTATCAAAAAAATGCAGATCACGCGCCAGCAATGTCAGCAAATTGCCAACGGCTGGCGCGGACAGCTGGCGATCGCCGTCGATAACATTGTCCGCCCGGATCGTACCCGACAGATGATCGTGGATTTCTACCGTCACTTTGATGATGTGGAGTTGTTAGTTTTTCAGGAAGTGTTTAACGGCGTGTGGGACGCACTGTCTGATGGGCGTGTGGAGCTGGCCATCGGGGCCACACAGGCCATTCCGGTCGGGGGGCGGTATACCTTCCGCGATATGGGAATGCTGAGCTGGAGCTGCGTGGTAGCCAGTCATCACCCACTGGCTTCAATGCCCGGACCGCTAAGTGATGACACGTTGCGCAACTGGCCGTCACTGGTGCGCGAAGATACCTCCCGAACATTGCCGAAGCGTATTACCTGGCTGCTGGATAACCAAAAGCGCGTCGTCGTGCCGGACTGGGAATCCTCTGCGACCTGTTTGTCCGCGGGATTGTGCGTGGGCATGGTACCGACGCATTTTGCCAAGCCGTGGATCGATAGTGGTAAATGGGTTGCGCTGCAACTGGAGAACCCCTTTCCTGATGCCGCATGTTGTCTGACATGGCAGCAGAACGATACGTCACCGGCATTGAGTTGGCTGCTGGACTATTTAGGGGATAGTGAAACGTTGAACAAGGAATGGCTGCGGGAGCCAGATGAGACTCCCGCACAACAGGCTTAACGGCGGTAATCGCGGAACGGACCGTCGGCAACGGAGCGACGCTCAACCAGGCGCGGATGCACCTCGATAGACTGTGACTCTTCACGTTTATTCACGATACGGTCTAACAGCATGTTGAAGGCCGTTTCACCCAGTGAATCCTTCGGCTGGTGAATGGTCGTCAAGGCCGGCGTGAAGAAGCGGGCGTTGCGCACGTTGTCGTAGCCGATGAGTGAGACATCCTGCGGTACGCGCAGCCCCATTTCGTCAGCGGCGCACAGCGCACCCATTGCCATAATATCGCCACCGCAGAAGACAGCGGTCGGACGATGTGACTGCGACAGAATTTGCTGCATGGCGCGATAGCCGGATTCAGGCTCGAAATCGCCCTGAACAATCCAGTTTTCAGGCACTTTAATCAGCGCTTCTTCCATCGCTTTCATAAAGCCAGCCAGACGCCCGGCCCCGGTGTTACGTTCCATTGGGCCAGGGATCACGCCAATCTCACGATGACCGCGTTCTACCAGATACCGGCCCGCCATGTAACCGCCTTCGAAGGCGTTATCAATGACCGTATCGGTAAAGTCGGCTTTTGCTTCGCCCCAGTCCATGACGACCATCGGGATATGGCGATACTCTTCGAGCATCGAAAGCAGCGACTCCGGATACTCAGAACACATCACCAGCAGACCATCAACGCGCTTTTGCGCCATCATCGACAGATAAGCCTGCTGTTTTTCGAGACTGTTCCATGCGTTACCCAGGATCAGGGTATAGCCTTTCTGGAAACAGTTTTTCTCAACGGCTTCGATAATTTCGGCGAAATAGGCCGCTTCGCTGCTGGTCGCCAGCAAGCCGATAGACTTGGTGTGATTTACCTTCAGGCTGCGGGCAACTGCGCTCGGAGAATAGTGCAGTTCTTTGATTGCTGCCCAGACAGCATTACGTGTTTCTTCCGCGACAAAGCGCGTCTTGTTAATTACGTGTGATACGGTTGTAGTGGAAACGTTTGCTCGCTTCGCTACATCTTTAATTGTTGCCATTACATCTCACTCCAGACCATATCCTAAGCTCCTGAGAATACTCCAGGTAAACGTTTGCCTTTACACACCCTTATCGCAACGTAAGGGTTGCGGCACGCCGGGAAAACGACACGGAACGTCAGGAAGGGGTCAATGGCCGGTACGCTAATCAAGTAAGCGTGGAATTTTGTCTGATCTTAACGAAAAGGGGAAGAGTTAAAAGCAGTTATCAATATAAATCGTGAGAGATTTTTGCTTTCAAGTGTGTAAAAATGCGCAATATCACTTTTTGTGTGGGAATAAAAAGGAGAAAACTTGATGAGCACCGATCTGAAATTTTCGTTAGTGACTACCATTATTGTTCTGGGTTTGATCGTCGCGGGTGGTCTGACCGCAGCGCTGCATTGATTTCCCCGAGGGAGTTAGCTCTCCCTCATCCCTTCGACTCGTTTTTCCCCTCTATTGTTTGCGAATAAGCAAAAGTCTTTTGCAGTTTTGTTAACTTTATTAATTTTGCGATCAATGTCATGCTTTTGACTCTTATTTTATGTCGTGCCACGGCTCGACGATACGGAGTCGAAATATGAAAATCAATTACCCTTTACTGGCGCTGGCAATCGGGGCGTTTGGTATTGGCACCACCGAGTTTTCGCCAATGGGGTTGTTGCCCGTCATTGCCAAAGGTGTGGACGTCTCGATTCCGGCGGCTGGCATGCTGATCAGCGCTTATGCAGTAGGTGTGATGGTAGGTGCACCGCTGATGACATTGCTGCTGTCTCATCGTGCGCGACGTAATGCTTTGATATTCCTGATGGCGATTTTCACGCTGGGTAATGTGCTTTCGGCTATCTCGCCGGATTACACCACGCTGATGCTATCGCGTATTTTGACCAGTCTTAACCATGGAGCCTTTTTTGGTCTCGGTTCTGTGGTTGCAGCCAGTGTGGTACCCAAACATAAGCAGGCCAGCGCCGTGGCAACGATGTTTATGGGGTTAACCATCGCCAATATTGGCGGCGTTCCGGCGGCGACCTGGCTTGGTGAAACCATCGGCTGGCGCATGTCGTTTATGGCCACTGCGGGGCTGGGTGTCATTGCGATGGTCAGCCTGTTCTTCTCATTACCCAAGGGTGGAGCAGGAGAGCGCCCGGATGTCCGTAGCGAACTGGCGGTACTTATGCGCCCACAGGTGTTGTCGGCGTTACTGACTACCGTACTGGGTGCTGGGGCGATGTTCACGCTGTATACCTACATCTCGCCGGTTCTGCATACTATCACTCATGCTACACCGGCATTTGTTACCGGGATGCTGGTGTTGATAGGCGTTGGCTTCTCGATCGGTAACTATTTTGGCGGCAAACTGGCTGACCGTTCAGTCAACGGTACGCTGAAAGGCTTTTTACTGCTGCTGATGGTTATTATGCTGGCCATTCCTTTCCTTGCGCGTAATGAGCTGGGAGCGGCGGTCAGTATGGTGGTCTGGGGCGCGGCGACGTTTGCGGTCGTTCCACCGTTGCAGATGCGTGTGATGCGCGTTGCCAGCGAAGCGCCTGGATTATCATCGTCAGTCAATATTGGCGCGTTTAATCTGGGGAATGCCCTTGGTGCAGCGGCCGGTGGGGCGGTGATATCTGGCGGCCTGGGCTACAGTTTTGTGCCGGTGATGGGGGCGATTGTGGCGGGACTTGCGCTGCTGCTGGTGTTCATTTCCGCAAGAAGACAGCCTGAAGAGGCTTTCACTACCGCGAATTAATGCAAAAACGCAGAAGGAAGTCCTTCTGCGTTATCTTTTTTATGCTGCGAAGTTCTTCGCAACAAATTCCCAGTTCACCAGTGCCCAGAAATGTTCCAGGTAGCCAGGACGGGCATTGCGATAATCGATGTAGTAGGCGTGTTCCCATACGTCAACGGTCATCAGCGGCGTCGCGTCGGTAGTCAGCGGAGTACCTGCGTTGGAGGTGGAGACGATAGCCAGTTTGCCATCCGTTCCTTTTACCAGCCAGGTCCAGCCAGAACCGAAGTTTTTGATAGCGGCATCGGTGAACTGCGCTTTGAAATCTGCAAAGCTGCCAAAGGAGGCGGCAATTGCATCAGCCAGTTTACCGGTCGGTTCACCACCTGCGTTTGGTGCCAGGCAGTTCCAGTAGAACGTGTGGTTCCATACTTGTGCTGCGTTATTGAATACACCGCCTTCAGAGCTACGAACGATCTCTTCCAGTGATTTGCCTTCAAACGCCGTGCCTTTAATCAGATTGTTCAGATTGGTCACGTAGGTTTGATGGTGTTTGCCATAGTGATATTCCAGCGTTTCGGCAGAAATGTGCGGTGCCAGAGCATCTTTGGCATACGGTAATGCAGGTAATTCAAACGACATTGCTTCTCTCCTTATTATTTATATTGAGTACACACAATAGCCTCATTGTGAGTAAGGATAGGGTAGCAAATTGAAAGGTTATGCAAAAGAAGAACTTACCCTACAGCATGTTCTGTAGGGTAAGTTTTTAGCGAATTGTTTTTGGCGTCATTACCCGACGAGCGCCCACATAGTGGCGCTGCCAGTAATCTTCGCTCAGAGAGGTGATTTGAATTTCCTGCCCGCTGCGCGGTGACTGAATAAACTTACCGTTGCCGACGTAGACGCCGACGTGATCGGCTGTTCCGCGACCCTGGGTACGAAAGAATACCAGATCACCATTTTTCAGCTCGCCACGTTCAATTGGTGCGGCATCACGCAGATGGTACATTTCATTCGCGGTACGCGGAATGCGGAACTTCACCAGATCTTTATAGGCGTAATAAACCAGACCGCTGCAGTCAAACCCGGTTCTTGGCGAGGAGCCGCCCCAACGATAAGGTTTACCGATTTGGTTCATCAAGGTGGACATAGCGGTTTTAGTCGCTTTCTGCACTTTCACTTTATGTGCGTCAGCAAGCGTAGTCGGTGCAGTGGTTTTCACCTTCACGCAGCGTGGTTTATGACCTTTGCGCGGTGTGCATTTTTCCGTCCAGGTAACGGCTGCGGTTTGTGCTGCGGCAGTTTTACCACGGCGATTTGCAGTTTTAGTCGACTTTGCCGGAGTGGCTGTGCGTTTTTTAGAAGAGGAAGCGGTTTTGGTGCTGGTTTTGCTGGTGGTCTTTGTCGCCGTTTTCTTGCTGGTCTTTGTTGTTTTTTGGCTGGTTGTTGCGCTTTTCTTTTTATCTACCGTCTTGAGTGGGTGAGTACTGGTAGGTGTCGTCCTGGCCTGCTTGGAAGCATGAGCCATAGGCGTAAAAGGCAGTGTAGTAAAAAGCAAAGCACAGAGCGTGATCGAGATTCGGTTTATCCGCGCCACTGAGCAGTCCTCTGGTAAGGCAGGTCTATCGTGCCTGCGTGTGATTTTCAAAACTTGATGATTCTAATCTATAGAAAGAGGGAAAGTTAATAGCTTTTTTTGTTTAAAACTATGTTTCGTAACCGACCGCAAAAAAAAACAGCAATTAACGTTTGAGTTGGTGAACGGATAATCAAATCCACATGTTTGAAGGGGATAAGTGAGATTGTGAATGCAACTTTTAGCGTCAGGGGATAAAATAATAACGCGTAATGAAAATGTTATTTTCCGTTGCCTGTCTGACCCGTTACAATGTCAGACTACTGCCGTAAAAGAAGTTTAAGGAAGCAAGATAATGAGCACCACTATCGAAAAAATCCAGCGCCAGATCGCTGAAAACCCGATTCTCCTGTACATGAAAGGTTCCCCTAAACTGCCAAGCTGCGGTTTCTCCGCACAGGCTGTGCAGGCGCTGTCAGCCTGTGGTGAACGCTTTGCTTATGTTGATATTCTGCAGAACCCGGATATTCGCGCCGAACTGCCGAAATACGCAAACTGGCCAACTTTCCCACAGCTGTGGGTTGATGGTGAGCTGGTTGGCGGTTGTGACATTTTGATCGAAATGTACCAGCGCGGTGAGTTGCAGCAGCTGATTAAAGAAACAGCAGCGAAATACAAAACCGAAGAGCCGGACGCTGAGTAATACCAGCAGAAGTAAAAAAGCGACCTGAAATGGTCGCTTTTTTTATGTCGCCGTTACGCTTCTTCAGGCACGGGAAGAGGCCAACCGCCGAGACGTTTCCAGCGGTTAACGATTTCGCAAAACAGCACGGCCGTACGTTCGGTGTCATACAGCGCCGAGTGCGCCTGATTCCCGTCAAACTCCATTCCCGCCGCCAGGCACGCTTTTGACAACACAGTCTGCCCCAGTGACAGGCCGCTTAATGCCGCCGTATCAAAGGTGACAAATGGATGGAACGGATTACGTTTGAGCGAGGCGCGTTCTGCCGCCGCCATCATAAAACCGTGGTCGAACGTAGCGTTATGCGCCACCATGATTGCCCGATTGCAGCCGCTGTCTTTAATGCCTTTACGCACCATTTTGAAGATGGCATGCAAAGCATCATATTCGCTGACCGCACCGCGTAGCGGATTGTTAGGGTCAATACCGTTAAAGGCGAGCGCTTCCGGTTGCAAATTGGCACCTTCAAACGGCTCTACGTGGAAATGTAACGTCGTGTCCGGCATCAGCCAGCCTTGTTCATCCATTTTCAGTGTGATGGCGGCAATCTCAAGCAGCGCATCGGTTTTGGCATTGAACCCTGCGGTTTCGACATCAATGACGACAGGATAAAAACCACGAAAACGGTCACACAGACCGGAAAGTTGAGCGTTATCGGACATCTGGGTCTCTTAATACGGGAAAATTGCAGCGCGTATTATGGCAAAATGATGAGTATAAAACTATGGGCACAGACGATCTGCGCCCGAGGGGGAGATTAATCGCCCAGGCCGCGCCCAGCGTCTTTCTCTTCGATCAGCTCAATTTTGTAGCCGTCCGGATCTTCAACGAACGCAATCACTGTGGTGCCGCCTTTTACTGGACCTGCTTCACGCGTTACGTTACCGCCATTCTGGCGAATACGTTCACAGGCTTCAGCCGCGTTGTCTACGCTCAGGGCGATATGGCCATAGGCAGTACCCAGATCATACTTGTCGACACCCCAGTTATAGGTCAGTTCGATTACTGCTTCACTGGTTTCAGGACCGTAGCCGACAAAAGCCAGAGAGTACTTGTATTCAGGGTTTTCGCTGGTACGCAGCAGCTTCATGCCCAGCACGTTGGTATAAAACTCGATGGAACGCTGCAGGTCACCCACGCGCAGCATGGTATGGAGTAAACGCATCTTTTTCCCCTTCGAAAATGGCTAATACATTCAAAATGTTGTTTTAGTATAGCGGCGTTGTTACGCCGCTATCAATGGCAGAACGGAGATTGTGACGTTAGAGGGTAGGATAGTCGGTGTAACCTTCCGCGCCGCCGCCGTAGAAACTCTCGGCACGTTGCGGATTCAGTTCTGCTTTTCGTTGCAGACGCGCCACCAGATCCGGGTTAGCAATATAGGCGCGACCAAAAGCAACGGCGTCGATCAGACCTTTCTCGATCAGCGCTTCTGCTTTTTCTGGGGTGTAAGCACCAGCACCAATGATAGGGCCGTGGAAGCGCGCGCGAACTTTTTCGCGGAACGCATCGGAATACGGCTCGCCACCGGCCCAGTCCGGCTCAGACATGTGCAGGTAAGCGATTCCGCGCTTGCCCAATTGTTCAATCAGATACAGCGCATCGGCTTCTTCGTTTGGACCATTGTCTACGTTCTGGAAAGTGCCAATCGGGGAGACGCGAATACCAATGCGATCGGCACCCCATTCTTTAATTCCGGCATCAACCACTTCCAGTATCAGACGCGCACGATTTTCGACGCTGCCACCGTATTGATCGGTACGCTGGTTAGACGTTGGCGACAGGAACTGGTGCAGCAGGTAGCCGTGGGCAGAGTGCAGTTCAACCATATCGAAACCCGCTTCGCGCGCATTGGCTATCGCCTGACGGAAGTCATTAACGATGCCCGGAATCTCTTTGGTTTCCAGCGCACGCGGCATTGAGGTATCGGCACGCGTTGCCAGGCCGTTTTCATCGCGCAGCGAGGTGCGGGTTCCAGCGCTAATCGCGGAAGGTGCAACTGGAGCTTGACCGTTTGGCTGCAGACTGGCGTGAGAGATGCGTCCAGTGTGCCACAACTGGACAGCAATATGACCTTGCTCAGCGTGTACGGCAGCAGTGATTTTCTTCCATGCGGCAATTTGCGCTTCGCTGTGTAAGCCGGGTGCTCCGGCATAGCCCTTCGCCTGTGCGGAAATCTGCGTCGCTTCGCTGATGATAAGACCCGCGCTGGCGCGTTGACGGTAATACTCGGCCATCAGCGGAGTAGGGATGTCGCCAGGCTCAATACTGCGCAGACGCGTCAGTGGCGCCATAAATACGCGGTTTGCTGCCGTAATGGCACCCACTTTCAGTGGGGAAAACAGTTTTTCAGATGACATGTGGCACTCCTGAATAGACCGGTCGTCTAGTAATAAAGAAAATAAAAACGCCTGTTAAACGGCAGGCGTTGTGATGATGTTTTTAACGTGCGCCAGCGCATTTTCCAGCGGAGTGGCGCTACGAGAAATCTTGGCCTGCAGGTTGGCGCCAAGCCACAGCGCATACAGTACCTGCGCCTGCTGTAACGGCTCGCCAACAAAAGACAGACAATGGCTGGCCTGACCTTTCTCCAGCGCCTGCGCTAACAGCACAATAATGTGCCGCGCGCCTTTATCCATCGCAGTGCGCATATCTTCTGACAGATCGCACACTTCGGCAGACAGTTTTACTGTTAAACAGCCGCTAATAATGCCGTGCTGACTAAACTGATTCAGGGTTTCCTGATAGTAGGCCAGAATGCGGTCGCGATAGTTTCCCGCTCCCGTATCAAAGTGCGTAGCCAGTCGCCGATGATAGGCCGTATAGTGGCGTTCCAGCATCGCGACACCGAACGCTTCTTTAGAGCGAAAATAATGATAAAACGAACCTTTGGGTACTTCAGCGGTTTTCAGTAGTTCGCTTAAACCCATGCCGGTGAAGCCGCGCTGCATACACAGCAGTTCGCCAGTCGCCAGCAGATGTTCGCGTGTATCGTGTTCAGTGATTTTGTTCATGAAAAGGAGTGTAATAGACCAGTCGGTCTAATGCAATAGCGCTTGCGAGAAATTCAGTTAACGTCTTCAATAGGTATATCAATCTTATTAAAGGAGGGGATGTGGCCGAACAGCTGGAGTTTTTCCCCGTCCAGAGCCCATGCCGTGGAATATGTCAGTCTGACGAACGCGGCTTTTGCCGTGGCTGTTTTCGCAGTCGGGATGAGCGTTTTAACTGGCAAAAGATGAGCGATACCCAAAAGCAGGAAGTGCTGCGGCTTTGTCGTCAGCGCCTGATGCGTAAATTACGTGCAAACAAAGCCAACCCTTCGGAAGAACCGCAACAACCTTCACTCTTTTAAAAGCGTAATTGCGTATACTCGAGGCACATTCACTTAAAAGGAAGCTGCTATGGTTCAGCGTATTACTATTGCGCCGCAAGGCCCGGAATTTTCTCGCTTTGTGATGGGGTACTGGCGCCTGATGGACTGGAATATGTCCGCGCGCCAGCTAGTCAGCTTTATTGAAGAGCATCTGGATCTTGGCGTGACCACCGTCGATCACGCCGATATTTACGGTGGCTACCAGTGTGAAGCGGCGTTTGGTGAGGCAATGAAACTGGCTCCGCATTTGCGTGAAAAAATGCAGATTGTGACTAAATGCGGGATCGCGACGACGGCGCGCGCGGAAAATGCGCTGGGCCACTACATCACCGACAGTGCACATATTATTGCCAGTGCGGAAGAGTCGCTGAAGCTGCTGGCGACCGATCATATTGATCTGCTGCTGATCCACCGTCCCGATCCGCTTATGGATGCTGACGATGTCGCCGACGCTTTTAAAAAATTGCACCATAGTGGCAAAGTGCGTCACTTTGGCGTCTCCAACTTCACCCCGGCACAGTTCTCATTGCTGCAATCGCGTCTGCCGTTTACTTTGGCGACCAACCAGGTAGAAATTTCACCAGTACATCAGCCGCTCCTGTTGGATGGTACTTTAGATCAACTGCAACAGCTGCGCATTCGCCCGATGGCCTGGTCCTGTCTCGGCGGTGGTCGCCTGTTTAATGATGATGCTTTCCAGCCTTTACGTAATGAGCTTGCCGTGATTGCTGAAGAGTTGAATGCGCAATCTATTGAGCAGGTGGTATACGCCTGGATTTTACGTCTGCCGTCTCAGCCGCTGCCGATTATTGGCTCAGGAAAAATAGAGCGTGTACGTGCTGCCATTGAGTCTGAGTCGCTGAACATGTCTCGCCAGCAATGGTTCCGCATTCGTAAAGCGGCGCTGGGTTACGACGTACCCTAATCGCGTTTTTGGCGCATCTCCGTTCAAATTTGTGTCACTGGTTTACACTTAACAATCAGACACCTTTTGGACGGAGGTCTTATGAAGCGTTTGAGTTTGGCCATCATCACTCTACTCGCCTGTGCAGGTGCGCAGGCTGCCAATGAAGAAAAAGTGACGATGAATCTGGTCACGTCGCAAGGCGTCGGCCAGGCGATTGGTACGGTCACTATTGCTGAAACCGCAAAGGGACTGGAGTTTACGCCCGATCTGAAAGCGTTGCCGCCAGGTGAACATGGCTTCCATGTGCATATGAACGGCAGTTGCCAACCCGCGATTAAAGAAGGGAAAGCCTCAGCCGCAGAATCGGCTGGTGGCCATTACGATCCGCATCAAACCGGTAAACATGAAGGCCCGGAAGGCGCAGGTCATATGGGCGACCTGCCGCTATTGGTGGTGAATAACGACGGTAACGCCACAACGCCGGTCGTTGCACCGCGGCTGAAAACGATCGATGAAGTCAAAGGCAAAGCGCTGATGATCCATGTGGGCGGCGATAATATGTCCGATCAACCGAAACCGCTTGGCGGTGGCGGAGCGCGCTACGCCTGTGGTGTTATCAAATAATCAACGACTGAGAGTACCCGGCAGCGGCGCCTGTTCGAGTTGTGAAAGCGAGCAGTGTAGTCGCCAGACCAGTGCCGACAGTTCCTGCGCAGCGGGTTGATGATGGTGGGCAAGCGTATCGCAGATGCGCTGTAGCTCATTCAGCGTGGCATTCAGTGGTCGTTGCTGGACGCCACGTTCGCTCATTACATCGCGTAGCAGCGAGATACACACGTCCCTGACGCGAGCCAGCGGATCGGAACGCGCCTCCCAGGTGCGCAGTTGCCACACCACATGCGAGCAGTTCAGTAAAACGACCCCCCAACGTAATAACCAGCGTCGCGCCAGCGCATCCTGACTGTTGCTGAGCTGGCTGACGTGATGATACGTCAGCGATTCAAATTCGTTTTCACTCAGTGATGGATGTCGGCTGAGCTGATCGACAAAATCCCGGCGCAGGGCGCGAATATGGCGGCGACTTTTCCGTGCATCCGATCCGGGGCGCAGAATGGCGAAGGCCAGCCATGACAGCGCCACACCGGTGATTTTCGCCATATTGTCATTCAGGAAATCAGCAAAATCATATACCGGCGGATTGGTCACCGCGATAAACGAACCCATAAATACAATCAGCTGCCCCCAAAGACCTGCCAGGGCAGGCATTTGTAGCTTCAACAGTTGCATGGTGGCGAGTAGTGGGAAGAGAAAGAGAATAAACTGCCAGAGGTCGGAAATTTGCACCATCAGGCCAAACTTAACCACAAAGCTAAATAGCGACAGTAGAACCAGCGTACGCATCAGCAAAGAAAGCGACTTGAACGGTGTGGCAACGGCGGAATACAGCACACTGCTGATCGCGGCGAGCGTGAGTGCGCCAGAGCCTGATTCCCATTGTGCACCAATGCTCCATGCGCCGATAAGCATCAAAGTGCAGAACGTACGCAACCCGCTCCAGATAGCTTCCGCATTATCGGTATGACGGGCAAGTCCAGGCGTGCGGGCGATATTAATACGCTCGGCGGTAACACCATTTTCCAGTAAATGCAGATAATGACTGCTGCGCAGGTAGAGCCGACAAAAATAACGCAGTCGTTGCCAGAAGGCGACGTGTCGATAGTCGCGGGCATCGACGGGCCGCAGTGGGGCAATTATACGTGCGACGGTGTAGCTATTCGCATTGGATTTTATTAGTTCGCTGAGCAACTGCTCGATGATTTCCCGGGTGTTGGACGGGGGATTAGGCCAGTTCAGCAGCATCCTGCGCAGACTGGAAATCACGCTGGTCATCCGTAACTGCTGGTGCAACAGCGAATTGAGCAAAGCATTCTGGCGACGAAAGCGGTAATGACTCCAGAAAACCTGAATACGCAGCAGGTTCATGGTCAGAATCTGCCCGATAACACCTTCATGGGCTGTGCGAATGGCATCCGTGGTTTCTGGTTGCCAGAGTAGGCTGGCATGTTCCAGTAAACGTGAATGCATGTTTTTCAATGCTGTCAGTAACGTGGTGCCATCGGAGGTGCTGGGTAGGATCATCATCATCACGCCACCACACAGGATACCGACGATGACTTCACACACGCGTGCCTGCGCGATATCCCATAATTGCGTAATTTCCACGGTATTGACCATGGGAAACGCAATGATCGCCGCCGTATAACCCGCCAGTTGAAATGCGTAGGCAACGTTATTGGTGAAGTGCGCGCATGCCCAGGTACAAAAACCGATCCACACTGACATGCTCAGCAAAAACAGCCACGGCTCATTGAGAGTATGACCGGCAATAATCAATGCGGCGGTGGCACCCAGTAAGCTACCCGCCACGCGACCCAGACTTTTGCTGATAACCCCGCCAACGGTGGGAAAACTAACCACCGCCGCAGAGGTCATCGCCCAGTAGGGCTCATCCAGATTCAGATAATAAGCAAAAGTTAACGCCAGGCACATCGCAATGGTGTTACGCAGCGCATAACGCCACTGTGCCGCCGTGGCTTTAAACCACGGCAAATTGCCTGGTGTCAGGCGGGGCAGTTTCATTTACGCTGGCCGATGGATACGCTGCAGGTTGTACCTGACACCAGCGTGACCTCCCGCGGCAGGGCGTCGAATTCGATGCGTACCGGGACACGCTGCGCCAGACGCACCCACGGCACGTTGGGTTTGATGTCGGGAATCAGGCCGGAATCACTTTCCACACTTTGATCGTAGATGGCACGGCCAATACTGGAAACGTGACCCTGTAACTTTACATTGCCGCTGTAGAGTGTAATCGTCGCAGGTGCGCCTTCTCGAATATGGCGCAATTTGGTTTCTTCAAAATATCCCATCACATAAAAAGAGTGACTGTCGACAAGGGCAAACAGGGGCTTACCGGTTGAGGCGTAATCACCGGTACGGGTAGACAGGTTTGTGACCCAACCCGCCACGGGGGCTTTGACCACCGTTTGCGTCAGTTGCCACTGGGCCTGGCGCAAACTGGCCTCAGCCGCTTCAACGCTTGCCTGCATGGCTTTCACGTTGAGATTTGCGGTATCCAGATCCTCGGCTGAGATGTAATTTTGCGATAAATGACGGCGGCGGTTGGCTTCGTTGTTGGCTTTCGCCAGGTCAGACTGCGCTTTTGCCAGTTGCGCTTGCGCATTCAGTTCAGCAATGTGAAATGGCGTCTTGTCGATAATAAAAAGGACATCGCCTTTATTCACAAACTGGTTATCTTTTATATAGAGTTCGCTAATGCTGCCTGACACCTGCGGCGTGATGCTGACCTGCTCAGCACGTACTTTGCCATCACGTGTCCAGGGCGATTGCATATAGTAATTCCACATCCACCATCCGGCGAAAACTGCGATTGCAGCGACTATAATAGTGGAGAAGTATTTAACGGTTTTAAGCGACATAATCACCACGCTATCAGCATAACAAAGGCCAGACATACGCAAAGCGTAAAGAGTGACAGATCCATTAGCAGGGGATGCCAGATTTCGCCGGAGTAAATCCAGTCGCGCAGCAGGCGATGAACAACCAGCCAGAGAATAAATCCTGCTACAATCGCCTTGAAAACAGGAGGAAAGTAGACAGATGCGCCGATCATTAAATCTTGTAGGGGCAATCCTGTTGCATTAAACATAAACTTCACGGGCAAAATCCTTGGCGGAAGAGAGCATTGCTATAGGTTTAGCAAAAAAGAGACAATGAGTCTCCGTAACGCATAATGTCTGAAAAAATGTCAGCCGGTAAGCAAATTTGGCAATACATTTGTTTTGGGAATACAAATGCTGCACACTATTCTAAAATCAGCACAATAACTTAGCAAGCTAATTATAAGGAGATGAAATTGGAATCGCCATTAGGTTCTGATCTGGCACGGTTGGTGCGCATTTGGCGTGCTCTGATTGACCATCGCCTGAAACCTCTGGAGTTGACGCAGACGCATTGGGTTACGCTGCACAACATTCATCAGTTGCCGCCGGATCAATCGCAGATTCAGTTGGCTAAAGCGATTGGCATCGAGCAGCCTTCGTTGGTACGTACGCTTGACCAGTTGGAAGAAAAGGGACTCATTTCACGACAGACTTGCGCCAGCGATCGTCGAGCTAAGAGAATTAAACTGACAGAGAAGGCTGAGCCGCTGATCGCTGATATGGAAGCGGTGATCAACAAAACACGTGGAGAAATTCTGGAAGGGATTTCAGCTGAGGAAATTGATCTGCTGATTAAGCTGGTTGCCAAACTCGAACACAATATTATTGAACTGCAGTCACAAGGTTGAAACGATAAGTTACGTGTGGCCAGAGCCTGACCACACGTGAATTCGATTAGCGTGGAGACACGGTAACCTGGCTGCCGTTGTTAGCCATAACAACGCGCTGGCCGGCTGAAAACTTGGTCGCACCCTGTTTCTGAACCACCATGATGGTATTACCATCATCCTTACGGATTTCCAGTTCCACACCCTGGGTTTTATTCATCGCACCTTGTACGCCTTGACCCGCTACGCCACCGGCAACTGCACCTGCAGCCGTCGCTAATGAACGACCCGTACCGCCGCCGACGGTGTTACCAAGGAACCCGCCGAGTACCGCACCACCAATAGCACCAATCACGTTTGCGTCATCGCCACCCTGGATTTGCACCGGACGAACATGAACAATCGTACCGTAGGTAACGTTCTGAACTTGTTTCGCTTCGGATGCGGTATATACGTCGCCTGAAAGGCTGTCATTGTTAACGCAACCCGCTAAAGATACGCCCATTAATGAAACAATCAGCACACGTTTAATCATTTACAAATCTCCTTTGTCACCACGAAACGCTAATAAAGCACCCTTCATGGCTAAATTATATGGCATTTGTGAGCCTAAGGTCACATGTTCTACTGGAACAATATGAAAATCTTAACCGAAATCGGATCAACCGAGTATAAACGAATCATTCATGTAATTGATGTAATTAAACGATCATTGTAATGATTAGCCACCAAAAATCATTAAGGAAGCATGGCATTAGTCGACACTTTATGGTTGAGTGTCAAGGCTAATTTGCTTAAAAGGATGACCTATGAAATCGGGCCGTTTTATCGGTGTAATGTCTGGAACCAGCCTTGATGGCGTCGATGTTGTGCTGGCGACAATAGATGAAACGATGGTTGCGCAGCAGGCGAGTCTGACCTGGCCCATCCCCATTTATGTTAAACAAGCGATTCTGGATATCTGCCAGGGGCAGCAGCTTACACTTTCTCAGTTTGGTCAGTTAGATGCACAGCTCGGTTATCTATTTGCTGAGGCGGTGAATGCGCTGTTGGCGCAAGAAAAATTGAAACCGCAGGATATCATTGCGATTGGTTGCCACGGGCAAACCGTGTGGCATGAACCGAACGGTGCTGCGCCACACACGCTGCAAATTGGTGATAACAACCAGATTGTCGCGCGTACCGGGATAACCGTAGTCGGCGATTTTCGTCGACGTGATATCGCCCTCGGCGGGCAGGGTGCACCGCTCGTTCCTGCGTTTCATCAGGCACTGCTGGCACATCCAACGGAACGGCGAATGGTGTTAAACATCGGCGGGATTGCCAATCTGTCTCTGCTTATTCCGCAACAACCCGTTCGCGGATACGACACCGGGCCGGGCAATATGCTGATGGATGCATGGATCTGGCGGCAATGTGGCCAGCCCTACGACAAAGATGCGCAGTGGGCCATTTCAGGAACGGTGATCCTGCCGTTGCTGCAGAATATGCTTAACGACCCTTATTTTTCCGCGCCTGCGCCGAAAAGTACCGGCCGTGAGTATTTTAATTACGGCTGGATAGAGCGTCATCTGGCGCAGTTTCCGGGAATTAGCCCACGAGATGTACAGGCGACGCTTGCCGAACTGACGGCAGTAACCATTTCAGAGCAGGTCTTGTTAAGCGGCGGCTGTGATCGACTCATGGTATGTGGTGGTGGCAGTCGTAATCCACTGCTGATGATGCGTCTGGCGGCATTATTACCGGGTACAGAGGTTACCTCTACTGATGAAGCCGGGATCAGCGGTGATGATATGGAAGCGTTAGCCTTTGCCTGGCTGGCGTGGCGAACGCTGGCCGGATTACCGGGAAATTTACCGTCTGTGACTGGGGCGTCAGAGCCGAGTGTTTTAGGGGCAATTTATCCTGCCAATCCACGAACTCAGAGTTAACTGAAATTATTCAGCGCGGTGTGCCGGTAAACTAAGGATATTAGGGAGGGTGCCATTACCCTCCAGGACCAGGAAAGTCTTCAGGATATGGCTATGAAAAAACTGTTGTTATTGTGTCTGCCCGTACTGCTTAGCGGTTGTAGTGTGTACAACCAATTTGTCGAGCGTATGCAAACGGATACGCTTGAATACCGCTGCGACGAAAAACCGCTGACCGTGAAGCTGAACAATACCCGCCAGACGGCAAGCTTTGTTTATGATAATCAGCTATTGAACCTCAAACAGGGCGTGTCGGCATCAGGTGCACGTTATACCGATGGTTTCTACGTATTTTGGTCTAAAGGCGACGAGGCAACGGTCTATAAACGAGACAGAATTGTGCTAAATAACTGTCAGTTACAGAACCCGAAGCGTTGAGATTTTCACCTGGGCGGCGCACAATAGCGTCACCCACTGACAATCCGTAGCCCAACATCATGTCTGATAACGACGAATTGCAGCAAATCGCGCATCTGCGCCGTGAATACACGAAAGGCGGTCTTCGCCGCCGCGATCTTCCCGCCGAACCCCTTGCGCTGTTTGAGCGCTGGCTGGGGCAAGCCTGTGATGCCAAACTGGCCGATCCCACCGCAATGGTCGTTGCGACCGTCGATGAAAATGGTCAGCCGTATCAGCGCATCGTGTTACTCAAACATTATGATGACAAAGGGCTGGTGTTCTATACCAACCTTGGTAGCCGTAAGGCGCATCAGATCGAGAAAAATCCACGCATCAGCCTTTTATTTCCCTGGCATACGCTGGAACGGCAGGTGATGGTGATCGGCAAGGCAGAGCGTCTTTCCACACTCGAAGTGGTGAAATACTTCCACAGTCGCCCACGCGACAGTCAGATTGGCGCCTGGGTCTCAAAACAATCCAGTCGAATCTCCGCGCGCGGTATTCTCGAAAGCAAATTCCTCGAACTGAAGCAGAAGTTTCAGCAAGGGGAAGTTCCTCTGCCCAGTTTCTGGGGCGGCTTTCGCGTGAGTATTGAACAAATGGAGTTCTGGCAGGGCGGTGAAAACCGTCTGCACGATCGTTTTTTATACCAACGCGAAGATAACGCGTGGAAAATTGATCGTCTGGCCCCCTAAAGATGCAAATTTCTTGTTTTAAGCGCTGGTGCTGATCAATCCGGCGCTTTATTCTATGTTTCTTTCGCATCAGGCGAAAAGTCGTGTACCGGCAAAGGTGCAGTCGTTTTATACATGGAGATTTTGATGGCAAGCAGTAACTTGATTAAACAATTGCAAGAGCGGGGGCTGGTGGCCCAGGTGACGGACGAGGAAGCGTTAGCAGAGCGACTGGCGCAAGGCCCGATCGCGCTCTATTGCGGCTTCGATCCTACCGCTGACAGCTTGCATTTGGGGCATCTGGTTCCATTGTTATGCCTGAAACGCTTCCAGCAGGCAGGCCATAAGCCTGTTGCACTGGTAGGTGGCGCAACCGGTCTGATTGGTGACCCGAGCTTTAAAGCCGCCGAGCGTAAACTGAATACCGAAGACACAGTGCAGGAGTGGGTGGATAAAATCCGCAAACAGGTTGCACCGTTCCTCGATTTCGACTGTGGTGACAACTCGGCGATTGCTGCGAACAACTACGACTGGTTTGGCGGTATGAACGTACTGACTTTCCTGCGTGATATCGGCAAACACTTCTCCGTTAACCAGATGATCAACAAAGAAGCGGTTAAGCAGCGTCTGAACCGTGACGATCAGGGGATCTCCTTTACCGAGTTTTCTTACAACCTGCTGCAGGGTTATGACTTTGCCTGCCTGAACAAACTGCACGGCGTGGCACTGCAGATTGGTGGTTCTGACCAGTGGGGTAACATTACTTCGGGTATCGATTTAACCCGTCGTTTGCACCAGAATCAGGTGTTTGGTCTGACCGTTCCGCTGATCACTAAAGCTGATGGCACCAAATTCGGTAAGACGGAAGGCGGCGCAGTGTGGCTGGATCCGAAGAAAACCAGTCCGTACAAATTCTACCAGTTCTGGATCAACACCGCCGATGCGGACGTTTATCGCTTCCTGAAATTCTTCACTTTCATGGACATTGAAGAAATCAATGCGCTGGAAGAAGAAGATAAAAACAGCGGTAAAGCGCCGCGTGCCCAGTATGTTCTGGCCGAACAGGTTACGCGTCTGGTTCACGGTGAAGAAGGTCTGGTCGCGGCAAAACGCATTACCGAAAGCTTGTTCAACGGCAATCTCAGCGATTTGAGTGAAGCAGATTTCGAACAGCTGGCGCAGGATGGCGTGCCGATGATCGAGATGGACAAAGGTGCCGATTTGATGCAGGCGCTGGTGGACTCCGAGCTGCAACCTTCTCGCGGTCAGGCACGTAAGACTATTGCGTCAAACGCGGTAACCATCAACGGTGAGAAGCAGTCCGATCCGGAATATTTCTTCCAGGATAGTGATATCCTGTTCGGGCGCTATACCTTACTGCGTCGTGGCAAGAAGAACTATTGTCTGATTTGCTGGAAGTAAGATTGAGTTAGCAGGGGCGTGGGAAACTACGCCCCTTTATTTTTTCAGGGTTGTGGTAAGTAAAATGAAGAATATCCTCGCCATCCAGTCCCACGTTGTTTTTGGTCATGCGGGCAACAGTGCAGCAGAATTTCCGATGCGTCGTCTTGGCGCAAATGTCTGGCCGCTGAATACCGTTCAGTTTTCAAACCACACGCAGTATGGCAAATGGACCGGTTGCGTTATGCCGCCGAGCCACCTGACTGAAATTGTTCAGGGCATTGCTGATATTGATAAACTCCAGACCTGTGACGCAGTACTGAGCGGCTATCTTGGTTCAGCAGAACAGGGCGAGCATATTCTGGGTATTGTTCGCAAGGTAAAAGCGGCAAACCCGCAGGCAAAATACTTTTGCGATCCGGTGATGGGACACCCTGAAAAGGGGTGTATTGTCGCACCCGGAGTGGCGGAATTTCATGTACGCCATGCGCTCCCGGCTAGTGACATTATTGCCCCGAATCTGGTTGAACTCGAAATTCTGTGCGAGCATGCGGTGAACAATGTCGAAGAGGCCGTTGCAGCAGCGCGTGAACTGATCGCTCAGGGACCTGAAATTGTACTGGTGAAGCATCTGGCACGGGCAGGTATCAGCACCGACCGTTTCGAAATGCTGCTGGTCACCGCTGAACAGGCGTGGCATATCAGTCGTCCGTTAGTCGATTTTGGCGCACGTCAACCGGTTGGTGTGGGTGATGTGACGAGTGGCTTGTTGCTGGTGAAACTGCTGCAGGGCGCATCTTTACAACAGGCGCTTGAGCATGTGACTGCGGCGGTGTACGAAGTGATGATCACTACCAAAGAGATGCACGAGTATGAGCTGCAGGTCGTGGCCGCGCAGGACCGTATCGCCAAGCCTGAACACTACTTTAGCGCAACGCAGCTGTAATCGATGCCCGATGGCGCTCACGCTTATCGGGCATATTTTTAGCTGTAGGCCGGGTATGTGCAAGTGCCACCCGGCAACAACAATTAATTTAAGCCTTCTGCTTTCAGCGCAGCGGCAACCGCCGGGCGTTCAGCCATTCGCGCCATATAGGCGTCAATATTACTTAATCCTGCCATATTCAGCTTAACCGCATAGGCCCAACGCAGTACGGTAAACAGATAGGCATCGGCGATGCTGAAGCGCGGGCCGCAGATCCATTGGTTATCTTTCAGCGAGTCGTTCACATACTGCATTTTTTTCTCCAGCAGCGCACGAACGTTTGGCTTAAAGTCTTCCGGCGTATCGGGACGGAACAGTGGCGTAAAGCCTTTATGCAGTTCAGTCGCAATGTAGTTAAGCCATTCGATGGTTTTGTAACGGGAGAGGCTGCTGGTAGGGGCAAGGAGCTGGCGGTCTGGCACGCTGTCCGCCAGGTATTGCATGATGGCGACACCTTCGGTAAGTAGCGTACCGTCATCCAGCAGCAGTGCAGGAACTTGCCCTTTTGGGTTTACCGCGAAAAAATCATCGCCATTTTCCAGACGTTTCTTCATCAGATCAACACCATCCAGCGTGAAATCTTTACCGCTCTCACGAAGTGTGATGTGGGAAGCGAGAGAACAAGCGCCCGGTTTGTAGAACAGTTTCATCGGTAACTCCTTTTGGCTGAGGTATATCGTATGGTAGTGCTACCTCAGGCAAAAAAAAAGCCGCTAACAACAGTTAGCGGCCTGAAAATGAGTTTCCCTGAGAATTACGCTGTCGCGGCCTTAGAGGCTTTCTCATTGACGTCATCGTCCTGAGTCATACGGTTCAGTTTCGGAGCCGTCAGCAGCATCAGAACAGCGATAACAGCCGTTGCGACACCAATCTGCAGGAACACACGACCGTAGACTTCAAGGGACATCAGCGGGTCAGTCACGTTCTCTGGTACAGCCATCATGTTAGCGACGTAGCCACCGATGATGTTTGCACCGGCAGTGGTCAGGAACCAGCTACCCATGATGAAGCCCATCAGGCGTTGTGGAACTAACTGTGCCACCATTGCCAGACCCAGACCGGAGATCATCAGCTCACCGATACTTTGCAGACCGTAGCAGATAATCAGCCAGTTAACGGAAACGATGCCCGCATCGGTAGCGAATTTCGCGCCCAGTGGCAGGATCAGGAACGCGCCGGAACACAGCACCATACCAATCGCAAACTTGGTCGGCATTGGCAGGGTATCGCCCATCTTGTTATAGATAGCAGCGAGGATTGGGCTACCAATGATGATCCAGAACGGGTTCAGCGCCTGGTACTGTTCAGGTTCGAAAGCAATGCCAAGAATAGAGTGCTCAACGTTACGAATCGCAAAGAAGTTCAGTGAGGTCGGCATCTGGCTGTACAGCACGAAGAAGATAATCGCTTCCAGCATCAGAATGAAGGCGACGATCATTTTGCGACGCGCAGCACCGTGCATGGTGAAGGCTTCTTTACCGAAGATGAACACGATACCCAGCGCAATGACGCCCAGAACCATACGTGCGATCTGCTGGTTGTGCAGCAACCAGGTTGCAATCGCGATCAGTACCACAACGCCAGCAATGGTCAGCAGCAGGTTACGGAAGTTGATCGGTTCAAAGTCAGGTTTAGAACCGTACTGTTTAACCCAACGCTGGCAGAATGCGAAGTTAACAACGGTAATCAGCATACCCACGACGCTCAGAGCGAACGCGGTGCTCCAGCCGTAGCGCGCAGCCAACCACGGTGTTGCCAGCATAGAGAAGAATGAACCGATGTTGACGGACATGTAGTACATGGTAAATGCACCATCAAGACGCGGGTCATCTTTGGCATAGCAGGTAGAGAGCAGGGAGGATGGGTTTGCTTTAAACAGGCCGTTACCGACCGCGATGGCCGCCATGCCCATATAAACGATACCCGCATCGTGACCGGACCATGCTACCAACGCATAACCGATGGCCAGCACAACGGCACCCAGCATAATGACACGTTTTGTTCCCAGAACTTTATCACCTAACCAGCCGCCAATGGCAACCAGACCGTACACCAGGGCGCTAAAGGACGAGAAAAGGGTGATGGAATCCGCTTCTGACATACCCAGCTGTTTAACCAGGTAGACGGCCATAATCCCTTGCAGGCCGTAATAACCAAAACGTTCCCACAGCTCAATAGAGAAAATGAGATAGAACGCTTTTGGTTGTTTGAAGGCGTTTAAACTTACGCTTTCTGTTGGTTTATTGTTTGCAGTAGACACTTTTACCTCTTTTTTTACATCCCATATCAACGGGGGTGTTCAGGTACGTGATGAGTCAAGTTCATCCGTCCGATTGTTATAGTGGGAGGGGAAACGGCAAGTAATGTTCACTATCTTGACCCTTCAGACAAGTGGTTTGTAATAATCTGTTACATATATCATGACTGGTGAAATCGTCGGGGCTGTGAAATGTTATCTAGCGTTAAATTTCTTCATTTCTAAAATGGCAGATTTTTACACTGTTTAATCACCGCCATAACCGCAATGTGGCGATATGTTCTGCTATTTAAGGTTGAATCCAGTGATATAGGCCATTATCTGAAAAATAGGCAGTGTAATGTTTTGTTTAGAAACTGTGCAGTTAGGTCATCTAATTGTCACCTTAACTAAAAAATAAAAATTTATTAACATTGTGTTAGCTGGATGATCTGGATCACGTATAGATAGAAATTTCTTTTGCTAAAAAAACGATTAACCTGCTCAGGTGTTAATTAACAAGAATATTGCATTAGATATGAGCAATTGAATGGCATCATTGTCGGGAAAATAAACGCTAGGGAGTGCATAACTAATCGTGATGTATGTAAGGGGCTAGGAGGATGCCCCGGCAGCATTAGATATCGACTTTCTCTTTGAATTCGCAGAGATCTTCAATAATACAGGAACCACAGCGCGGCTTTCTGGCGATGCAGGTGTAGCGACCATGAAGAATTAACCAGTGATGGCAATCGACTTTAAATTCACTGGGTACGACTTTCAGCAGCTTCTCTTCAACCTGCTCGACGTTTTTACCCGGGGCGAATTGCGTGCGATTACAGACGCGAAAAATGTGGGTATCTACAGCGATAGTGGGCCAGCCAAAGGCGGTATTTAACACCACATTAGCCGTCTTTCGCCCAACGCCGGGGAGAGCTTCTAACGCCGCACGGTCTTCTGGCACTTCACCATTATGTTGTTCCAGCAGAATGCGGCAGGTTTTAATTACGTTTTCTGCTTTGCTGTTAAACAAACCGATTGTCTTGATGTAGGACTTAACACCTTCAACACCGAGCTCCAGCATCGCAGCAGGCGTATTGGCGACGGGGTATAGCTTAGCCGTCGCTTTATTGACGCTGACATCGGTCGCTTGTGCGGAGAGCAAGACCGAAATCAACAGTTCAAACGGCGATGTAAAATTAAGCTCGGTTGTTGGATGCGGGTTGTTATCCCGCAGGCGCGTCAGTATTTCCAGACGTTTTGCTTTGTTCATTACGCATTCCCTGTTTCACCCGCGGGACTGTCCACGACAGCCGCCTCGGCACGACGTTTCTTCATTTTCTCATCAATCAGATACTTCACCGCCAGCATCAGACCCAGGCCAATAAACGCGCCCGGTGGCAGCATGGCCAGCAGAAACGGTGTATCAGTATGGAAGATCTCAACGCGCAAGACTTTGGCCCAGCTACCCAATAAACCGTCTGCACCATCAAACAGTGTACCGTTACCAATTATTTCACGCAGCGAGCCCAGAACAAACATGGCACCTGTTGCGCCCATGCCGATGGAGAAACCATCAAGTGCGGATAACGCAGGGCCCTTTTTGGCGGCGAAGGCTTCTGCACGGCCAACAACAATGCAGTTGGTTACAATCAGCGGGATGAAGATGCCCAGAGACTGATACAGGCCGAAGGCGTAGGCATTGATCAACATCTGTACCGCACTCACCACGGAGGCGATAATCATGACATAAATCGGAATACGAATTTCTGGCGGTGTCCAGCGGCGAAGGGCTGAAATCGTCAGGTTGGTCAGCGTCAAGACGAGCGTAGTCGCAAGTCCAAGACCCAGCGCGTTAGTTGCGGTAGAAGTGACGGCCAACAGCGGACACATCCCGAGTAGTTGCACAAGCGCGGAGTTATTTTTCCATAACCCCTGGACAATCACGTCTTTAATTTCGCTCATGGTTATTCTCCACAGGCGCTAAGTTGAGGGAGTTGCGCAGGCAGCGTCTGCGCATACAGGCCGGCACGTTTAACCGCGTTAACCACCGCACGTGGTGTAATGGTTGCGCCAGTAAACTGGTCAAAGTCGCCGCCATCTTTTTTCACTGCCCAGTGAGAGGTGTTATCCGCAGAAATTGTTTTACCGCTAAAATGGGTGATCCAGTCGGACAGTCGCAGTTCGATTTTATCGCCCAGCCCAGGCGTTTCATGGTGTTCGGTAACCCGCGTACCCAACACGGTACCCGTGAAATCGACACCCACCAGCAGTTGAATCGCCCCGGAATAACCATCTGGCGCCGTAGCTTCAAGAATCGCAGCAACAGGACGATCGTCCTGACGGGCAATATATACACGGTGCGTACCTTTGCCTAACGCTGGCGCATTGACCAGATAACAACTTTCAGACAAGTTATTATTGTAGCGATCGCCAGGCAGAACCTGATCGAACAGCGTTTTTTGCTGTATCGCGGCCTGTTCATCAATGGTTGACTTGGTTAATTGATTGATTGCTGCGGTTAACCCCGTTGAGCCCGCAGCAAACAGCGCCAGTGTAATACCGTGTTTACGAATCGTTTTCAGCATATCTAGTCCTTAGCGATGTCCGTACACGCGAGGGCGGGTGTAATAATCAATCAGGGGAACCGTGATATTGGCCAGCAACACGGCAAAAGCCACGCCATCAGGATAACCACCAAAACTGCGTATCAACCACACTAACAGGCCCGCAAGCGCGCCAAAAATCAGACGACCACGGTTGGTTGTTGATGCTGTAACGGGATCGGTAAGAATAAAGAACGCACCTAACATCGTCGCGCCGGAAAGCAAATGCAACTGAGGCGATGCCAGTGAGTCTGGCGAAAAAATCCAACCTAAAGTGGCGCAAACGGCGAGCGACAGCAGGAAGCTAACCGGGATATGCCAGCGAATCGCTTTTTGCCATAACAGCACGATGCCACCAACCAGCCAGGCAAGGTTCACCCACTGCCAGCCAGCGCCTGCCAGCATGCCGCTGTAGATCGGGTATTGCATCACCTGCTCAACGGTACGTCCGGCATGCAGGGATGTCTTAAAGGTATCAAGAGGTGTTGCCTGACTGATACCATCGATACCCATACGCAGCGAATTCATATCCCCTCCGCTGGCGGTATGCCCGTTAAAGATAACGTTCAGGGCGTCAAAGAAACCAGGCACCGTGGCCGCAATTTCATGCGGCGGCAGCCAACTGGTCATCTGTACCGGAAATGAGATGAGCAGCACGACATAACCAATCATGGCAGGGTTAAACGGGTTCTGCCCGAGCCCGCCATACAGCTGTTTCGCAATGATAACCGCAAATACCGTGCCTAATACCACCATCCACCATGGCGCGAGGGGCGGAATACTGACGGCCAAAAGCAACCCAGTGAGTAGCGCAGAGTTGTCTTTTAAAATTGCCACAATGGGTTGTTTACGCAGTTTAAGCACACCCGCTTCGGCAGCAATAGCGCTGATGGCAGCGAGAACGATCTGGAACAACGTGCCCCAGCCGAAGAACCACAGCTGAGCGGCGATCCCCGGCAATGCAGCAAGTAACACCAGCATCATGATACGCGATGTCTGGCGCTGGTTATGGGTATAAGGGGAGCTTGCTATTCTGAATACCATTTATTCCTCGTTTACAACCTGCTGCTGTGCGGCTTTCTTTGCCTGAGCGCGTGCGATGGCGGCCGCGACGGCGGCTTTACGTGGATCAACCGGCTCGGCTGTTTCTGTTACCGCTTCTTGTTCAAGCTTGCGGGCTTTGGCGCGGGCGATTGCCGCTTCCACGGCAGCTTTACGCGGATCAATCGGTTCGGTTGTTTCTGTTACCGCCTGCTGCTCGAGCTTGCTAGCTTTGGCGCGGGCGATTGCCGCTTCCACGGCAGCTTTACGCGGATCAACCGGCTCGACTGTTTCTGTTACCGCTGCTTGTTCAAGTTTGCGGGCTTTGGCGCGAGCGATTGCTGCTTCGACGGCGGCTTTACGTGGGTCAACCGGCTCGGCCGTTTCTGTTACCGCTTCTTGCTCAAGCTTGCGGGCTTTGGCGCGGGCAATTGCCGCTTCCACGGCAGCTTTACGCGGGTCTGTACCCGTGCTGCTGCCTTCACTTTGCGGCGGATTTTCCTTACGGGAAGCACGAGCTTGCGCCTTACGCGCCTCGCGTGCGGCAATCACGGCGCTATTGTCAGGTTTTTCACCTGCCTGAATGACCACCGGTTGCAGCGCCTGAGCCTGCTTTTCTTTTACGCGAGCCAGCGCGGCGGCAATGGCATCATGATCTTTGGCCGCCGGCTGAGCAGCGGCGCTCTTATGGCGTTCAAGACGTGCCGCTTTTTCACGTTCAAGGCGCGCCTGTCGGGCTTCAAACCGAGCTTTTGCTTCTGCGGCGCGCTTTTCTTCCTGACTAATGGCGTAAATCTCGGCTTTTTCCTGACGGAAATACTGTACCAGTGGAATATTGCTTGGGCATACCCAGGCGCAGGCACCGCATTCAATACAGTCGGCGATATTGTGGGCCGTCGCTTTGTCGTGCTGTTGCCCTTTACTGAACCAGTAAAGCTGTTGTGGCAGGAGATCGGCCGGACAGGCATCGGCGCATGCGCTACAGCGAATGCAGCCTTTCTCTTCTGGCGTTTCACCCATTTCACTGGCAGAGGGGGCCAGAAGACAGTTGGTTATCTTCACCACCGGGACATCCAGCCACGGCAGCGTAAAGCCCATCAGCGGCCCGCCCATAATCACCATCTGGTCGGAGGAAGGGCAGAAGCCCGCGTCGTTGAGCAGATGACGAACCGGCGTACCTAAACGCGCCCAGACGTTGCCCGGACGACTGACTGCTTCACCGGTTAGCGTCACGACACGTTCGGTGATCGGCTCTCCGTCGATTACTGCACGTTTAATTGCATAGGCGGTTCCGACGTTTTGCATCAATACGCCGATATCAGAGGAGCGTCCGCCGTGGGGAACCTGCTTGCCGGTCAGGATTTGTGTTAACTGCTTGGCCCCGCCGGATGGGTACTTGGTGGGGATCACGCGTAGGCTAATGTCGTGTGAATCAGCCAGCACCGCGCGCAGCATAGATATTGCCTGCGGTTTGTTATCTTCGATACCCAGGAGGATCTCGCGTGGCTGAAGAATGTGCGCCAGGATGCGGATACCTTCGACGACCTGAGCGGCACAGTCCTGCATCAGGCGGTCATCTGCCGTAATGTACGGCTCGCATTCGGCGGCGTTAATGATCAGCGTTTCAATTTTATCTCCGCCGCCCTGCAGTTTAACGCCGGTGGGAAAACCTGCGCCACCCAGCCCGGCGACGCCGTACTGATGAATACGCGCAATCAGCTCTTCCCGGCTGTGGGAGCGATAATCGGTCCAGCCGTCTCGCTCAATCCAGCGATCTTCGCCATCGGCGTCTATGATGACGCTCAACTCAGCCAGTGCTGAAGGATGCGCGGTGGAGTGCGGGGCAATGGCAACAACGGTGCCTGATGTTGGCGCATGGACTGGAAGCATTTTGCCACGTCCGCGGGTTAAGGCCTGACCACGCAGCACGGTGTCACCCACGTTTACGCACAGTTCACCCTCCGCACCAATATGTTGTTTCAGCGGAATAACGAAACGTGGCGCCAGCGGAACCTGTCGCAACGGCGTTCCGTTTGACTGGGTTTTCATTTCTGGTGGATGAATGCCGCCATCAAAGTCCCAGATTTTATTTTTTCTGAATGCAGAGAATAACTTAAACATGTTGTTCCACGGGAATGATGCGCACAGGGATGGTGTTTAAATCCCATTTCCAGCTATCGGGTGTCTCGGCTACCGGGCGTAATTCAATACATTGCGTCGGGCACGGGTCAACGCACAGGTTGCACCCGGTGCAGAGATCGCTCATTACCGTGTGCATGGCGCGGGTCGCGCCCACGATGGCATCGACCGGGCAGGCCTGAATACACTTAGTGCACCCAATACAGTTATTTTCATCAATGACCGCCAGCATTCGCACCGGCGTAACGTCTTGTTCATCGCCATCAATAGGCTGCGGATCGACATTCAGCAGGGCGGCAATTTTTAACATCACCGCTTCGCCGCCGGGGGCGCAACGGTTAATTTTTTCACCCTGAGACCCGATCGCTTCAGCATAAGGATGACAGCCCGGATAGCCGCACTGGCCACACTGGCTTTGCGGGAGAATTTCATCAATTTTCTCCACGACCGGATCATCTTCAACGGCAAAACGTCGTGAGGCGTACCCCAAAATAGCGCCGAACGCCAGACCCAGTAGACTCACTGCGGCAACGGCAATCCAGATAGCATTCATTACAACTTCACCAAACCACTAAAGCCCATAAAGGCCAATGACATTAAACCAGCGGTAATCAGCGCAATCGCATTGCCGCGAAACGGCGCTGGGACGTCCGCCACGGCGAGGCGTTCGCGGATCGCGGCGAACAGTACCATCACCAACGAGAAGCCGACGGCGGCGGAAAAACCGTATAGCGCCGACTGTAAAAAGTTATGGCCGAGGTTGATGTTCAGTAGCGCCACACCTAACACTGCGCAGTTAGTGGTGATCAGCGGTAGGAAGATCCCCAGCAGGCGGTACAGCGCAGGGCTGGTTTTGCGCACAACCATTTCGGTAAACTGCACGACGACGGCGATAACCAGAATAAAAGCCAGCGTGCGCAGATAGATGAGATTGAGCGGAATTAGGATCCAGGTATCAATCAGCCAAGCGCAGATGGATGCCAGTGTCATGACAAACGTCGTGGCAAGGCCCATACCCATTGCGGTTTCCAGTTTTTTGGAAACGCCCATAAACGGGCAAAGGCCCAGAAACTTCACCAGTACAAAGTTATTGACCAGTACAGTTCCGACAAACAGCAGCAGGTAATCAGTCATTTTTCGGCCTGAAATAAAAAGCCGCCTATTATCTGACAATCTTCAACAGGCGACAACAGGTTAACTGTAGGGTTATTACGGGTTCACAAACGTCGATTTAACGCGCTGCGATCGTTTGAAGTAGGGCACCAACAGTGCTGCAGCCAGTAATGGGAACAGCAGTTGACGCACGGCAAAAGCGTCTGGGACGGGTGAAAACGCAAACGCTTTAATCGCCAGCAACACGGAGATCAGCAGCCACAGAATGTAATGCTTAGGTACACAGGCTCTGTGTTTGAAAAACGCAATCGTCAGCCACAGTGTGTAATACCACATGGCGATCGCGGTAATAAAGGAAACACCCCATAACAGCAAATTTGCCGTACTTTGCTCACCCAGCGTTTTGAAGGTTTGTGGTGTAGCCAGCGCAGTGACATAAAGTAATAACGCCAGCGAAGCGCTCAACAACGCGACTAACAGCCAGGCCAGTGGCCCAAGTAGCCAGCCTCCGATACGTTGTGCCGGTGTCGTAGTCATCTCTTCTCCAGGTTTACGCGCGCAATCAATCATGCCATTCATTTTGGGGCAATTATTATAAAGCTTTTAACGTTGAGCGCTACTTTCTTCTTTATTGCACGTAATGCCAGACTGATTTAGGTACCTGACCAACATCAAACAGACGACCTCCGGAGATAAGCTCCGCACGGCGATGGTCTGCGGCACGGTACATATTGATAATGTCGTTATCATCGGTGAGCGTGTAGTTAAGATGGTCGAACAGTTTTTCCAGACTTTCGAGCGAACTGATTTTGCGGAATTTTAATAAGTAATCCTGAACGGTCATAAATGCAGATCCATATTAATAAAATAATACCAACGGAGTAGAAAATATAAAAATAAACAACGAGCACAGGTCAAAGCGCATTTACGTGCAAATGTAAGAAGAGTGTTCATACCTGTGAAAAATCAGGCGCTATGCGCGTCTTGAGCAAGGGTAACGCGCTTAGCGATCGCTGGCAATATGCAGCGGAGCGGGACGCGGCATAATTCGCTTTTTTTGACAGAAAGCGATCTTTTACCGGCAGACCCTGCAACTACCAATGTTAATTGCCGGGCAATAAAAGGCTGCGGATGCTTATTTCTTCTGCACTGCCGCAACGGGCTCTGGTGGCTGGTAATTGTCAATATGATTGGCAACACCCAGCAGGATCACGGAGACGGCGAGAACAATCCAACCTGTTAATTCAATAAGACGATTCATTACTGATGACATTTGCTTTGATTTATCCATAAACACAGGCTGCAAATGTTACTAATCTCTCATTAATACAGCAAGATGATTGGGAACGATTTCTACCTCTTTTTCGCTGCAAGTTAAGCATAAGTGGCATATGTTTGACTTAAGTTAAAAAACAACCTTTGTAGCGCAAAGGTTATTAAACTATTGAGACGTTGCAAGGTATGGTGTGAAATAGGTCAGTCCTGAATTGAGAGGCAATAACATGAGTGACAACATCCGCGTTGGGCTAATTGGCTATGGTTATGCCAGCAAAACCTTCCATGCCCCACTGATTGTGGGCACGCCGGGTCTGGAACTGGCTGCAGTGTCCAGTAGTGATGAAGCAAAAGTGAAGGCAGACTGGCCTACGGTAACGGTTGTTGCTGAGCCTAAGCATCTTTTTAACGATCCAAATATCGACCTGATTGTGATCCCCACGCCAAACGACACGCACTTCCCGTTAGCAAAAGCAGCGTTGGAAGCGGGCAAACATGTGGTTGTTGATAAGCCCTTTACCGTGACACTGTCACAAGCACGTGAGTTGGATGCGCTGGCACGTAGCCTGGGGCGTGTGTTGTCTGTATTCCATAACCGCCGCTGGGACAGTGATTTTCTGACGCTGAAAGCTCTGCTGGCGGATGGTGTTTTGGGAGAGGTGGCGTATTTCGAATCCCATTTCGATCGTTTCCGCCCACAGGTTCGTGACCGTTGGCGTGAACAGGGCGGTCCGGGAAGCGGTATCTGGTACGATTTAGCACCGCATCTTTTGGATCAGGCGATTAATCTGTTTGGTTTGCCCGTCAGCCTGACGGTAGACCTGGCCCAGCTGCGTCCGGGCGCGCAGGCGACGGATTACTTCCATGCCATCCTGACGTATCCGCAGCGTCGTGTGATCCTGCATGGCACCATGCTTGCCGCTGCAGAATCGGCCCGTTATATTGTGCACGGATCGCGCGGCAGCTATGTGAAGTATGGTCTTGACCCGCAGGAAGAGCGTTTGAAAAATGGCGAGCGGTTGCCACAGGAAGACTGGGGTTATGATATGCGCGATGGCGTATTGACGCGAGTCGAAGGCGAAGAGCAGGTTGAAGAAACCTGGCTGACCGTACCGGGCAACTATCCGGCGTACTATGCTGGCATTCGGGATGCGCTAAACGGCAACGGTGAAAACCCGGTACCGGCGAGACAGGCTATCCAAATTATGGAGCTGATTGAGCTGGGTATAGAATCTGCGAAACATCGTTCGACGCTGTGCCTTGCCTGATTAGGTAAATGGCGCAAGGCGATACCTTCCTGGCATTGTATCCGGCCTACAATGAAAACCAACGTAGGCCGGATAAGCGTTAGCGCTATGCGGCACTTTACCTGTTACGCTGCGGCGACTTTCTCGCGCAAGGCTCGTTTTTCCTCGTTACTCAGGAATGCCATTTCCAGACCGTTGATTTGCGCCTGGCGGATCTGTTCGGGCGTTAGGCCTGCAGCTGGTGCGGCAATGGTGTACTCGTGAATAATATCCACACCCTGAACAGCCGGGTCGTCCGTATTCAAACTGGCGATAACGCCATGCTCAAGGAACGTTTTCAGCGGATGGTTCGCTAGTGAGGCAACGGTGCTGGTCTGAATGTTTGATGTCAGGCAGGATTCGATGCCGATACGGTGCTCGGCGAGGTAATCCATCAACGCACGATCTTCAACGGCTTTAACGCCGTGACCAATACGCTCAGCGCCTAGCTCTTTAATGGCCTGCCAGATGCTTTCTGGTCCCGCGGCTTCGCCCGCATGTACGGTGATATGCCAGCCGGCGTCGCGTGCCTGGTTGAAGTGAGACAGGAACAGGCTGCCCGGGAACCCCAGTTCGTCACCGGCCAGATCCAGTGCCGTAATATGGTCTCGGTGGGCTAACAGCGCATCCAGTTCCTGCAGACAGGCGGCTTCGCCGAAAGTACGGCTCATAATGCCAATTAAGCGAGCTTCGACGCCAAAGGTCTTGCAGCCCTCGCGTACGCCTGCGATGACGGCTTCAACCACACCTGCAACCGGGAGCTGATGCGCCATCGCCATGTAGCCTGGGGAAAAACGCAGTTCAACATAGTGCAGGCCGTTACGTGCTGCATCCTCAATATTTTCAAATGCCACGCGACGACACGCATCCAGCGAGGCCAGTACCTTCACGCCCCAGTCGAGCTTGGATAAAAAACTCACTAAATCTGGCTCAGTTGATGTGACTTGCACATGAGGGATCAGCGTTTCCAACGTTTGTGCCGGAAGCGTTAAGTTGAACTGACGGCCCAGATCCAGGATCGTTTGTGCACGGATGTTACCATCAAGGTGGCGATGGACGTCGGTCAGGGGGAGGGAAGTATCAATCATGGTCGCACTCGTGTATTTAGGTAAAGTGCAGGCCATTATACAACAGAAAAATGTTCCTCTAAAAACTTTAAAAAAAGCAGTGCAGAGTTCGGGGTTATGGGGAAGCAAGCATCGCTAAATTGTTGGCCATGCTGTTAGCGCACCAACAGAGTGGTGTTCCGACTCCCTGATCCTTGAGACCGTATCACGATGCTTTTGCCTTGCGGTAGTAAGACGGGCGTAAAGTAAGCAATAACGCATTTCCTGCAGCATGTGTGTAATAAAATGATTTTATTTTAAGATTATTTACCTCGTTTTTATTTAATTACTGTCTGTCAGTGTTATTTCACTCGGATATTTGGTGATGCTGCCAACTTACTGATTTAGTGTATGATGGTGTTTTTGAGGTGCTCCAGTGGCTTCTGTTTCTATCAGCTGTCCCTCCTGTTCAGCTACTGACGGGGTGGTGCGTAACGGCAAAAGCAC
>NZ_JBIMRA010000025.1:0-59288 GCF_043945515.1 Citrobacter freundii complex sp. 2024EL-00216 | reverse complement strand
GCCTGGCGGCTGTAGCGCGGTGGTCCCACCTGACCCCATGCCGAACTCAGAAGTGAAACGCCGTAGCGCCGATGGTAGTGTGGGGTCTCCCCATGCGAGAGTAGGGAACTGCCAGGCATCAAATAAAGTGAAGAAGCCCATCCTGCCGGATGGGCTTTTTTGCGTCTGTGCGGAATGAAAACCGCCGGATGCGGCGTGCCGCCTTATCCGGCCTACAGGGGCCGGGCTGAACGTATTTTGTAGGCCTGATAAGCGCAGCGCATCAGGCAACGCGGCGGTACATTGCCGGATGCGGCGTATCGCCTTATCCGGCCTACAAAAGCTAGTCCTGCTACCCGCGTACGAGGTTGAGTAACGGGTACGGTCGTCCGAGATCGTCCACCTCTGTACGTCCCGTCACGCTAAATCCCATCTTCTTATAGAATCCAACCGCTTGCTCATTCTGCTCGTTAACGTTGGTTGTTAGCGTTGAACTCATTGATAAAGCATGTTCAATCAGCAGTTTACCAACACCACTACCACGCACATCCGGATCGACAAACAAAGCATCAATATGCTGGTCGGTCAGGAGCATAAAAGCGACGGGCTCATCCTGTTCTGTCACTGCAACCCACAGAGGGGCTTCTGGTAAAAATGAACGTACCAGCTCCTCCAGCTCAATCCGATAATCCGCAGAGAGGAAATGGTGCGTGGCATCTACTGAGCGACACCAAATAGAAACTAACTTATCTCCTTCGTCCTGACGCGAACGACGAATGGTAAGGTTCATAGCATTCTCCTTTTTTTCTTTACTGCACTATTCTACAGCAAGGAGCCGTGAAACTTTCTCAACTTGAGGATGCAGGCTCGACATTCGCATGATTCCTGGGTATCTTCAGCTATCTGGATGTCTAAACGTTTAAACGTATGTTGTGAGGTTATCAGGTTATGCCAATTCGCGTGCAGGACGAGCTACCCGCCGTCAATTTTTTGCGTGAGGAAAACGTCTTCGTGATGACGACATCCCGCGCTTCCGGTCAGGAAATTCGTCCACTGAAGGTGCTCATCCTCAACCTGATGCCCAAGAAGATTGAAACGGAAAACCAGTTCCTGCGCTTACTGTCTAACTCACCGCTGCAGGTAGATGTTCAGCTATTGCGCATCGATGCCCGCGAGTCACGCAACACCCCAACGGAGCATCTGAATAACTTTTACTGTAATTTCGAGGATATCTGCGATCAGAACTTTGACGGATTGATCGTGACCGGCGCCCCGTTGGGCCTGGTTGAATTTAATGATGTGGCTTACTGGCCGCAGATTAAGCAAGTGCTTGAATGGGCCAAAGATCACGTTACCTCGACGCTATTTGTCTGTTGGGCGGTGCAGGCCGCGTTGAATATCCTGTACGGAATTCCCAAGCAAACCCGCACGGACAAACTCTCAGGCGTCTATGAGCACCATATTCTGCACCCTCATGCGCTACTGACGCGTGGATTCGATGATGCGTTCCTGGCCCCGCATTCGCGCTATGCTGATTTCCCTGCAGCGCTTATCCGCGACTACACCGATCTCGAGATCTTTGCTGAAACCGAAGAGGGAGATGCCTACCTGTTTGCCAGCAAAGACAAACGTATCGCCTTCGTGACGGGTCATCCTGAGTATGACGACCATACACTCGGCAGCGAATATTTTCGTGACGTCGAAGCGGGCTTATCGCCGGAAGTACCCTATAACTATTTCCCGAAAGATGACCCGCAAAACAAACCGCGGGCAACCTGGCGTAGCCACGGTAATCTGTTGTTTACCAACTGGCTCAACTATTACGTCTACCAGATCACGCCATATGATCTGCGTCACATGAATCCAACGCTGGATTAATCTTCTGTAGCAGACGATCCTTAAGCGTTTCAGCATATTGAATCAGGCACCTTCGGGTGCCTTTTTTATTTCCGAAACGCACCTCATCGTGTAATTAAATTTTATTTATATTGTTATCAATAGGTTAATTGATAATTAAATTAAAAATGGAAATTGTTTTTGATTTTGAAATTTAAATGAGTAGTCTTAGTTGTGCTGAACGAAAAGCGCACAACGATCCTTCGTTCGCATTGGGGATGTGTTTGGATCAATGACGAGGAACTACGCAATGAATCAACAGGCAACGACAACCGATGAACTGCTCTTCACCAGGCCGCGTGGCGAACAGGAACAGCAAATTCTGACCGCTGAAGCAGTGGAGTTTCTGACTGAACTGGTGACAAGATTTACGCCAAAGCGGAATAAACTTCTGGCTGCACGTATCCAGCAGCAGCAGGATATTGATGACGGTAAGTTGCCTGATTTTATTTCGGAAACAGCTTCCATTCGTGAAAGTGACTGGAAAATTCGCGGAATTCCTGATGATTTACTGGATCGCCGCGTAGAGATCACCGGACCCGTTGAGCGCAAGATGGTCATCAACGCGCTGAACGCGAACGTCAAAGTCTTTATGGCTGACTTCGAAGATTCACTGGCTCCTGAGTGGAGCAAAGTTATCGACGGGCAGATCAACCTGCGCGATGCGGTCAATGGCACCATTAGCTACACCAACGAAGCGGGTAAAATTTATCAGCTCAAGCCTAATCCGGCTCTGTTGGTATGTCGCGTTCGTGGTCTGCATCTGCCGGAAAAACACGTCACCTGGCGTGGAGAATCTATCCCGGGCAGCCTGTTCGACTTTGCCCTCTATTTCTTCCACAACTACAAAACGTTGCTGGCGAAAGGCAGCGGCCCTTATTTCTATCTGCCAAAAACGCAGGCCTGGCAAGAAGCGGCATGGTGGAGCGAAGTGTTCAGCTATGCAGAGGACCGCTTTAACCTGCCGCGCGGCACCATTAAAGCGACCCTGCTGATTGAAACGCTGCCTGCCGTCTTCCAGATGGACGAAATTCTGCACGCCCTGCGTGACCACATTGTGGGTCTGAACTGCGGTCGTTGGGACTACATTTTTAGCTATATCAAAACGCTGAAGAACCACCCGGATCGCGTGCTGCCGGACCGTCAGGTGGTGACGATGGATAAGCCATTCCTCAGCGCCTATTCGCGTCTGCTGATTAAAACCTGTCATAAACGTGGCGCATTCGCTATGGGCGGCATGGCTGCGTTCATTCCCAGCAAAGATGCGGAGCGTAACAACCAGGTTCTGACCAAGGTAAAAGCGGACAAAGCACTGGAAGCGAATAACGGTCATGACGGCACATGGATTGCCCATCCGGGACTGGCAGATACCGCCATGGCGGTGTTCAACGACGTACTCGGTGAAAACAAAAATCAGCTGTTCGTGACCCGTGAAGAAGATGCCCCGATTACCGCAGAGCAACTGCTGGCACCTTGTGAAGGTGAGCGTACTGAAGAAGGCATGCGCGCCAATATCCGTGTCGCGGTGCAGTACATCGAAGCGTGGATCTCCGGTAACGGCTGCGTACCGATTTACGGTCTGATGGAAGACGCGGCCACCGCCGAAATCTCCCGTACCTCCATCTGGCAGTGGATCCACCACGAGAAGACGCTCAGCAACGGCAAGCCGGTTACCAAACCGCTGTTCCGTCAGATGCTGGCCGAAGAGATGCTGGTGATTCAGGACGAGCTGGGCGAACACCGCTACAGCAGCGGGCGTTTTGACGATGCCGCGCGCCTGATGGAGCAAATCACTACCTCTGATGAACTGATCGATTTCTTGACCCTGCCAGGCTACCGCCTGCTGGCGTAATTCACCACATAACAATATGGAGCATCTGCACATGAAAACCCGTACTCAACAAATCGAAGAATTACAGAAAGAATGGACTCAACCGCGCTGGGAAGGCATCACCCGTCCATATAGTGCGGAGGAAGTGGTGAAATTACGTGGCTCGGTCAACCCGGAATGCACGCTGGCGCAGCTTGGCGCGGCGAAAATGTGGCGTCTGCTGCACGGCGAATCGAAGAAAGGTTATATCAACAGCCTCGGCGCGCTGACCGGCGGTCAGGCGCTGCAGCAGGCGAAAGCCGGTATTGAAGCGGTCTACCTTTCAGGCTGGCAGGTGGCGGCAGATGCCAACCTGGCATCCAGCATGTACCCGGACCAATCGCTGTATCCGGCGAACTCCGTCCCGGCGGTGGTTGATCGGATCAACAACACATTCCGTCGTGCCGATCAGATCCAATGGTCAACCGGTATTGAGCCGAACGATCCTCGCTATGTCGATTACTTCCTGCCGATCGTTGCCGATGCGGAAGCAGGGTTTGGCGGCGTACTGAACGCGTTTGAACTGATGAAATCGATGATTGAGGCTGGTGCAGCGGCTGTTCACTTCGAAGATCAGCTCGCATCGGTGAAAAAATGTGGTCACATGGGCGGCAAAGTGCTGGTTCCGACGCAGGAAGCTATCCAGAAACTGGTGGCCGCCCGTCTGGCTGCCGACGTCATGGGTGTGCCGACGCTGGTGATTGCACGTACCGATGCCGACGCAGCCGATCTGATTACGTCTGATTGCGACCCATATGACAGCGAGTTCATCACTGGCGAACGTACCAGCGAAGGGTTCTACCGTACGCATGCGGGTATTGAGCAGGCGATCAGCCGTGGTCTGGCCTACGCACCGTATGCGGATCTGGTGTGGTGTGAAACCTCCACGCCGGACCTTGAGCTGGCGAAGCGCTTTGCCGATGCGATCCACGCGAAATACCCTGGCAAACTGCTGGCTTACAACTGTTCGCCGTCGTTTAACTGGCAGAAAAACCTGGATGACAAAACTATCGCCAGCTTCCAGCAGCAGCTGTCGGATATGGGTTACAAATACCAGTTCATTACCCTGGCGGGTATCCACAGCATGTGGTTCAACATGTTCGACCTCGCGCACTCCTATGCGCAGGGTGAAGGCATGCGCCACTATGTTGAGAAGGTTCAGCAGCCAGAATTTGCGGCAGCTAAAGACGGTTACACCTTCGTCTCCCATCAGCAGGAAGTGGGCACAGGTTACTTCGACAAAGTCACCACCATCATTCAGGGCGGAGCTTCCTCGGTGACCGCGCTGACCGGCTCGACCGAAGAATCGCAGTTTTGATCAATGCCCGGTGGCGCTGCGCTTACCGGGCCTACGAAGGGATGTAGGCCGGATAAGCGAACGCGCCATCCGGCATGACGTTGTGCCGGATGGGAGACATTGATGACGCGTGGCCTGGAATTACTGATTGCTCAGACTATCTTGCAAGGTTTCGACGCCCAGTACGGGCGTTTTCTGGAAGTCACCTCCGGCGCGCAGCAGCGTTTTGAACATGCCGACTGGCATGCGGTTCAGCAGGCGATGAAAAGCCGTATTCACCTTTACGATCATCACGTGGGTCTGGTGGTGGAGCAGTTGCGCTGCATTACTGACGGCAAAAGTACCGACGCGGATTTTTTACTTCGCGTGAAAGAGCATTACACCCGACTACTGCCGGATTACCCGCGCTTCGAGATTGCGGAGAGTTTCTTTAACTCCGTTTACTGTCGGTTATTTGACCACCGCTCGCTGACTCCCGAGCGGCTGTTTATTTTCAGTTCTCAGCCAGAGCGCCGTTTTCGCACGATCCCACGTCCGCTGGCGAAAGACTTTTTTCCGGATACCGGCTGGGAGTGGCTGCTGACGCGTGTCCTTAGCGATCTGCCCCTGCGTCTGCCGTGGCAGAACAAACATCGTGATATCCACTACATCATCGAACACCTGACCGAAACCCTGGGAGCGGATGTGTTGTCGGGTTGCCATTTACAGGTGGCGAACGAACTGTTTTATCGCAACAAGGCCGCCTGGCTGGCCGGTAAGTTGATTACTCCTTCGGGGACGCTACCGTTTTTACTGCCAATTCACCGGACTGATGAAGGCGAATTGTTTGTCGATACCTGTCTGACCACGACGGCGGAGGCGAGCATTGTGTTTGGCTTCGCCCGCTCCTATTTTATGGTTTACGCCCCTTTGCCCGCGGCGCTGGTGGAGTGGCTGCGCGAGATCCTGCCCGGTAAAACCACCGCCGAACTGTACATGGCGATTGGCTGTCAGAAACACGCGAAGACCGAAAGTTACCGCGAATATCTGCTCTATCTTGCCCATTGCGATGAGCAGTTTATTGAAGCGCCGGGGATCCGCGGCATGGTGATGTTGGTGTTTACGTTGCCGGGTTTTGACCGGGTGTTTAAAATCATCAAAGACAAATTTGCCCCGCAAAAAGAGATGTCTGCCGCCCACGTCCGCGCCTGCTATCAACTGGTCAAAGAACACGATCGTGTTGGGCGGATGGCTGACACCCAGGAATTCGAGAATTTTGTGCTGGAGAAACGGCAAATCGATCCGGCGCTGATGGCGCTGTTATTGCAGGAAGCCCCGGAAAAAATTACCGATCTCGGCGATCAGATTGTCATTCGCCATCTGTATATCGAACGACGGATGGTGCCGCTGAATATCTGGCTGGAGCAGGTCGAAGGTCAGCAACTGCGCGATGCCATTGAAGAGTACGGCAACGCCATTCGTCAGCTGGCCGCCGCCAATATTTTCCCCGGTGATATGCTATTTAAGAACTTCGGCGTGACCCGTCACGGGCGTGTGGTGTTCTACGATTACGATGAAATCTGCTACATGACGGAGGTGAATTTCCGCCATATCCCGCCGCCACGCTACCCGGAAGATGAGATGAGCGCTGAGCCGTGGTACAGCGTATCGCCGGGAGATGTCTTCCCGGAAGAATTTCGTCACTGGCTATGTGCCGACCCGCGTATAGGGCCGCTATTTGAAGAGATGCACGCTGACCTGTTCAGCGCTGACTACTGGCGCGGCCTACAGACGCGCATCAAAAACGGTCACGTGGAAGATGTTTACGCCTACCGACGTCGGCAGCGGTTCAGCGTGCGTTATGAAACCGACCGTAGGCCGGATAAGGCACTTGCGCCGCCATCCGGCAATGTGCGCCGTGCCTGATGCGCTACGCTTATCAGGCCTACAAATCTGCCCTAACCCTGGATAGCAGGCCGGGTAAGGCGTAGCCGCCACCCGGCAACCCCATCTTAGCGAAATCCGCCGTACGCCAGCGTTACTTCTTTCGCCGCTTTGATCGCCATGGCGCCAAACTCGGTCACGCGATCGTCGGTAATACGCGAAATGGGTCCGGAAATGGAAATCGCAGCGAACGGCTCGCGGTGCTCGTCATAAATGCACGACGCCACGCAGCGCAGACCCAGCGCATGTTCCTCATCATCAAAGGAATAGCCGCGCTTGCGCGTCTGGGCCAAATCCTCCTTCAGATGCACTGGCGACACCAGCGTGGCGTGTGTATAAGCATGCAGGCCTTTGCGGTGCAGCAGGCCAGTCACTTGTTCTTCGCTCAGTTGGGATAAAAACGCTTTACCCGCACCGGAGGCGTGCATCGGCAGCTTGCCGCCGATAGGCGCGGACATGCGCATCAGTTGGGTGCACTGCACCTGGTCGATAATAATGGCCTGATGATCGCTTTGATCCAGCACGGCCAGGTTTACCGTCTCACCGGAATCTTCCATCAGCTTGCGCAGGATCGGATGGACAATCGCCAGCAGATTACGGCTTTGCAAAAAGCTGCTGCCGACGATGAACGCATGCGCACCTACGGCCCAGTGGCCTAATTCACCCACCTGACGGACAAAACCCTGCTGCTGCATGGTGGTCAGCAAACGGTGAGTCGTGGAGTTTGGCAGGCCAGCCTGCTGCGCCAGCTCGGTCAGCGCCACGCTGCCGTTGGATTCCGCAATCCACTCCAGCAGCTTCAGACCGCGGGTCAGAGACTGAACCTGCCCGGTTGCAGGCGCAGTAGCAGCGGCGGGTTTTCTACCGCGTTTCGCGGGGACAGTGGCTACCATGGCAGACTCCTTTTCTGTATCGTGGAAATTATTTTCGTTTTATTCAATTATAATGCAAGAATTCCTGTACTGATCGGATGAGTGAAGCTGAACATGTCTCATGTTGGCCGTTGTTCTCTTTTCCGCCTCTCAGGTTTGTGCCAGTATGACCTGTTGAGTTTTTTTCGGTCTGGTTGAGCGTTGTCGGGAGCGAGTGTGAGCAGCAAAGTAGAACAATTACGTCAGCAGTTAAATGAACGTATTCTGGTGCTGGACGGCGGTATGGGCACCATGATCCAGGGATATCGTCTGAGCGAAGAGGATTTCCGCGGCGAACGCTTTGCCGACTGGCCGTGCGATCTGAAAGGCAACAACGACCTGTTGGTGCTCAGCAAACCGGAGGTCATCGCCGCCATCCATAACGCCTACTTTGAGGCGGGCGCGGATATCATCGAAACCAACACCTTTAACTCGACGACTATCGCCATGGCGGATTACCAGATGGAATCCCTGTCGGCGGAAATCAACTTTGCGGCAGCCAAACTGGCGCGTGCGGCGGCTGACGAATGGACGGCGCGCACGCCGGAAAAACCGCGCTACGTCGCGGGCGTGCTCGGCCCAACGAACCGTACGGCGTCTATCTCGCCTGATGTTAACGACCCGGCTTACCGCAACATTACCTTTGATCAGCTGGTGGCCGCCTACCGTGAATCCACCAAAGCGCTGGTGGAAGGCGGCAGTGACCTGATCCTGATTGAAACCGTCTTCGATACTCTGAACGCCAAAGCCGCTATTTTCGCGGTTAAAACCGAATTCGAAGCGCTGGGCGTTGAGCTGCCGATTATGCTCTCCGGCACCATCACCGATGCTTCCGGGCGTACGCTCTCCGGCCAGACTACCGAAGCATTCTACAACTCCCTGCGCCACGCCGATGCGCTGACCTTCGGTCTGAACTGCGCGTTAGGCCCGGACGAGCTGCGCCAGTACGTGCAGGAACTGTCGCGCATTGCTGAATGCTACGTCACCGCGCACCCGAACGCCGGTCTGCCGAACGCCTTTGGTGAATACGATCTCGACGCCGACACCATGGCGGCGCAGATTCGCGAGTGGGCTGAGGCCGGTTTCCTGAATATCGTCGGCGGCTGCTGCGGCACCACGCCGGAACATATCGCCGCCATGAGCCGCGCAGTGGATGGCTTACCGCCGCGCCGCTTGCCGGAAATCCCGGTTGCCTGCCGCCTTTCCGGCCTTGAGCCGCTGAACATCGGCGACGACAGCCTGTTTGTGAACGTTGGCGAGCGTACCAACGTCACCGGTTCGGCGAAGTTTAAACGCCTGATCAAAGAAGAGAAATACAGCGAAGCGCTGGACGTCGCCCGTCAGCAGGTGGAAAGCGGCGCGCAGATCATCGATATCAACATGGATGAGGGGATGCTCGACGCCGAAGCGGCAATGGTGCGTTTTCTCAACCTGATCGCCGGTGAGCCGGATATCGCCCGCGTGCCGATTATGATCGACTCCTCGAAATGGGACGTTATCGAGAAAGGGCTGAAGTGCATTCAGGGTAAAGGCATCGTTAACTCCATCTCGATGAAAGAGGGGGTTGAGACCTTTATCCATCACGCGAAGCTGCTGCGTCGCTACGGTGCCGCGGTGGTGGTGATGGCCTTTGACGAGCAAGGGCAGGCCGACACCCGCGCACGTAAAATCGAAATCTGCCGTCGGGCGTACAAAATTCTTACCGAAGAGGTGGGCTTCCCGCCGGAAGATATCATCTTCGACCCGAACATCTTTGCTGTCGCGACCGGTATTGATGAGCACAACAACTACGCGCAGGACTTTATCGGCGCGTGTGAAGATATCAAACGCGAACTGCCGCACGCGCTGATCTCCGGCGGCGTTTCTAACGTTTCATTCTCGTTCCGTGGCAACGACCCGGTACGTGAAGCCATTCACGCGGTATTCCTCTACTACGCCATTCGCAACGGCATGGACATGGGGATCGTCAACGCCGGACAGCTGGCTATTTACGACGACTTGCCCGCCGAGCTGCGCGATGCTGTTGAAGATGTGATCCTCAACCGTCGTGACGATGGCACCGAACGACTGCTGGAGCTGGCAGAGAAATATCGCGGCAGTAAAACCGACGACACGGCGAATGCCCAGATGGCGGAGTGGCGCACCTGGGACGTGAAAAAGCGCCTCGAATACTCGCTGGTGAAAGGCATTACCGAGTTTATTGAGCTGGATACCGAGGAAGCGCGCCAGCAGGCTGCGCGTCCGATCGAAGTTATTGAAGGACCGCTGATGGACGGCATGAACGTCGTTGGCGATCTGTTCGGCGAGGGCAAAATGTTCCTGCCGCAGGTGGTGAAATCCGCCCGCGTGATGAAGCAGGCGGTGGCGTACCTCGAACCGTACATTGAGGCCAGCAAAGAGAAAGGCTCCAGCAACGGCAAAATGGTCATCGCGACCGTGAAGGGCGATGTGCACGATATCGGCAAAAACATTGTCGGCGTGGTGCTGCAATGTAACAACTACGAAATCGTCGATCTTGGCGTGATGGTGCCCGCGGAGAAAATCCTCAGAACGGCGCGTGAAGTGAATGCCGATCTGATTGGCCTTTCCGGGCTGATTACCCCATCGCTGGACGAAATGGTCAACGTGGCGAAAGAGATGGAGCGTCAGGGATTCACTATTCCGCTGCTGATTGGCGGCGCGACCACCTCAAAAGCGCACACGGCGGTGAAAATCGAGCAGAACTACAGCGGCCCGACGGTGTACGTGCAGAACGCCTCGCGTACCGTTGGCGTGGTGGCTGCGCTGCTCTCTGACACCCAGCGTGATGACTTTGTCGCCCGTACGCGTAAAGAGTACGAAACCGTGCGTATCCAGCATGCGCGTAAGAAACCGCGTACCCCGCCAGTAACGTTACAGGCTGCCCGCGACAACGATCTGGCCTTCGACTGGGAAAACTACACCCCGCCGGTGGCGCACCGTCTGGGCGTGCAGGAAGTGGAAGCCAGCATCGAAACTCTGCGCAATTACATCGACTGGACGCCGTTCTTTATGACCTGGTCGCTGGCCGGGAAGTACCCGCGCATTCTCGAAGATGAGGTAGTAGGAGAAGAGGCGAAGCGCCTGTTCAAAGACGCTAACGACATGCTGGATAAACTCAGCACCGAGAAGACCCTGAATCCGCGTGGCGTGGTGGGGTTATTCCCGGCCAACCGCGTGGGTGACGACATCGAGATTTACCGTGACGAGACGCGTACGCACGTCATCAACGTGAGCCATCATCTGCGCCAGCAGACGGAAAAAGTCGGTTTCGCCAACTACTGCCTGTCTGACTTTGTTGCGCCGAAACTGAGCGGCAAAGCGGATTACATCGGTGCTTTCGCGGTGACCGGTGGTCTTGAGGAAGATGCGCTGGCGGATGCCTTCGAAGCCCAGCACGACGACTACAACAAGATCATGGTGAAAGCGATCGCTGACCGTCTGGCGGAAGCATTCGCGGAGTATCTGCATGAGCGCGTGCGTAAAGTTTACTGGGGCTATGCGGCGAATGAGAACCTCAGTAACGAGGAGCTTATCCGCGAAAACTACCAGGGGATTCGCCCGGCGCCGGGCTATCCGGCGTGCCCGGAACACACTGAAAAGGCCACCATCTGGGAACTGCTGGATGTGGAAGCGCACACCGGGATGAAGCTCACCGAATCCTTCGCCATGTGGCCAGGCGCGTCGGTTTCCGGCTGGTATTTCAGTCATCCGGACAGCAAGTACTACGCCGTGGCGCAAATCCAGCGCGATCAGGTTGAAGATTATGCCTTCCGTAAAGGGATGAGCGTGGCGGAAGTGGAGCGCTGGTTAGCGCCGAACCTCGGCTATGACGCCGACTGATTCACAAAACTGTCATCTTTCTTTACAACAAACAGGGCGCTCAATGAGTGCCCTGTCTCTTTATTACGTTTAAACCCTTATACTGAAAGGGGGCCGTTGCCGGATGGCGGCGTAAACGCCTTATCCTGCCTACATAGGGATGATTTGTAGGCCTGATAAGCGCAGCGCCATCAGGCAAATGAGCCTCAAAAAAACATAAAAATAAGGAGAACCTGATTCCGTGTTAACTCTGTTACACCTGCTTTCTGCGGTCGCGATGCTGGTTTGGGGTACGCATATTGTGCGTACCGGCGTGATGCGCGTCTTCGGCGCCCGTTTGCGTACCGTGCTCAGCCGTAGTGTTGAAAAGAAGCCGCTCGCCTTTTGTGCGGGTATCGGCGTAACGGCGCTGGTGCAAAGCAGCAACGCCACCACCATGCTGGTGACCTCGTTTGTTGCACAAGATCTCGTGGCGCTTACCCCTGCGCTGGTCATAGTGCTCGGCGCCGACGTGGGGACCGCGCTGATGGCGCGTATCCTGACCTTCGATCTCTCCTGGCTGTCACCACTGCTGATTTTTATCGGCGTGATCTTCTTTCTCGGGCGTAAGCAGTCCCGCGTGGGGCAACTGGGGCGGGTCGGTATTGGGCTGGGGTTGATTTTGCTGGCGCTGGAGCTGATTGTGCAGGCGGTAACGCCGATCACCCAGGCTAATGGTGTACAGGTTATTTTTGCCTCGCTCACCGGCGATATTATGCTCGATGCGCTGATTGGCGCCATGTTTGCGATTATCAGTTACTCCAGCCTGGCGGCGGTACTGCTGACGGCCACGCTGACCGCGGCAGGCATTATCTCGTTCCCGGTGGCGTTGTGTCTGGTGATTGGTGCCAACCTCGGGTCCGGCCTGCTGGCGATGTTGAATAACAGCGCCGCTAACGCCGCAGCACGCCGTGTGGCGCTCGGTAGCCTGCTATTTAAGCTGGTGGGGAGCCTGATTATCCTGCCGTTTGTTCATCCGCTGGCCAATCTGATGGATGAACTGCCGCTACCGAAATCTGAACTGGTTATCTACTTCCACGTCTTCTACAACCTGGTGCGCTGTGTGGCGATGGTACCGTTCGCCGAACCGATGGCGCGTTTTTGTAAGCGTATCATCCGCGATGAGCCGGAGCTGGATGCACATCTGAAACCCAAACATCTGGACGTCAGCGCGCTGGATACGCCGACGCTCGCGCTGGCCAATGCCGCCCGTGAAGCCCTGCGTATCGGTGACGCGATGGAGCAGATGATGGACGGGCTGAAGAAAGTAATGCACGGCGAACCGCGTGAAGAGAAAGAGCTGCGCAGGATGGCGGATGATATTAACGTGCTGTACACGGCAATTAAGCTCTATCTGGCGCGGATGCCAAAGGATGAGCTGGCGGAAGAGGAATCGCGCCGTTGGGCGGAGATTATCGAAATGTCGCTCAACCTTGAGCAGGCTTCCGATATTGTCGAACGTATGGGCAGCGAGATAGCCGATAAGTCGCTGGCTGCTCGCCGGGCATTCTCTGTCGAAGGGCTGAAAGAACTGGATGCGCTCTACGATCAGTTGCTCAGCAATCTGCAGCTGGCGATGTCGGTGTTCTTCTCAGGAGATGTGACCAGCGCCCGCCGTCTGCGCCGCAGCAAGCACCGCTTCCGTATTCTCAATCGTCGTTATTCGCATGCGCACGTTGACCGTCTGCATCAGCAGAACGTGCAGAGCATCGAAACCAGCTCCTTGCACCTGGCGCTGTTGGGCGATATGCAGCGTCTGAACTCGCTGTTTTGCTCCGTGGCTTACAGCGTGCTGGAACAGCCGGATGAAGACGATGGGCGGGATGATTTTTGAGTGAGGTAAAACAGTAGGCCGGATAAGGCATTTATGCCACCATCCGGCAATGTTGTCGTCGATCTTGTAGGCCGGATAAGGCGAAGCCGCCATCCGGCATCAGACAACAAATCAACTAAAAGCAGTGGCCTGCTTCAACGGCAACCGCCTCTTCACCCGCTTTAAAGATGTACGTGGTGTTCGGGCCGCCGAGCACGGCCTGACCGTTACTTACCTTAATCCAGTTCCCTTCCGGCAGGCCAATCACCGTCAGCTCCGGTGCCACAACCAGCAGCTCGCGGATACGCTGTTCACGCGTTTCGCCTTTGTGGCCTTCCGGCAGCGCGTTGGTGAAATGTGGGTTAATCTGCAGCGGGAACAGACTCAGGGCATCAAAACCTTTTGGATCGACAATCGGCATGTCGTTGGTGGTGCGGATGGTCTGGCAGGCAAGGTTGGAACCCGCGCTCCAGCCGATGTACAGCGCACCGCGTTTGACGACATCCACAATCGGCGCCAGCAGTCCGCGTTCGCGGCTTTCTTTCAGTAACTGGAAGGTATTACCCCCGCCGACAATCACCAGCTCTGCGTTTTCAATAGCGGCAATCGGATCGGCAACGGTATGAATACCCGTAACGTTGACGCCCATTGGCGCAAAGATGGCTGCCGTTTTCGCCGTGTACTCATCCCAGGTTTGCGTCACGCCAGCGAACGGAATAAACACCGCCGTACGGCGACCATTCAGTTGTTCAGCAATCAGCGGCAGCGCATGTTCCATCCAGCCTTTGCCCGGCAGCGTCGAGTTACTCAATAAAAGCAGTTCCATCATTTCTCCATGTAATCAGAAAATTACAAACCGCGCTAATGCTACCACTATCAGCCAAACGCCTTACTGATATGGCTCACGATGTTGGAAGGGGGAGACAGAAGCTGAGGCTATTTTTTAAGTGTCAATTCAATGCCGAGTACCTTCATCACTGCAAGGGTGGTTTTCAGCGTCGGGTTACCTTTCTCACTAAAAGAGCGATAAAGCTGCTCGCGGGATAATCCCGTTTCTGCCGCAATGTTCGCCATTCCCTTAGCGCGAGCTACCACGCCCAGTGCTTTTGCAATGTATGCTGCATCGCCTGTTTCGAGGGCATCGGCCATAAACACGGCAATTTCTTCATCATCAACCAGCGCAGTCGCGGGATCGTAGTGAGTAAGTTTATTCATGGCAGAAGACCTCCTGTGAATCCAGTGTACGGGCGAGCATTTTTGCAAGAGTAATATCGTTGGCTTGTGAGCTTTTATCGCCCCCACATAACAAAATGATGATGCGGCAACCTTGCTGTTTAAAGTAAATCCTGTAGCCAGGACCGTAAGAAATGCGCATTTCGCTGACGCCTTCCCCAACAGGTTTAACATCACCAGCTAAACCATTAGCCAGACGAAAAAGGCGTGTAGCAATGAGCGTTTTAGCTCTCCTGTCCCGTAGGTTGTGCTCCCAACGCTGGAAAACCATTGTCTGAAGAATTTCCATGATGACGTTCCATGTATTTTATAAACTACATTATGAATTGACAAGTTGAGACTAGAGAGTAAAAAAATGGGGAGTAAGGGGAAATGCTTGCTGGAGGAAACAGGAAAGTGTCTCGCAATAATACGTAGTTTATCAGGATGCTGCGGTTGATACGAGAATCGATGATAGGGGATTGGGAGGGCTTTGTGCCAGGGGCGGAAGCTATATGTCCACTAGAATATGACAGATTCATGCATGGTGATTCACCACTACACGTAGTTGCCGTCTTAGCAGGGTTTTATCCTGGAAAGAATAAAATCCACTCGCTCTTCTACAGAAACACATGGTAATTCAATCAACTGATAGTCATACATACGGTATGTTTTTACCATTGCGTGATATGTCGCGATGGCAACATCGAAAGATTGTTTGCGCTCTGTGTCCTGTACATATATTTCACGCCAGGGTGGTGCAATAAATACGATTCGGTTATAGCGAAATTTCTCGATGGCGTTTTCCAGATGCCTCGGTATGGTAAGTTCAGAAAGACATAAATAACCTACAACATCAGGAACACCACGATCAAAGAAGCAGGGTTGTGTATGCCCTTCCGCTTCATGCCACGAACGCATTTCCCAGGATAGCATCAGCTCTGCAAATGCAGTCTGGTTGGCCCACGGTAATGCATCGCCGCCGATGTTAACCTGGTCTTGGATCACACCTCTTCCAGCTTCTTTAGAACACCAAAACCCTCGTTTTATAATCGTATCAATTATCGTGCTTTTGCCTGACCCTGGGCCACCAGTCAGAATGAATCGATGCTGAAACGCTGAAGACATTGAACTCTCCCAAACCTTCTTAGACGCGATGATTTAGCAATTGATGGCGTACTTTTTGCGTATCGTCATATTACCTGCTGATGGCATGACTAACTACGTTTTATCCCCATTTTAATGTCCGCTATTCTCTCATTTCACAGGCCGATCTACTTTATTTCTCACTCGCCGAGGCGTTCCGCCATCTTGATTGTAGCCATCTCACTACTGAAGAAAATCTGGCGCTATCGTTTGGCTGTGAAGAGGCGCTGGCAGGGTTGTACCAGACGCTGAATTTTATGGGCGAAAGCCTGCTGACCATGGGGGGGGAAGGTCAGGAACATTTTGCGTATGAGAGCATATGCCAGTTAGGACACAGTCTGGTCAACATCAGCCAATTGATTCCCGCGCTGGCGCAGTTGGAAGCGAAAGCTGACCAGCAACTGTTCGCTGTTGTATAGTACCTAAAATAGACAGAGCGCCCATCCCTGGCGCTCTGTTCCTGCTTCTTTACCCCGCCCGCGCAAATTCTGCCGCTTCGGCGATTAGCGCGTCATCCGGGCGTACGCCGGTGTACATGGCGAACTGCTCTACGGCCTGTAAGGCAATCACCTCTGCACCGCTGATGGTCTTTTTACCTAATTGCTGTGCCAGTTTGATTACCGGTGTTTCCGGCGGCAGGGCGACGACGTCAAACACCACGCTGGCGGCAGCGACCATTGCTTCGCTGTAGGCCAGCTCATCGCTCTCTTTACCGCCAGCCATGCCGACAGGCGTCACGTTGACCAGAATATCGCAGGTAATCCCTTCCGGCTGCGGTTGCCACTGGAAACCGTACTGTTTTGCCAGCGCCGGACCGCTCTCCCGGTTACGGGCGGCGACGATTACATCGTGAAAACCGGCATCGCGAAATGCAGCAATGACCGCTTTACCCATTCCACCGCTGCCGCGGATCATGACGCGTGCGTGGTTATCAAGCTGGTGGCTGGTAATCAGGCTTTTTACCGCAATGTAGTCGGTGTTAAATCCTGTCAGCGTACCGTTGTCATTGACGATGGTGTTGACGGAATCAATGACTTTTGCGGAAGGATCGATGGCATCCAGAAACGGCATGCAGCTCTCTTTAAACGGCATAGAGACCGCACAGCCGCGAATCCCGAGTGCGCGAACGCCTTTGACTGCGGCCTCAATATCCTGCGTAGTAAAGGCTTTGTAGATAAAATTTAACCCTAATTTTTCATACAGATAGTTATGAAAGCGTGTGCCAAAGTTGCCGGGACGACCGGCAAGCGACATGCACAACTGGGTGTCGCGGTTAATCATGTTAAATTTCCTCGGCGTGAGACAATATGTACTGTTCGGCTTCCTGCGACCAGATCCCCTGATGACGCTCCAGGATAGCGCGCAAGGCCGGATCGTCAATCTGGGTGAGCGCAGTTAACGGCAATGATTTTCCGGTGTAAACCAGTTTTTTACCTCCACCGACCTGCGGCAGTTCCAGCGTTGTTTCACCTGCCGCATTCAATCCCAGAATGTGCGTCACCACTTTTGCCGCCTGAACTTTCTTCTCTTCGATCAGTTTTACCGCCGTGCGCATGTCGTCGGTATTGCCGCCAGATGTCCCAACATAATGGGTGAAGGCATAGTGCACGTCGTAGAAGTTAATCGGTGCGCTAAACTGCTTATCCTGCGGACCGGCAAAGAAGTTCATGCAACCATCGGCAGCCAGCAAAGAAGAGGCCAGCGTAACCAACTGTTCGTTGGGTACAAACACAAAGATGTCATCAAACCCGTGCCCGCCGCTAAGCGCCATCAAGGTGTCATAACCTGCATCCTGGGCGTGGAGATAATGGATCAACGTTTGTGGTTCTGATGGATAGTGCTTGCGGGCGTAGCTCAGCTTGTCGTTATTGGTGTCGGTCACCACCAGCAGCGCCGGGTTAACCGGACCATGCAGCGCGTAGTCGATCGCCAGTAGTCCCATCGGCCCGGTGCCGCCGAGTATCAGTGTACGCCCCTGCGGACGAATGCCCATCTTGTGGTTATACGTGCCTTCCTGTAGGTGATAGTTGGCGTTGAATGCGCCAATCACGCAGGACAGCGGCTCAACCAACGAGCCTTCAAAATAGGTTTCGCCTTCGTAAGCCAACAAGCAGTCCTGCTCCATGACTTCATCAGGAATGATGACGTGCGTGGCTTCACCGCCCACCCACGGGAAGGAGTAGCCGGGGCAGTCCGGGCGATCCGGCAGTTGCAGGTTAGCCTGAATGACATAGCGCTGGCCGGGCTGAAACTTATGCTGCCATTTTTTGCCTACGGCAATGATATCGCCGCAAAACTCGTGACCGATGATGATCGGGTTGGTAGCCACATCGTCCGGCACCTTTTTGTGGTTCTCGCCCTGGTTAGCCTCTTTCCAGGAAGAAAGGCACAGGCTGTCGGTTACGACTGAGGCCAGAATTTCATCGTCCTGCATTTCAGGAAGATCGAAGGTTTCCAGGCGCAGATCGCGTTTACCATAAAGGCGTAAAGCTGTTGTTGTTTGCATTGTTACCACCTCTTCCTCTTTCGAGGACTATTTGTTGAAGTAGCCCCGGCATCGCCGGGGCGAAAAAATCAGGACAGGAAACCCAGCGCGTTACTGATAATCCCCAGCGCAAACAGGGCGAAGATCAGCCATACCGGGTTAATTTTCTTGTTGAGCAGACGCACCATCAGCAGCGTCAGACCCAGCGCCAGCAGGCCGGGGCAGAGTTGGTCGAGAATGTTCTGCACGGTCATGGTGACGGTGGTGCCGTCTGCGCCAGGCGTTTGCGATACCACCAGCTGCACGTTGATGCTGGTCCATTTAGTGACCAACACCCCCATGACAAACAGGCCGAGAATCGATGCGCCTTCGGTCAGTTTCTGCAGCAGGTTGCCGCCCATGTCGCTGACGATATTGACCCCTTTACGAAAGCCAAGCTGTAAGCCGTACCACTTCATGGCAAGACGTACTGCATTGAAAATAAAGAAGAACAATAGTGGGCCGAGAATGTTTCCGGACAGTGCCAGCGATGCGCCGAGCGCGGCGGTAATCGGGCGCAATGTTCCCCAGACCAACGGGTCGCCAACACCGGCCAGCGGGCCCATCAGCCCAACTTTGATGCCGTTGATGGCCCCGTCATCAATTTCCGCACCGTTGGCGCGAGCTTCTTCCATCGCGGCGGTCACGCCAATCACCGGGCCGCAAACGGCAGGCGTAGTGTTGAAAAACACCAGGTGGCGTTTGAGTGCTGCAACCTGGTCCTCTTTCAGCGGATACAGGCGCTTGATGGCAGGGATCATGTCGTAGCAAAAGCCCAGTCCATGAATGCGTTCAAAGTTGAATGACGCCTGTTGCAGGTTGGAGCGAACAAACATGCTAAACAGGTCGGATTTGGTCAGTTTTTTCTGTTCCATGGCTGGCTCCATTAGTCATCAAGCTGATCGAGAGCTTGAGAAGAGGCGGGTTGCGTCTGCGGTTCGGCTTTACGCCACTGTGGGTTCAACTGGATGTAGACCAGCGCGATAATCACACCAACCCCACCGAAAGCCAGCAGGCTCAAATCGAGATAACCCCCAGCGATAAACCCGAGGAAGAAGAAGGGCATCAGGTACTTCACGCCCATCATGCGCAGCACCATGGCGTAGCCGACCACCACGATAAAGCCACCGGCAATCTGCAATCCGCGGGTGACGAATTCCGGAATGGCGTTGAGCATATTGCTGACCATATCGGCGCTGACAAACAGCGAGACGATTAATGCAGGGATGGCAACGCGCAGCGCCTGTACGCCGAGAGCGGAAACGTGCAGCATGTCGATGGTGCGAAAGCGGGCGTCTTCGGCTGCTTTATCCGCCGCGTGCTGGAACACCACGGTGATGGTACGGGCGAATACCGTCAGCACCTGACCTGCCGCCGCCACCGGCAGGGCGATGGCGATACCGGTAGCAATGCTTTGCTGACCGACGATAACCAGAATGGCGGAGATAATACTGGCGAGCGCCGAATCGGGAGACTGCGCTGCGCCGACGTTCATCCAGCCAAGGGCGATTAACTCCAGCGTGCCGCCGAGCATAATCCCGGTTTTTAAATCACCGAGGATCAGGCCGATAACGGTACAAGCAATTAGCGGACGGTGGGTCTGGAACTCATCCAGCACGCTGCCTATTCCGGCAATACAGGAAAATAGGAATATGGCGATAATTTGTAGGGTACTTATTTCCATAATATGTCACCTTGTGAATGTGATCATCCCTGCCTGTTAAAGCATAAGTACACAGGCATTTTTATTTATTCAGCGAACGATTGTTCTTCTATTTTTTCGAGAATATTAATAGATGGATCGGATGCGACAACGCGTAAATCCAGCGTAACACCCAGTTTATCTAACTCACGAAACGCGTGAATATCGTCGTTATCTAAAGAAACGGCTTTGGTTAATTGTTTTTTACCAGGCCGCCAGGCCATGCCACCAATATTTAACGTGGCGATTTTCACGCCTTGCTTGACCATTGCTAATGCATCCTGTGGGCGGGTAAATAGATAAAAAACGGTTTCGTTCTGGTATTGCGGATTATGGTAAACCGCGACCGCCTTTTCGATATTAACGACGTTCACTTTCATTCCCGGTGGGGCAGCCTGACGTAATAATGTGCGACGTACTTCATCGTTATAAACGTCGTCATTACAGATAATAATCCGTTGGGCATTCGCCACCTTCGACCAGACGGTGGTGACCTGACCGTGGATCAGGCGGTCATCAATACGAGCAAGGGTAATGTTCATCAGAAATCCTCTTCGGCCGTTTCCAGATGCTTCCAGACGACACAGGTTTGTTGAGCAATGGTCGTCAGGTGTTCGCACAGTTCATCCACATTCATACTGCTTTGGTTGTCTACCAGTTCCAGCGCCAACGGCAGTGATAACCCGCTAATGACCCGTATCGCCGGATTGTGCATCGCCAGCGTCGCAGCGGCATTCCAGGGACTGCCACATTGCAAATCGACGGCAATCAGCCATTCATCTCCAGTGTGAATACTTACTAACTTTTTTAGCTTTTCCACAATGTCGCTGGCGTTCTCTCCGGGGACAAATGCCACGGCTTCAACGTTGGCATCACCGTAGACCATCTGTACCGATTCCAGCATGGCGCAGGCCAGTTTGCCGTGAGCACAGAAGATTGCATTGACCATAAAACCTCCTTAGCCGCGCGTTTTTCCGCCCGCAATGTTAGTGGTTACTCCGGTAATATAACTGGCGCGCTCAGATAAAAGATAACAAACAAAATCAGCAACTTCGCTTAAGCGCCCTGAACGACCAATCGGGATCGCGTTCTTGGTGTAGCCCTCGCGCAGCTGTTCGACGGTGATGTTGCGGGTCCAGGCCAGCGCTTCTTCATACTCGGGGGTCCGCAGTCCGGTTTTTTCCAGAATGCCAGGTGCAATACCAACCACGCGGATGCCGTGTTTGCCCAACTCTTTCGACCAGGAACGGGTAAAACTATTCAATGCGGCTTTGGTCGCGGCGTAACAGCTTTGACCTTCAGAACCTTCCAGTCCGCTTTCGGAAGAGACATTCACAATCACGCCGTTACGCTGTTTTATCATTTGGCGTGCCGCTGCCTGCGACATTAAGAACACACCTTTCTGGTTGATATTAACCATTTTTTCGAAAGCAGCTTCGTTGAGTTCGTATTGCCCGGCGGGTGCTTTTTCATCGACCAGCAGACGCGGAAAATTAACGCCAGCATTATTTACCAGCCCATCAATACGTCCGTAGCGTTGGATAATTTCAGCGACAGTATGATTAACCTCTTTGGCACTGGAAATATCCGTTGGCCAGAAATGATACCCGTCATGGCTATCGTATTTACCTTCTCCGCCATGAATATCTGCCATTTGTACATTAGCGCCTTGCGCTAATAACTCTTCGACAATCGCCAGACCAATTCCGGATGCGCCACCGGTAACAATAATGACTTTGCCCTGCAAGTTTAACCACGTTTGCATAATAAACTCCCGATTCAGATAAGGGGATCCCACATAAAATTAATTATGGCAGGACCAATTAGAATTTATTTACTTCAACAATAATTCAGCGGTATGACTGTTGGTGACTAAACAGTTAATATAATTCCCACGTAATGCGCCTAATATCCCACTGTATTTTTCTTCACCCATTGCAATGCCAATGGAGTAACGCGCCTGTTTTAATTTATTGGTTTCGATGGAGAGCGTCTTTTCACTCATATTGGTCTCTACGGTTACACCGTTGATATCGTAAAAGCGCGAGCAAATGTCTCCGGCGACCTGGCGGGCATGCAGGTCATCACTCTCTTCACAGCCGTAAAAGGCGTGCCAGTTGGCGCCATCACGTATCGCCGGAGATCCAATCCCGACCAGCGCGATGTCCAGATTATCCCAGTACGCAGAAATCGATTTAAAATGTCGTGACTGCATGATCCCGTTACGGATCAGCGGGTTTTCCAGCAGTGCCGGGAAATCTGCCAGGTGTGATTCCCCTTTGAGCTTTGCCGCAGCGCCGTAGGTCAGCGTATTGACGTGGTAGCGGCTTTCAAGCTTGCCGGATGGTCCGCCGATAATCGGTACGCAGATCAGCTGGCGCGACTGGCTGGCAGGAGATAATCCTTCCACCAGTCCCCGTACCGCGCGGCCCCATGAGAACCCGATAATGTCCCCAGGTTCCAGTAAGCGTTCCAGCAACTGTGCGCCATGTACGCCCATCATATTAAGTTGTTCATCTTCCTGCTCGCTATCGCAGGAAACTACGACCGCCTCTTTCAGGCCAAATTTCTGTTTTAGCTGCTGTTCCAGCCACAGATTTTCGTTGTAGTCGTAATTAATGGCGATGGTGACGATACCCTGCTCGCGTCCACGTTTTAGTAACCGGCTGATCGTGGTGCGATAAATACCCAGCTCGCGGGCTATTTGCGCTTGTGTCATATCCTGTTCGTAATACAGCTGCGCTATTTTTACGATCAGGCGGATATCATCGCTGTTTTCCGTCGCCATTTTTGGACTCCTGCACATTTGTGCAAATCACGAAATTGCCTTCTTGATCTGATATAACCCCATCTGTTCTCCATCTCAAAGCTATTTTCACTTATTTCAGCGCTCTGAAATGACCGATTGTGTTGCACATTTGATGTGGTGATGGCGCGTTGTCGGCACAGATGTGCATACCTCTCTAATGTATTGATTCTGCTTGTTTTCACTCAACAAAATTGCAGGGATGGATCGCTGACACTTTTGTGTCAAAAGGTGTGACGGATCACAAATAGCGCGTGGACAGTCGAACACGATTATTTTTTATCGTCCGCAAGGTAGGGTATATTTCGCTTTTAATACACAAAGTCATTCAAGTTGTATCAAGGCGGCAAGGGAGCGAATCCCCGGGAGCATAGATTGCTATGTGACCTGGGTGAGTGAGGGCAGCCAACGCAGAGACAGCTTGAAGGATGAAGTGTATACAGGAGAAACTATGCTGCCCGACTCATCCATCCGATTAAATAAATACATCAGTGAAAGCGGAATCTGCTCGCGCCGCGAGGCGGATCGCTTTATCGAACAAGGGAATGTCTTCCTGAATGGTAAACGCGCCACCATCGGCGATCAGGTGATGCCTGGCGACGTCGTAAAAGTAAATGGTCGGTTGATTGAGCCGCGTGAAGCGGAAGATCTGGTTTTTATCGCGCTGAATAAGCCGGTAGGGATTGTCAGCACCACCGAAGACAGCGAACGCGACAACATTGTTGATTTCGTGAATCACAGCAAGCGCGTGTTTCCAATTGGTCGTCTTGACAAAGATTCTCAGGGACTTATCTTTCTGACCAACCACGGCGACCTGGTGAATAAAATCCTGCGTGCCGGTAACGATCACGAAAAAGAGTATCTGGTGACGGTCGATAAGCCGGTCACTGATGACTTTATCCGTGGGATGGGGGCCGGTGTGCCTATTCTCGGTACCGTCACCAAAAAATGTAAGGTGAAGAAAGAAGCGCCGTTTGTGTTTCGCATTACGCTGATTCAGGGGCTTAACCGTCAGATCCGTCGTATGTGCGAACACTTTGGCTATGAAGTTACCAAGCTTGAGCGTACGCGTATCATGAACGTTGGTTTGTCTGGTCTGCCGCTTGGTGAATGGCGCGACCTGACAGATGACGAACTGATCGATCTGTTCAAGCTGATTGAGAACTCGTCCTCAGAAGCCAAACCGAAGGCGAAAGCGAAGCCAAAAACCGCAGGCATTAAGCGTCCGGTGGTGAAAATCGAAAAATCAGCGGAGAAAGAGAGATCGCGCCCGGCGGCAAACGGTAAGCGTTTTACTTCGCCGGGACGTAAGAAGAAGGGACGTTAACGTCTGCCGCGCGTCGGCGTATTTGCTGACCAGGAAAACGATGCTTCCGCATCCGGTTTATAGGCCTGCTTTTTCTTCAACTGGCGGGCTTTTTTTGCTTCTGCTTCGCGCAAGGCCATCAGTTTATCGATGTACTCTTTCTTGATGCTGTTGGTCTCTGCGTTGGTCAGCAGGCGACCATGCGCAATGCGCGCGCGGTCGAGCAGCGTTTTCAATTCACGCTGTTCGCGCTCGGTCATCTCTTTTTGGGTAATGCGGGGGAGTGCCATAAGGGTGCCCTCTGTTAGCCGATATCCTCAGTGTACGGTAATTCGTGCAGAATAAAACTAATCCTGAAAGAGCCTCGCAAAATATAGCTTGTTGAAGTGACGGAATTTCTATTCTGATTTAGCGTAATGACAGGAAAACGTGTGGGTTACACATTTTATTGTTTGTATAAAATTTTATACAAGGATGTGTTATGCTTTCAATAAAGCGGGCCTTAAAGCCCATTGTCTGGATTGGCAGTTCATTTGATGATTTACGTAGCTTTCCTGAAGATATACGTAAAACCGCTGGTTTTCAGCTACATCGTCTACAGGCTGGATTAGAAGCTGCTGACTGGAAGCCGATGCCAGAGATAGGTCGAGGTGTTGAGGAGGTAAGGCTCAGGTATGAATCTGGCGCGTACCGAATCATCTACATTGCTCGCTATGCTAACGCGGTCTATGTACTGCATTGCTTCAATAAAAAGACGAAACGTACTTCTGAGCACGATAAACACATTGCTAAAGTTAGGTATCGAACCGCTTTGCAAGAAGACAGGAATCAGAAATGAACAATACCGTTGATAATAAGGTTCGCCATGTAACCTCTCCGGATGTCAATATTTTTGCCGAACTGGGGTTTGCAGAAGCGGAAGCGAAGAGCTTAAAGCATGATGCTGAATGCGAGGTCGAACAACTCATTCGCCTGAAGCAGCAGTTGATGCAAGAAATTTCCGGATGGATTGATGAAAACCATCTGAAACAAGCGGAAGCTGCTGTGAAACTGAATATTTCCCGGCCCCGTGTTTCAGATGTTGTTAATCAGAAAACCAACAAATTTACCCTTGATGCGCTGGTCATGATGCTGGTGAAGTTAGGAAAACCAGTAACAGTTCAGATTGGGTAATGTGAGATAATGTTTATTGTATCTGATCGCTGCGAACGCTTTCCCAGCTCAGCCCGAAGCGGGCGAGATATTTTCGCAAGCGGTCTGCATCGTTAGGATTGGCTTTTTTCTGCCGTGAGACGGCAAACAGTTCGCGTCCGGCTTCCGACAGCGACGCGCTGCGGCGACACACTTCCAGCACCGTTTCTAACTGGCGGCGATCGAAAAGGTCAATGTCCATGTTCAGTTCCGGTTGCGTAGCGGTAATCTGCCAACTCTCTTTTAACAGCGCAATTTCTTCTTCGACAAGGGATAAGGTGATGCGTCCCTGTTCGGCAAGCGTCGCCATTCGCGCGATGGATGAACTTAGCTCGCGAAAATTGCCGCGCCACTGCGCCTGTGGGGAGCAGGCAAATGCCAGATAACAAGCACGTGCCTCTTTGTCGAAACGGATCTGCATCTGTTTACTGCTGGAAAAACGGTGTAGCTCATACTCGACGTTCGGAGCGATATCTTCCCGCCGCTGCGCCAGACCGGGCAGGGCGAAGTTCCACATATTGATACGCGCGTAGAGATCTTCGCGAAAACGGCCCTCGGCGACACATTGCTGCATGTCGCGATGGGTTCCGGCAATCAGCTGAAAATCGCTCTGTACTTCTTTGTCCGAGCCAAACGGGAAAAAGGTTTTTTCTTCAATCGCTTTTAGCAGCATGGCCTGTTCGTCTAACCCCAGTTCGGCTATCTCATCGAGAAACAGCACGCCGCCATCCGCTTCTCGCAGCAGTCCGCTGCGCGCCGTGAGTGCGCCAGTAAACGCCCCTTTCACGTGACCGAACAACGTAGACATCGCGTTGTCGCCACGCAGGGTTGCACAGTTGACGGCGACCAGTTTTCCCGCCACCAGATGCCTCGACTGGCGTAGCTGAAAAATACGTTTCGCCAGAAAGGATTTACCCGCGCCGGTGGGGCCGGTGAGCAGGATCGGGTCGGTCGAACGTAGAGCCACACGCTCAATGCGATCGATCAGTTTATTGAAGGTGGCGTTGCGCGTATCAATCCCGGCCTTCAGAAAAGAGACAGACTGCTGCTGTTCGCGCTGAAAACGACTGGTGAGCGTGGCGTAGCGGCTTAAATCGAGATCGATTACCGAGCAAACGCCGGCGGAAACGGCCTCATCCGATGAACCGGCTGGTGCCGGGCTGGTTTGCAGCAGGCTGGCGGGCAGGTAGCGGGCTTCAGTTAGCAGAAACCAGCAGATCTGCGCGACGTGCGTCCCGGTGGTGATGTGCACCAGATACTCTTCGTTTTCCGTATCAAAGCTGTAGTGGGTGGCGAAGTCGAGAAAGGCGGCGTAGACCTCTTCAAAATCCCAGGGGTCGTTAATAGTCACGGCATGCGGGCGTACTTCGGTGTCAGGTGAGAGCAGCGCGACGTCTTCAATCAACCTTTGCGCCATGCCTTCATCGCGTGGCTGGTGGAGCAGTTCCAGTCTGTCGACAGGGAAATCAGGCTGTTGGCACAATCCAACCGTGGGGCGCCACTTTTTAAACCGATTGGCGCGTTTACCGCGTTTGTCCAGCACCGTACCCAGTACGCCAATTACAACCCGCCGCTTTTTCATGGTTTATCCAAAAAGATAAGTTAAGAGATTAAAAGATAAAAAAATTAACCGAGTGAGACAACTGCCAATATTGGCGACAACAATTAAATTTATATAAATCAATTCATTAAAAATAAATTCTGACGATTTTCATTTCTGGCACGCTTCTGGCAATAACTCTTACGTCAATCACGCTGAAAACGCAGGGGGTTAAACCCCGCCGGCACGTCAGGAACGGCACAGGCTGTTTTCCGGGAGTGTTCCGTCAGCCACTGACACACAGTGGGTTCGATTCCCAATTTCATCCTCCGAATGAAAACTGGTTGTTAATCATAGAAATAAAACGGAGCGATGCGCAGTTAGCACGCTCCAGAACAGGCTGCCGGTAAAGATGCCGTGCGACAGGCAAAAGGGAATTCCCCTGCCGCTTCGCCCCTGCACCCGCGCCTGACTCACAATAAGGAATAAAAAATGAAGAAAAAAATCACTATTCGTAAAGGCCAGCTTGGCCTGTTATCCCGACAGGGTGATTACTATCAGGTACTGGATGCAGGTGAACACCGTTTGCCATGGTTTAACACACCGGATGTTCTGGTGATCAATACCGATGGCAGCGAAATTCCGGAAGCTCTGGCGGAGTATTTACGTCGCTTCCAGCCTGCATGGGTGGAGCAGTACTGTGTGGTGGCCGATTTAACCGATACCGAAGCGGGTGCGCTGTATGTGAACAGCGTCTTGCAGGAAATTTTGTCACCGGGAACGCGCCGTCTGTACTGGCGCGCAGAGGAAGCACTGAAGCTGGTGCGTATGGATACGCGTCAGGTTTCGGTACCGGTTGAGGTGATGAATGCAGTGTTACAGCCACGACGTAACGGTACGGTGAAAGGTCGTGAAGCTATCTTAACGGTACAGGTTCCTGCGTGGCATGTTGGTGTGCTGAAAATTGATGGCGAAACCCAGACGCTGTTGCCGCCAGGGTTGACCGCATACTGGAAGGTAAACCATCTGATTGAAGCCGAAGTTGTTGATACTCGTTTACAGGTACTGGAGGTCGGTGGACAAGAGATCCTGACCAAGGATAAGGTCAACCTGCGTTTAAATCTGGCCGCAAACTGGCGTTATGGCGATGTGTTGCTGGCTTTTGGCCAACTAACCAAACCGCTGGATCACCTTTACCGCGAATTGCAGTTTGCCCTGCGGGAAGCGGTGGGAACGCGCACGCTGGACGAGCTGCTGGAAGATAAGCAGGTGATCGATGAGGTGGTGAGCGCACAGGTGAAAACCCGAATGACGCCGTTTGGTATCGAGGTCGCTTCGCTCGGCGTGAAAGATATTGTCCTGCCGGGTGATATGAAGGCCATCCTGTCCCAACTGGTTGAAGCTGAGAAATCCGCCCAGGCCAACGTGATCCGCCGTCGTGAAGAGACTGCCGCGACGCGATCGCTGTTGAATACCGCGAAAGTGATGGAAAACAACCCGGTGGCGCTGCGCTTAAAAGAGCTGGAAACCCTTGAAAGAGTCGCTGAACGTATCGATAAAATCTCGGTGTTCGGGGGCCTGGACCAGGTGCTGCACGGCCTTGTGAACATAAAAGGATAAGAATAATGAGCTACAACACAGTGGACGGCGCGATGCGTGAAAGGGTATTGCGCCAGCTAAAAGAGGTTGAGCAGCGCTATGGCGTCAGGGTGCTGTATGCCTGTGAATCCGGCAGCCGTGGCTGGGGGTTTGCCTCGCCGGACAGCGACTACGACGTGCGATTTCTCTATGTTCATCCGCCCGAGTGGTATCTGCGGATCGAAGCGCCACGAGATGTTATCGAGTTGCCGATAGATGATGAGCTGGACGTCTGCGGCTGGGAATGGCGCAAGGCGCTAGGATTACTGAAAGGCGCAAACCCTACGCTTATTGAGTGGCTGGATTCGCCAGTGGTCTATCAACAGGATGAAGTGACCGTGTCGGCGCTGAAAGCGTTGGTGCCTAAATGGTTTTCCCCGCTACGTGCCCGCTGGCACTACTACTCGATGGCGCGGAAAAACTTCCGTGGCTATCTGCAAGGTGACGACGTGCGATTGAAAAAGTACTTTTACGTCATTCGCCCGCTGCTGGCTGTGCGTTGGGTGGAGGCGGGGAAAGGCGTGCCACCGATGCGTTTTGCCGAGCTGCTGGCGGGAAGTGAACTGGATGCGCCATTGCGTCAGGAAATTGATGAGCTGCTGGAGCGCAAGCAGTGTGCGGGTGAAGCGGAATACGGCCCGCGCCGTCCACTGTTGCATGCATTTATCCGCGCCGAGCTGGAAAGAGGAGAGATTCCGCCGACGTTACCGGATAGTCGGGAAGGCGATGTCAGGGAGTTGGACAGATTGTTATATGAAACGGTAATGTGGTGAAAATGCCCGATGGTACAAGAGCCATCGGGCGTTGGCATCTACTCACTTACTCACTCAAACAAATTATGGTGCAGCTTCTGTACCACCTGTTCGGCTTCAGTACCGGGCACCAGGAAGCACAGGTTATGGCTGGACGCGCCGTAGCAAATCATGCGGATGTTGAATGGCTCCAGTACGCCGAACACCTCTTTACCCACTCCACAGGCTTTGGACAGGTCGTTGCCAATCAGTGCCACCAGCGCCAGGCCTTCTTCCACTTCAACCCGACACAGGGCAGACAGTTCCATCAGCAGAGACTGTGTTAACAGTGTATCGCCGGTGGAGGTCGAACCGGTGGTATCCAGCGTCAGCGCCACGCTGACTTCGGATGTGGTAATTAAATCGACCGAAATGTTATGGCGTGCGAGGATGCCGAACACTTCCGCCAAAAAGCCGCGAGAGTGCAGCATATTCAGGCTATGCAGCGTTAGCAGCGTTTGCTTACGGCGCAGTGCCAGCGCCCGGAACAGCGGTGGATTCGCGGTTTTATTGCATACCAGCGTACCGCCTGCTTTTGGATCCTTACTCGAGCCAACAAACACCGGGATATCGCTACGCACGGCAGGTAACAACGTTGCCGGGTGCAGCACTTTCGCGCCAAAGGTCGCCATTTCTGCGGCCTCTTCAAAGGCGATTTCATCAATACGCTGCGCCGCCGGAACAACGCGCGGATCGGTCGTGTAAATGCCAGGAACATCGGTCCAGATATCGACGCGCGTGGCGTGCAGCGCTTCGGCCAGCAGGGCAGCCGTATAATCGCTCCCGCCGCGCCCCAACGTGGTGGTGCGGCCTTTACCTTCACTGCCGATAAAGCCCTGAGTAATCACCAGACCTTCGCTCAGACGCGGGGCCAACTGGAGCGTTGCCAGTTCGGCCAGCGCCGCGACGTCAGGTTCTGCGCGGCCAAAACGATCGTTGGTGCGCATCACTTTACGTACGTCAAACCACTGCGCCTGCACGTTGCGCTCACGCAGGATCTCGACGAACAGCAGGGTAGACATCAGTTCGCCGTGGCTGACCAGTTCGTCGGTCAGCGCGGTTGAAGTCGCCAGTGACGCCGCTTCAGCCAGCGTGGTGATGTTTTCCAGCAGACGGTCGATCTCTTCACGTATCACGTTTGGATAACGCAGGCGTTCCAGAATATTGAACTGAATTTGACGAATGGCATCGAGTTTTTCGAAGCGCGCGGTTGGCTCCAGCCCTTCAGCCAGTGCGACCAGCAGGTTGGTGATTCCCGCAGAAGCGGAAAGTACCACTACACGGACGTTAGCATCAGAAAGTACTACATCAGCGCTGCGATTCATGGCATCAAAATCCGCCACGCTGGTACCGCCAAATTTGGAGACAACTACATCAGTCATAACTACCTCGTGTCAGGGAATGAATAGAGCGACCATGGCACATAAGGCAGAACAGAAACCGGTGCAGGCGCAAATGCAAATACCGTATTTATAAATAAAATGTGTAGCTTGCACTGTCAACGCTGGGATTATGCGGATTTTTCATGCTGCAACTGCGTTGAGTAACGGTACTAATAACAACGCTGATAACCGCTATACTTTTTAGCCACGTTTGGCGGATGCCCTGGCAATGGCATTAAAACAATCACACTTTTCTGTGACTGGCGTTACAATCGATCTCAGTCACAATTCTCAAAATCAGAAGAGTATTGCTAATGAAAAACATCAATCCAACGCAGACCTCAGCCTGGCAGGCACTACAAAAACACTTTGAAGAAATGAAAGACGTTACTATCGCGGATCTTTTCGCGAAAGATAGCGATCGTTTCACTAAGTTTTCCGCGACGTTTGACGATTTGATGCTGGTGGATTTCTCCAAAAACCGCATCACTGAAGAGACGCTGGCTAAACTGCAGGATCTGGCGAAAGAAACCGATTTGGCGGGTGCCATCAAGTCCATGTTCTCCGGTGAGAAAATCAACCGCACTGAAGACCGTGCCGTGCTGCACGTGGCGCTACGCAACCGTAGCAATACGCCTATCATCGTTGACGGCAAAGATGTCATGCCGGAAGTGAATGCTGTGCTGGAGAAGATGAAATCCTTCTCTGAAGCGATCATCTCCGGAAGCTGGAAAGGCTATACCGGTAAAGCCATCACTGATGTAGTAAACATCGGTATCGGCGGTTCTGACCTCGGCCCGTTCATGGTGACCGAAGCGCTGCGTCCGTACAAAAATCACCTGAAAATGCACTTTGTGTCTAACGTCGATGGTACGCACATTGCCGAAGTGCTGAAGAAAGTGAACCCGGAAACCACGCTGTTCCTGGTCGCTTCCAAAACCTTCACCACCCAGGAAACCATGACCAACGCCCACAGCGCGCGCGACTGGTTCCTGGCGACCGCAGGCGACAACAAGCACGTTGCCAAACACTTCGCTGCGCTCTCCACTAACGGTAAAGCGGTTGGCGAGTTCGGAATTGATACTGCCAATATGTTCGAGTTCTGGGACTGGGTTGGCGGTCGTTACTCCCTGTGGTCTGCAATCGGTCTGTCCATCATCCTGTCCGTAGGCTTCGACAACTTTGTTGAGCTGCTCTCCGGCGCGCATGCGATGGACAAACACTTCTCCACCACTCCGGCTGAGAAAAACCTGCCGGTGCTGCTGGCGCTGATCGGTATCTGGTACAACAACTTCTTCGGTGCCGAAACCGAAGCAATTCTGCCGTATGACCAGTATATGCACCGTTTCGCGGCTTACTTCCAGCAGGGTAACATGGAATCCAACGGTAAATACGTTGACCGTAACGGCAATGCGGTGGATTACCAGACTGGCCCAATCATCTGGGGTGAGCCGGGTACTAACGGCCAGCATGCGTTCTACCAGCTGATCCACCAGGGCACCAAAATGGTTCCATGCGATTTCATCGCGCCGGCCATCACCCACAACCCGCTGTCGGATCACCATCCGAAACTGCTGTCTAACTTCTTCGCGCAAACCGAAGCGCTGGCATTCGGTAAATCTCGTGAAGTGGTTGAGCAGGAATACCGCGACCAGGGTAAAGACCCGGCAACGTTGGACCACGTTGTGCCGTTCAAAGTGTTCGAAGGTAACCGCCCAACGAACTCCATTCTGCTGCGCGAAATCACGCCGTTCAGCCTGGGTGCGCTGATTGCACTGTACGAACACAAAATCTTCACTCAGGGCGCTATCCTGAACATCTTCACCTTTGACCAGTGGGGCGTTGAGCTGGGCAAACAGCTGGCGAACCGCATTCTGCCAGAGCTGAAAGATGGTTCCGAAGTGAGCAGCCACGACAGTTCTACCAACGGTTTGATTAACCGTTATAAGTCCTGGCGTGCCTGATAGCACACACTTGTAGGCCGGATAAGGCGTTTAGCCGCATCCGGCATTAATGAAATAAAAAGCCGATATTAATATCGGCTTTTTATAAGAATGCTCCAGGATATCTACGTTCTAACTTCATACCTTAATTGAGCTTAATCCTAAAATAATTTTCTTAATGCTATTCAATTTCTGATGTTTTCGGATTTACCGGATATTGCATTTTAATTTTTATATTTTAATTTGTTGATTTAGTTGTCTTTATTGTATTTGTTGATCGTTTTTCCTTTCGTTATCTAATTATCCTAAATTCCCGCTTGGCGTAATTTGCACACTTTGGCTTGTGTATACTCGATCTCGCCCGAAATTCTTTTGGGTAAATCTCCATTCATACAATGAAGGGAATTTGTGATGAAAAAAGTTCTGTATGGCCTGTGGGCTATATCTGCGCTTGCGGCGACTTCTGTCTATGCCGCCCCCGTTCAGGTGGGTGAGGCGGCAGGGTCGGCTGCCGCGTCGGTTTCGGCAGGAAGTTCCTCCGCAACCAGCGTGAGCACCGTAAGTTCTGCAGTGGGGGTCGCCCTGGCGGCGACCGGTGGCGGCGATGGTTCTAATACCGGAACCACAACCACCACAACCACCAGTACCCAGTAATAAAGGTACGTTTAATTCTAACCACACTTCGGTGTGGTTATTTTGAATTGCCAAATGTATGTGGGATTTGTAGGCCGGATAAGCGTCGCGCCACCCGGCAATAATGCGGAGAAACGTCGTGAAGCGACCAGCGCTCATAATGGTTTGCCTGTTACTGCAGGCGTGCTCAGCCACCACCGAAGGGTTGGGGCATTCGCTGTGGGATAGCGTGTTTGGTACTCCCGGCGTACAGATGACGGACGATGAAATCCAAAATATGCCCTACGCCAGCCAGTATATGCAGCTAAATGGCGGTCCCCAGTTGTTTGTGGTACTCGCGTTTGCGGAAAACGGACAGCAGAAATGGGTGACTCAGGATCGGGCTATTCTCGTCATGCAGCATGGGCGCATTGTGAAAACGCATCTCGGCGGGGACAACCTAATTGAGGTGAATAATCTGGCGGCAGACCCACTCATCAAACCCAATCAGATAGTCGATGGCGCAACGTGGACCCGCACAATGGGCTGGACTGAACATCAGCAGGTACGCTATGCCACCGCGCGATCGGTTTTCAAATGGGATGGCGCAGACACCATCAAGGTCGGCAGCGATGACACCCCGGTACGGATCCTCGATGAAGAGATAACGACCGATCAAACGCGCTGGCATAACCGCTACTGGATCGACAGTGAAGGGCAGATTCGCCAGTCGGAACAGTATCTTGGCGCGCATTACTTCCCGGTGAAAACCACGCTGATTAAGGCGGCAAAATCATGATCAAACGAGCCGTTATGGCGCTGCTGTTGGGCCTGAGCGCAGCGTCTGTTTTTGCTGCGGGCAATGTCAAAGTAATGATTGCAGGCAGCGCTGAACCCAAAATATTGACCGGCGCGGAGCATCTGCTCGACCTGGTTGGACAGCCGCGGTTGAGTAATAGCTGGTGGCCAGGCGCGGTTATCAGCGAAGAGCGGGCAACGATGGAGGCGGGACGTCAGCAGCAGGCATTACTGGCTCGCCTGGCGACACTGGGCGCTGAAGAAAGCGGTGACGATGCCGAGGCTATCAACACCTTACGCCAGCAAATTCAGGCGCTGAAGGTGACCGGCAGACAGAAAATTAACCTTGACCCGGATGTGGTGCGCGTCAGCGAGCGAGGCAACCCGCCGTTGCAGGGCAATTACACGCTGTGGGTCGGAGCGCAGCCAACGCATATCACGCTGTTTGGCATGCTAAGCCATCCGGGTAAACAACCGTTTATGCCCGGGCGTGATGTTGCCAGTTATCTCGATGGGCAAAGTCGGCTCAGCGGCGCGGATCGTAGCTTCGCCTGGGTTATCTATCCTGACGGGCGCACGCAAAAAGTACCGGTCGCTTACTGGAACAAACGTCACGTTGAGCCGATGCCCGGCAGCATCATTTATGTCGGACTCTCTGATGCTGTCTGGAGCAGCACCCCGGATGAAATTAATGCCGACATTCTTCGCACCCTGACCCAGCGGATACCCGAATAATGAGAAAAACTTATCTGCTCAGCTTACTGGCGCTGGGCGTAAGCGTTGCCTGCCACGGTGAAACCTGGCCCGCGCCCATTGGACCTTCGCAGTCCGATTTTGGCGGCGTGGGGCTGCTGCAAACCCCAACCGCACGCATGGCACGTGAGGGCGAAATGAGCCTCAATTACCGCGATAACGATCAGTACCGCTACTACTCTGCGTCGGTGCAGCTCTTCCCGTGGTTGGAAACCACGCTGCGCTACACCGATGTGCGTACCAAAAAATACAGTAGCGTGGAGTCGTTTTCTGGCGATCAGACTTACAAGGATAAAGCTTTTGATCTCAAACTACGGCTGTGGGAAGAGAGCTACTGGATGCCGCAGGTGGCGGTTGGCGCGCGAGATATTGGCGGAACTGGCCTGTTCGATGCGGAGTATATTGTGGCGAATAAAGCCTGGGGGCCGTTTGATTTCTCGCTTGGCCTGGGCTGGGGATATCTCGGGACCAGCGGTAACGTCAGCAATCCGTTTTGCTCATACAGTGATAAATTCTGCTATCGCGATAACAGCTACAAGCAGGCCGGTTCTATTGACGGCAGCCAGATGTTCCACGGCCCGGCATCACTGTTTGGCGGCGTCGAGTATCAGACACCCTGGCAGCCGTTGCGTCTGAAACTGGAGTATGAGGGAAACAATTACCAGCAGGATTTTGCGGGCAAGCTGGATCAGAAGAGCAAGTTTAACGTCGGCGCTATTTATCGCGTCACCGATTGGGCCGACGTTAACCTCAGCTATGAGCGCGGGAACACCTTTATGTTTGGGGTCACGCTGCGGACTAACTTCAACGATCTGCGGCCAAACTATAACGACAACGCCCGCCCGAAATATCAGCCACAGCCGCAGGATGCCATCCTGCAGCACTCGGTGGTGGCGAATCAGCTAACGCTGCTGAAATATAACGCCGGACTGGCCGATCCTAAAATTCAGGTGCAGGGCGATACGCTGTATGTGACCGGTGAACAGGTGAAATACCGTGATTCGCGCGAAGGGATCGAACGTGCCAACCGGATCGTGATGAACTATCTTCCCGATGGGATCCGCACGATCCGTATTACGGAAAATCGTCTTAACTTGCCGCAGGTGACGACCGAAACGGAGGTTTCCAGCCTCAAGCGTCATCTGGAAGGCGAACCGTTGGGCCATGAAACCCAGCTGGCGCAAAAACGCGTTGAGCCCGTGGTGCCGAAAACGACCGAGCAGGGCTGGTATATCGATAAGTCACGCTTCGATTTCCACATCGATCCGGTGCTTAACCAGTCGGTGGGCGGCCCGGAAAACTTCTATATGTATCAGTTGGGCGTGATGGGAACGGCGGATTGGTGGGTTACCGATCACCTGCTGACCACCGGGAGTTTGTTCGCCAACCTCGCCAATAACTATGACAAATTTAACTACACCAACCCGCCGCAGGATTCGCATTTGCCACGAGTGCGTACCCATGTGCGCGAGTATGTGCAAAACGATGTCTACGTGAATAACCTACAGGCCAACTACTTCCAGTCACTCGGAAACGGGTTCTACGGACAGGTTTACGCTGGCTATCTGGAAACCATGTACGGCGGAGCGGGGGCAGAAGTGTTGTATCGTCCGTTAGACAGCAACTGGGCGTTTGGTGTTGATGCCAACTACGTGAAACAGCGTGACTGGCGTAGCGCGCAGGACATGATGAAATTCACCGACTACAGCGTGAAGACCGGGCATTTGACGGCGTACTGGAATCCGTCATTCGCTCAGGATGTACTGGTGAAAGCCAGCGTGGGCCAGTATCTGGCGGGAGATAAGGGCGGAACGCTGGAAGTGGCGAAGCGCTTTGACAGCGGCGTTGTGGTAGGCGGCTATGCGACCATTACCGACGCCTCGCCGGATGAGTACGGAGAGGGTGATTTTACCAAAGGGGTGTACGTATCCGTGCCGCTGGATCTGTTCTCGTCAGGTCCGACCCGCAGCCGTGCGGCGATTGGCTGGACGCCGCTAACGCGAGATGGCGGCCAGCAGCTTGGACGTAAGTTTGGTCTGTACGACATGACCAGCGACAGAAGTGAGAACTTCCGTTAATACGCGATCGCCCGGTGCGTAGAGCTTACCGGGCCGTAGGCCGGATAAGGCAAAGCCGCCATCCGGCAAGGATCTTCTGGAGAACAAAAAATAAACAAAAAATGTAGATCTCTGTCACATTTTTGCGTTATACAGGAACCTCGCCACTGAGTAAGAGGTGCTGTTATGACGTCGCTATCTCGTCCGCGCGTGGAGTTTATCTCCACCATCTTACAGACCGTGTTGAATCTGGGACTGCTGAGTCTGGGCCTGATCCTGGTTGTATTCCTCGGGAAAGAAACGCTGCATCTGGCGGATGTGCTGTTCGCGCCGGAACAAACCAGCAAGTATGAGCTGGTGGAAGGGCTGGTGGTTTACTTCCTCTATTTTGAATTTATCGCGCTGATTGTGAAGTACTTTCAGTCGGGGTTTCACTTTCCGTTGCGCTATTTTGTCTATATCGGGATCACCGCGATTGTGCGGTTGATCATTGTCGATCATAAAGCACCGATGGATGTGCTGATCTATTCCGCGGCGATCCTGCTGCTGGTGATCACCCTGTGGCTGTGTAATTCAAAACGGCTGAAGCGAGAGTAACAGACAACACGCCGCAATCGGGCTGCGGCGTGTTGCAGGTCAGGGTTACTGCGCAGAGGCAGGCTGGGTTTTCTCTGCGGCGGGTTCCCACAGTTCTTCAAGTTCTTCCAGCGTTTTGCCTTTGGTTTCCGGTACAAACTTCCACATAAACAGCGCCGCCAGAATACCCATACAACCGTAAATCCAGTAGGAGAAACCGTTGTGGAAATGGGAAACCAGCCACGAATTTTTGTCCATCATCGGGAAGGTCCAGGAGACGAAATAGTTCGCCAGCCATTGTGCGGCCACCGCAATGGCGAGCGCTTTGCCGCGAATCGCATTGGGGAAGATTTCTGCCAGCAGCACCCAGCAAACCGGTCCCCAGGACATGGCGAATGCGGCGACGTAAAAGAGCATCGACAGCAGAGCAACCAGCCCGGAAGCCTGGGTATAAAACGCGGTACCGAGGCTGAACATACCAATGGCCATGCCCAGAGCACCAATAATCTGCAGCGGTTTGCGACCAAATTTATCCACCGTCATGATCGCCAGCACGGTAAAGCTCAGGTTGATCACGCCAACAATGATGGTCTGTAACAGTGCCACATCGGTGCTGGCTCCCAGCGTTTTAAACACCTCTGGGGCGTAGTAGAGCACGACGTTAATACCGACGAATTGCTGGAAGATAGACAGCATTACGCCGATGACGATAACGCCTGCGCCAAACATCAGCAGGCGACCACCGGTTTTACGACCATGTTCCAGAGACTGATTGATCTCCTGCATGGCCTGGGTAGCGAGGGTGCTGCCCATAATTTTGCGCAGAATACCTTCCGCCTGCTCGTGTCTGCCACGCGCCATCAGCCAGCGCGGGCTTTCTGGTACGGTGTACAGCAGCAGTAAAAACAGCAGGGCGGGAATACTTTCGGACGCAAACATATAGCGCCAGCCATCGGTATTCAACCAGTTAGCGTCGCCAGAACGGGCGATAAAATAGTTAACGCAATACACCAACAATTGACCAAAAATAATGGCGAATTGGTTAAATGACACCAGTTTTCCACGAATATGTGCGGGTGCCAGTTCAGCAATATACATTGGTGAGAGCATTGAGGCTAAACCTACGCCAATACCACCAATGATACGATAAATAACAAATTCGGGAACGTATCCGGCCAAATAAACAGGTACGGCGTTATCTGGATTAATCGTCGTAAAACCTAATTCCGGCCAGGCTGAACCAATACCGGAAATAAAGAACAGCAGAGCCGCGATTTTCAGCGAGTCCCGGCGGCCAAACCGGTTACTGCAATAGCCGCCCAGTGCACCGCCGATGATGCAGCCTATCAACGCACTGGCGACGCAAAAGCCCAACAGCGAGTTGGCGGCGGATTCACTTAAATGTTGTGGTGCGACAAACACGGTATTCAGGGATTCTACCGTTCCGGATATGACCGCAGTGTCGTAGCCGAATAATAGCCCTCCTAACGTTGCCACTAATGTAATCGAAAAAATATAACTGGAATTATATTGAGAGTTCATTCAGACCTGCCTTAGAGGATACAGCTCTTTTGATCAGTGCCGTGATGTTGAATTTAACAGGCAGGGAAGACAATTATCATTTTTTACATTGCAATTATGTTTTGTCTTTTCTGTGATCTTAATTCTGTTTGATTTATCTATATTCAGACAGGAAATAGAATTGCAGTGATGGAGAGCACGAAAGGAAATAATCGTAACAGTGATGCAAAATAACATAAAAAAAGGGCGCTCCGTAGAGCGCCGAATAACAGTCACAGGTTGGGATAACATAAGTTGAGGGTTGCAGTGGCATTGCCCGTTGCCGGGCAGATACTTCGGTAAAACTTAACCTTTCACACCACCCGCGGTCAGACCGTTGACTAGCCAGCGCTGTGCCAGCAAGAACACCAGAGTGATCGGAATGGCTGAAAGTACAGCCGCGGCGGCAAAGTCGCCCCACAAATAGTTCTGTGGGTTGAGGTACTGCTGCATACCTACCGCAAGGGTATAGCTGTTCACATCACGCAGCAGCAGTGACGCGACCGGTACTTCGGTAATAGCGGCAATGAAAGACAGAATAAACACGACCGCCAGAATCGGAACGGAAAGCGGCAACAGCACCAGGCGGAATGCCTGCCACGGCGTAGCGCCATCCAGCGCGGCCGCTTCTTCCAGTGAGCCGTCGATAGTTTCGAAATAGCCCTTAATCGTCCATACATGCAGCGCAATACCGCCGAGGTAGGCGAAGATCACGCCGCCGTGCGTGTTCAGGCCGATAAACGGAATGTACTGGCCCAGGCGATCAAACAAAGCATACAACGCGACCAGAGACAGCACCGCCGGGAACATCTGGAAAATCAGCATCCCTTTCAGCAGGGTTGCTTTGCCCGGGAAACGCATACGGGCAAAGGCGTAAGCACAGGTAGTGGAAAGCGTCACGATACCGATCGCGGTAATGCTGGCCACTTTCACCGAGTTCCACAGCCATAACAGTACCGGGAACGGCGGTGGCGTCACACGGCCATCCGCGTGTTCAACGCTAAAGCCCAGCGCCAGTTTCCAGTGTTCCCAGGAGATGTTTTCCGGGATCAGGCTGCCGGTGGCAAAGTTACCTTCGCGCAGCGAGATAGCGATAACCATCAGCAGCGGGAACATGATCGCCGCGATAAAAATCAGCAGCCCTAAGTGCGTTGCGAATAAACGTAACTTTTGTGATTTCGGTTGGACCATAGCCATTGTCGTTATCTCCCTTAATCAAACTTCATACGTGTGGCTTTCAGGTTCACAATCGCCAGCGCACCAACCAGCAGGAAGATCAGCGTGGCAATCGCCGCCGCCAGACCGAAGTCCTGACCACCGCCGCCTTCAAAGGCGATACGGTAGGTGTAGCTCACGAGCAGGTCGGTATAACCGGCTGGTGTGGTGGTACCAAGACGGTCCGGACCACCGTTGGTCAACAGCTGAATCAGCACGAAGTTGTTAAAGTTAAAGGCGAAGCTGGCGATCATCAGCGGCGTCAGCGGCTTAATCAGCAGCGGTAGCGTAATCTTAAAGAAGTTCTGGAACGGACCTGCGCCATCCATCGCCGAGGCTTCATATAGGTCGTCAGGAATCGCTTTCAGCAGACCCATGCACAGGATCATCATGTATGGATAACCGAGCCAGGTGTTGACGATAATAATCATCGAACGCGCGGTGGTTGGGTCGCTGAACCAGGCCGGTTTGATGCCAAACAGCGCGCTCAGCATCATGTTGATTTCACCAAAGCTCTGGTTGAATAAGCCCTTGAAAATCAGAATCGAGATAAACGACGGTACGGCATACGGAAGAATCAGCAGGACGCGGTAAATCGCTTTGCCTTTGAGAGACTCCCACTGTACGAGACAGGCCAGCACCATGCCCACGGCAACGGTCAAAATAACGGTCAGTACCGAGAAGACCACCGTCCAGACGAAGATGGCGAAGAATGGTTTCTGGATGCCTTCGTCGGTAAACACGCGGGTGAAGTTATCCCAGCCGATGGCAACGGTGTAGCCCGGGCTGAGTTTTTCGCTACCCCAGCTACCGTCAGCGTTAATCGCCTGATAATAACCAATATCGTTGTTGGCGCGGTATTTTACGCCGCTCTGGCTGTTGGTGAGTGTGCCGTCTTCAGTGAGCGTATAAAGTGGCTGCGTGCCGGAAAACTGGCGCAGCGAACTCATGGTAACTTTGCTTTCATCCGGCAGGATGGCGGTCAATTGGGTAAGCGCCTGGCGATTCTGCGTGATGATACGCAGCGTTGCACGTTCGCCTGCCGGTAGCGCCTCGGCTTCTTTCAGTTGCAGTTTCTGCTCGCCGCCAAATTTAAAGGCGTCAGAAAGGTAATTCTTGCCGGTTTCACCGTCGGTGAGGGCCAGTTGCCACTCATCACCCGCCGGATACAGGCCAAAGTTGTAGGTTTTCCCAGCCTGGTACGAACGATCCATCAGGACTTCCTGAGCACGCTCAAATGTCAGCTGGTTGGTACTGCTGTAGTTGGTAAAAGCAATGGCGATCGTACAAACCAGCGGAAACAGGACAAACAGCCCCATACCGGCAACGCCCGGGTAAACATAGCGCCAGGCATAGGCTTTACGGTTAGCGAAAATATACAGGCCAGCAGAGCTTAAAATCAGCGTCATGATGGCAAACAGGTACTCCCCCTGAGCGTACATCAAAACAACAAGGTAACCGACCAGCAGCCCAAGCAGACCCATCACTGACCATTTCAGCGTGTCGCTTTGCCACCAGTGTTTCTTTTTAATGACATCCATGGGGTTCAATCCTCAACAACAATGAAAACCTGTTGGTCAGCGTGCCTGATGGCGCTGCGCTTATCAGGCCTACAGGGTATGTAGGCCGGATAAGGCATTTATGCCGCCATCCGGCACGTTCACAACTGCATTACTTGGTGATACGACCCTGCGCGTCCTTCAGTGCGGCATCGACGGTCTGACGGCCGCTGGCTGCGTTGATCACTGCGGTACGAACGGCATACCAGAATGCGGACATCTGTGGGATGTTCGGCATGATTTCGCCTTTCTGGGCGTTATCCATGGTGGCGGCGATACGTGGGTCTTTCGCTAACTGATCCTGGAAGGATTTCAGCGCAACGGCGCCCAGCGGTTTGTCCTTGTTCACTTCATCCAGACCCTGATCGGTCAGCAGGTAGTTTTCGAGGAACTCTTTCGCCAGTTCTTTGTTCGGGCTGGCGGCGTTGATACCGGCGCTCAGAACGCCAACAAACGGTTTAGACGCTTTGCCTTTGAAGGTTGGCAGTAGCGTGACGCCGTAGTTGATTTTGCTCTTATCGATGTTGGACCACGCCCACGGACCGTTGATGGTCATCGCGGTATCGCCTTTGTTAAAGGCCGCTTCGGCGATGGAGTAATCGGTATCCGCGTTCATGTGTTTGTTCTTGATCAGATCAACCAGGAAGGTCAGACCCGCTTTCGCGCCAGCGTTATCCACGCCCACGTCTTTCACATCGTACTTACCGTTCTCAAACTTGAACGCGTAACCACCGTCGGCGGCAATCAGCGGCCAGGTGAAGTACGGTTCTTGCAGGTTAAACATCAGCGCAGATTTACCTTTCGCCTTCAGCTCTTTATCCAGCGCAGGAATTTCTTCCCAGGTTTTCGGTGGATTTGGAACGAGGTCTTTGTTGTAAATCAGCGACAGCGCTTCAACCGCGATCGGGTAGGCAATCAGTTTGCCGTTATAGCGTACGGCATCCCAGGTGAACGGATAGAGCTTGTCCTGGAAAGCTTTGTCAGGCGTGATTTCAGCCAGCAGGCCAGACTGAGCGTAGCCGCCAAAACGGTCATGTGCCCAGAAGATGATGTCCGGGCCGTCGCCGGTTGCGGCAACCTGCGGGAATTTCTCTTCCAGTTTGTCAGGGTGCTCAATAGTGACTTTGATCCCGGTGTCTTTCTCGAATTTTTTGCCCACTTCAGCGAGGCCGTTATAGCCTTTGTCGCCGTTAATCCAGATAACCAGCTTACCTTCTTCAATCTTGGCGAGAGCCGAGGCGGAAAACATCATCGTCGTTAATGCAGACAATGCGAGGATGCGTGCGCCAGTTTTGATTTTCATAGTTCCCATCCTGTTTGGTGATTTTGCAGAGGTGGCTTAACGGTTACTAGTTTCTTTATACGACAACCTCTTTCCATCCTCCTTACCCCTACGCCCCACCCGCTCTTTATGTGATCTGTGTTACATAAATGTGAGTATTGCGTACTGGCGCACATAAAAACCCACCGATTTTTGCAGGCTGCATCACGAAATTCCTCTGAGGCTGGTGGCCCGGGTCTCAGACGCTGCTCTCTCATCCTCCCGCCTCCTCCCCCATAAAAAAGCCGGGGGGTGGAGGATTCACGCAGTCAAGGGATCGCGCATAGTCAGCCCATCATGAATGTTGCTGTCGATGACAGGTTGTAACGAAGGGAGAAGGGCATGGCGAGCGTACAGCTACGAAATGTAACGAAAGCCTGGGGTGACGTGGTGGTATCGAAAGATATCAATCTCGACATTCACGAAGGGGAATTCGTGGTGTTTGTCGGACCGTCAGGCTGCGGTAAGTCGACCTTGCTGCGTATGATCGCCGGACTTGAAACCATCACCAGTGGTGACCTGTTTATCGGGGAGACCCGGATGAACGACATTCCGCCCGCCGAACGCGGTGTGGGCATGGTCTTTCAGTCCTACGCGTTGTATCCCCATTTGTCTGTCGCGGAGAACATGTCGTTCGGCCTCAAACTGGCCGGAGCGAAAAAAGAGGTGATGAACCAGCGCGTGAATCAGGTTGCGGAAGTTCTGCAACTGGCGCACCTGCTGGAGCGTAAACCGAAAGCGCTTTCCGGCGGACAACGTCAGCGTGTGGCGATTGGCCGTACGCTGGTCGCCGAACCGCGCGTATTCCTGCTGGACGAACCATTGTCGAACCTCGACGCCGCTCTGCGCGTGCAGATGCGTATTGAAATCTCCCGCCTGCATAAACGTCTTGGCCGCACGATGATTTACGTCACCCATGATCAGGTCGAAGCGATGACGCTGGCCGACAAAATTGTGGTGCTGGATGCCGGTCGCGTAGCGCAGGTTGGTAAGCCTCTGGAACTGTATCACTACCCGGCTGACCGCTTTGTGGCGGGCTTCATTGGTTCCCCGAAGATGAACTTCCTGCCGGTGAAAGTCACGGCAACGGCGATTGATCAGGTGCAGGTTGAATTACCAAACCGCCAGCAAGTCTGGCTCCCGGTAGACAGCCATGCGGTACAGGTTGGCGCCAACATGTCTTTAGGTATCCGCCCGGAACATCTGCTGCCCAGCGATATCGCCGATGTCACCCTTGAAGGTGAAGTGCAGGTGGTCGAGCAGCTTGGTCACGAAACACAAATTCATATCCAGATCCCCGCCATCCGTCAAAACCTGGTTTACCGCCAGAACGACGTGGTGTTGGTAGAAGAGGGTGCCACATTCGCTATCGGCCTGCCGCCAGAGCGTTGCCATCTGTTCCGTGAGGATGGCACTGCATGTCGTCGGTTGCACCAAGAGCCGGGCGTTTAAGGCCCCCATAAAAAAACGAAACGCAAAACCATTCGCAGTTTTAGAAGGTGGCAGCGTTTAAAGAAAAGCAATGATCTCAGGAGATAGAACGATGATTACTCTGCGCAAACTCCCTCTGGCGGTTGCTGTAGCAGCAGGCATTATGTCTGTTCAGGCAATGGCTGTGGATTTCCATGGTTATGCTCGTTCCGGCATTGGCTGGACAGGTAGCGGCGGTGAACAACAATGTTTCCAGGCAACAGGTGCACAAAGTAAATACCGTCTTGGTAACGAATGTGAAACCTATGCGGAAATTAAATTAGGTCAGGAAGTGTGGAAAGAGGGCGATAAGAGCTTCTACTTCGACACTAACGTTGCCTACTCCGTTGCACAGCAAAATGACTGGGAAGGGACTGACCCGGCCTTCCGTGAAGCCAACGTGCAGGGTAAAAACCTGATTGAATGGCTGCCAGGCTCCACTATCTGGGCCGGTAAGCGCTTCTATCAGCGTCATGACGTCCACATGATCGACTTCTATTACTGGGATATTTCAGGTCCTGGTGCTGGTATTGAAAACATCGATCTGGGCTTCGGTAAACTATCTCTGGCAGCAACCCGTTCTCAGGAAGCGGGCGGTTCATACGCGTTCAGCAGCCAGAATATCTATGACCGTACCAAAGACACCGCGAACGATGTATTTGACGTTCGTTTAGCGCAGATGGCTACTAACCCGGATGGTATGTTGGAGCTGGGCGTCGACTACGGTCGTGCTAACACCACCGACGACTACAGCCTGGCAGACGGCGCATCTAAAGACGGTTGGATGTTCACCGCTGAACATACCCAGAGCATGCTGAAGGGCTACAACAAGTTTGTGGTTCAGTACGCGACAGATTCTATGACCACTCAGGGCAAAGGCCTGTCTCAAGGTTCCTACGGCTCATCTAGCATTACTATTGATGGCGTGAACTATGCCAACAATGTTGTGAATAACAACGGTAGCCTGGTGCGCGTACTTGACCACGGTGCTATCTCTCTGGGCGACAAGTGGGACCTGATGTACGTCGGTATGTATCAGAATATCGATATGGATAACGACCTGGGGACCGAATGGTACACCGTCGGTATTCGTCCGATGTACAAATGGACGCCGATCATGAGCACCCTGATGGAAGTCGGCTACGACAACGTCAAATCTCAACAGACTGGCGATCGCAACAGCCAATACAAAATCACCCTGGCGCAACAGTGGCAGGCAGGCGACAGCATCTGGTCTCGTCCGGCAATCCGCGTCTTTGCAACCTATGCAAAATGGGATGAAGAGTGGGGCTACGTTAAAAATGGTAACAACGTATCTAAATACGCAGCTGCAACAAACTCTGGTATCAGCACCACCAGCCGTGGCGACAGCGATGAGTGGTCCTTCGGTGCTCAGATGGAAATCTGGTGGTAATTCAGCACTAACCTGACGTAAAGACCGAAAGAGGGGCGCAAGCCCCTCTTGATTACGGTTTAGCGCGCTATTGCCTGGCCACCGCTGAACCCATGCTATCTGAGGTGATAACAATGAAAATGAAGAAAAGTCTCGTTGCCCTTTGTTTATCTGCAGGGTTATTTGCCAGCGCGCCTGGCATCAGCCTGGCCGATGTAAATATTGTTCCGCAGAACACCACCGCGGCCCCAACAATCCCAACTGCTGCGCTGCAACAGTTAACCTGGACGCCGGTTGATCAATCTAAAACTCAGTCCACACAGCTTGCCAATGCAGGTCAGCGTTTAGATGTTGCTGGTATTACTGGCCCGGTCGCAGCCTATAGCGTACCGGCGAATATTGGCGAACTGACCCTGACGCTGTCCAGTGAAGTCAACAAACAAACCAGCGTATTTGCGCCAAACGTCTTAATTCTTGACCAAAACATGACGCCATCTGCGTTCTTCCCCAGCAGCTATTTCACCTACCAGGAGCCCGGCGTGATGAGTGCCGATCGTCTGGAAGGCGTAATGCGTCTGACGCCAGCGCTGGGCCAGCAAAAACTGTATGTTCTGGTCTTTACCACAGATAAAGATCTCCAGCAGACCACGACCCTGCTCGACCCGGCGAAAGCTTATGCCAAGGGCGTCGGTAACGCTGTTCCCGATATTCCGGACCCGATCGCGCGTCATACCACCGATGGTCTGCTGAAACTGAAAGTCAAAACCAGCTCCTCCTCCAGCGTGCTGGTCGGGCCGCTGTTCGGTTCTTCCGGCCCTGGCCCTGTCACTGTCGGCAATACCGCAGCGCCTGCAGTGACTTATGCGGCTCCGGCGGCAGCCGTTGCCGCTCCAGCGCCGCAGCCGGTGAAGAAAAGCGAGCCAATGCTGAACGACACGGAAAGCTATTTTAATCAGGCGATTAAGGATGCAGTTGCAAAAGGCGATGTTGATAAAGCGCTGAAGCTGCTTGATGAAGCGGAACGTCTGGGATCCAAATCTGCCCGATCCACCTTTATCAGCAGTGTAAAAGGCAAGGGGTAAACATCTCCCCACATTGTTGATTTTGCAACAACTGGTGCGTCTCCTGGCGCACCTTTTTTTATCCTTCGGTGCGAATTGTTACACTTATGTTGCCCTACCGATCACTTAATCGTGTTTGCTCACCCCGTAATGCCTTTTCTGCGATACAATGCCTTTAGGTTATAAATCGGAGAGTAAGGCATGCCACACCCTGCGTTAACGCAACTGCGTGCGCTGCGTTATTTTGATGCGATCCCGGCGCTGGACCCGCAACTGCTCGACTGGTTGTTACTGGAAGATTCCATGACCAAACGTTTTGAGCAGCAGGGCAAAGAAGTCACCGTCACGTTGATTCGCGAAGCGTTCGTTGGGCAAAATGAGGTGGCTGAAGAACTGACGCTGCTACCTAAAGAGTCCCGCTATTGGTTACGCGAAATCCTGTTATGCGCGGATGGTGAACCCTGGCTTGCCGGGCGTACCGTGGTGCCTGAATCTACCCTGTGTGGCCCTGAACTGGCTTTACAAAACCTGGGGAAAACCCCGCTCGGACGCTACCTGTTTACGTCATCGACATTGACCCGAGATTTTATTGAGATTGGCCAAGATGCAGCGCTGTGGGGGCGTCGTTCCCGCCTGCGGCTGAGCGGTAAGCCGTTGATGCTTACCGAGCTTTTTCTGCCTGCATCGCCGTTGTACTGAGAGGAAGATAAAGATGGAGTGGAGTCTGACGCAGAATAAGCTGCTGGCGTTTCACCGCTTGATGCGTACGGATAAGCCAATCGGCGCCTTACTGCTGCTCTGGCCTACGCTGTGGGCACTGTGGGTGGCGACCCCAGGCATGCCGCAACTGTGGATTCTGGCGGTTTTTGTCGCTGGCGTTTGGTTAATGCGCGCCGCCGGATGCGTGGTGAATGATTATGCCGACAGGAAATTTGACGGGCACGTCAAACGCACCGCGAATCGACCGCTGCCGAGTGGGGCTGTCACCGAGAAAGAAGCCCGAACGCTGTTTGTGGTACTGGTGCTGCTGGCCTTCCTGCTGGTTTTGACCCTCAATACGATGACCATTTTGTTGTCCGTTGCGGCATTAGCATTAGCGTGGGTTTACCCGTTTATGAAGCGCTATACGCATCTGCCGCAGGTGGTGCTGGGGGCGGCGTTTGGCTGGTCGATCCCGATGGCGTTCGCCGCCGTGAGTGAATCCGTACCGCTGAGTTGCTGGCTGATGTTCCTTGCGAATATTCTCTGGGCGGTGGCCTATGATACGCAGTACGCCATGGTTGACCGGGATGATGACCTGAAGATCGGCATTAAATCGACCGCGATCCTGTTCGGTCAGAACGACAAGCTGATTATTGGTATTTTGCAGGTAGGCGTGCTGGTGCTGATGGCGCTGGTGGGCTGGTTAAACGGGTTGGGACTGGGCTATTACTGGTCTCTGTTGGTGGCGGGCGCGCTGTTTGTCTATCAGCAGAAACTGATCGTTAACCGTGAACGTGATGCCTGCTTTAAAGCGTTTATGAACAATAACTACGTCGGCCTGGTGCTGTTCTTAGGCCTGGCAATGAGCTACTGGCATTTTTGATTTTGGCTTAGCCTGCAAAATAAAAAACCGGTCATTCCGACCGGTTTTTTTATGCTTACTCGCCCTGAGTGGCGCTCTCGATGGTCAGACGCACATCTGACGTGACCAGTTCGGCCAGCATCTGATAGATCTTCATCGTTTCTTCCGGTTCGGCATCTCCGGTATCGCTGATGAATCCCTCGTCACGCAGCGTCAGCACCAGAGAGCTGAACACGGCTTTATCGAAGAATTCCGGCGCGTTAATGCCGTGCAGCACTGAGAGGCGTTGCGCCACGGTGCGGCTTTCTTTCTCCAGCGTGCCACGGTTGATGGACGGGTTCGCGCTCAGCAGCCAGAAGGTAATGGCGTAGCGCTGCAACGTCTCGCGAGCACCTGCCGCCAGCAGCTGTAGCGTGCGGGAGCGGGCTGGATTGATATGCAGTTCGTCATCGGTCAGGGTGATGAGTCCCTGGCGCTGCATTTCGCTGGCCAGTTCGTCAATCACCCCGGCAAGCTCATCACGCTCCCAGCGTAAGAACAGCTCCGCTTTTAACATCGGGTACAGCGCATCAATATGCTGCTGCAACGCGGCGCGTGAAATACGACGATGCTGAGTCACAATGGCTGCCATCAACGAAGGCAGAACCAGCATATGCGCAATGTTATTGCGGTAGTAGGTCATCAATACCGCCTGCTCGCGCGGCAGAATAATGATGTCACCGATGGTGTCTTTCTCGACCTCAAACTTGTTCATCTGCAAGGCGTGGTCGATCAGTTCACTGGCGCTCTGTGCTGGCACCGTCGAATCCGCAGCATACGGCACGTTGCGCAGCAGGCTCAGGTAGCAGTCGAGTTGTTCGGTCAGCTGTTCACGGGTCAGAGAGCGCTGGCGGGAGGCCAGTAAAGCAGTACAGCACAGGTTCATGGCGTTGGCCGCGCCTGCGTTGTTAATGCGCACCATCAAATCGGCGGCAATGTTATTCACCGTCGGCGTCAGCCAGGCCGGGCGGATAGACTCGATAGGGTCAATAGATTCACGCCACTCCGGCACATGCTGGTTGAGGTAAGTCATCAATGGCATTGGTTCACCAAAGTTGACGTAGCCCTGACCCAGGTTACGCAGCTTGCTTAAGCCACGCAGCATTTGCGGCAGACTTTCTTTCTCTTTCGTCGCGCCACGCAGCTCTTTTGCGTAGGTGCCCACTTCCATTACGTGCTCATAGCCGATGTAAATAGGAACGAGGGTAATCGGGCGCGTACCGCCGCGCAGCATCGCCTGAATAGTCATCGACAGCGTGCCGGTTTTCGGGTCGAGCAGACGACCGGTACGTGAACGGCCCCCTTCGACAAAGTACTCAACCGAGTAACCACGGCTGAACAGCTCGCCCAGGTATTCGCGGAAGACGGTGGAATAGAGCTTGTTGCCCTTGAAGGTACGACGAATAAAGAACGCGCCCAGACGGCGGAAAATCGGACCCGCGGGCCAGAAGTTCAGGTTGATACCGGCTGCGATGTGCGGCGGCACCAGACCCTGATGGTACAGAACGTACGACAGCAGCATATAGTCCATATGGCTGCGGTGGCACGGAACGTATACGATTTCATGCCCATCGTGCGCCAACTGGCGTACACGTTCAGCATTGTGAACGTTAATCCCCTGATACAGACGGTTCCAGGTAAAGCCCAGAATACGGTCCGTCAGACGAATCATTTCGTAGGAGAAGTTGGCGGCAATCTCTTCCATCAGCGCAATGGCATTTTGCTGCGCTTTTTCGTGGGAGATTTTTTTACTGCGCGCTTCATCTTCTACCGCACGAGCGATCGCTTTTGAAGCTAACAGCTTATTAAACAGATCCTGGCGGGCAGGGAGGCGCGGGCCGACAGCGGCCAGGCGCTGGCGAGCAAAGTGCATACGCGCCACGCGTGCCAGCTTCTGAGCGATGATCTTATCCGTACCGTGTTCATCCGCCATACGGCGCAGAGAGACCGACGGGGAGAAGCGGACAAAACTGTCGCGACCCAGCCAGGACACCGCAAAGAATTTCTGTACGCCGTTTAGCATACGTAACGGCGGATTGACCTCGCCTTTTTCACGCCCTGGCGCACGGCCAAACATCACCGAAACTGGCACCATCTGCACATCCAGATCCGGATTGCTTCGATGCAAGTCGAGATAGTTGTGGAACAGCTTGATGGACTCTTCTTTCGGCGTGTAATAGGTGAATACACGCGGACCGCCGTGAATAAACACGTAGCGCGGTAACAGCGTTCCGTCTATCTCTAGTGGTTCCAGGGGATCGGGGAGGTCGTGCACCAGACATTGGGCACGCAGCGTCAGCAAGTCTGCTTTCGAATTGTACGGTAGGACGTACATAATGGGACGCGAAGTATCGAGTCCCAATTCCGGAGCAGGTTCTGCTGGAATAGACTTGCTTTTTACCAGGACGCTTAATGGTAAATTCAGTAATTTGTAGTAAATTCGTGGCCAGCCGGACATAAACGATGTAAAGCCTCTGGTTAATAATGCAAATGCGCTGCAAGGATATCAGAAAGTTTAGTGAATTTCTGTGGTATCCGGTCATACTTCGCGCTGCTTTGCCACACCCTGAACAAACGGGGTAACGTTACAATGACATTGACGCTAATAATGTAAAAAGGTTCTTTTTGATGGCCAATAATACCACTGGATTCACCCGAATTATCAAAGCTGCAGGTTATTCCTGGAAAGGTTTTCGCGCCGCATGGATTAATGAGGCGGCATTCCGTCAGGAAAGTGTTGCCGTCCTGCTGGGCGTCGCCATCGCCTGCTGGCTGGATGTTGATGCAATTACCCGCGTGTTGTTGATTGGTTCTGTGATGCTGGTGATGATCGTTGAAATCCTCAACAGTGCGATTGAAGCGGTGGTTGATCGTATTGGTTCTGAGTACCACGAACTTTCCGGTCGGGCGAAAGATATGGGGTCGGCTGCGGTATTGCTGTCTATTTTTGTCGCTCTAATCACCTGGGGCATCCTGTTGTGGTCGCATTTGCGATAAGGCTTCCACAACTGCATAAATCTCCTGTTTTTTGTGCAGTTTGCGGTTCCAAAATCGCCTTTAGCTGTATATACTCACAGCATAACTGTATATACACCCAGGGGGCGGAATGAAAGCGTTAACGGCCAGGCAACAAGAGGTGTTTGATCTCATTAGAGATCACATCAGCCAGACAGGTATGCCACCGACGCGTGCGGAGATCGCGCAGCGTTTGGGGTTCCGTTCCCCAAACGCAGCTGAAGAACACCTGAAAGCGCTGGCGCGTAAAGGTGTGCTGGAAATTGTATCCGGCGCATCGCGCGGTATTCGACTGTTGCAGGAAGAAGAAGAAGGGTTACCGCTTGTGGGGCGCGTGGCAGCCGGTGAGCCACTTCTGGCGCAGCAGCACATCGAAGGCCACTATCAAGTCGATCCTTCACTGTTCAAACCGAACGCCGATTTTCTTCTGCGCGTTAGCGGTATGTCGATGAAAGATATCGGGATTATGGACGGTGATTTACTCGCTGTGCATAAAACCCAGGACGTGCGTAACGGCCAGGTTGTTGTTGCCCGTATTGATGATGAAGTCACGGTTAAGCGGCTGAAAAAGCAGGGAAACAAGGTTGAACTCCTGCCAGAAAACAGCGAGTTCAAACCTATCGTTGTCGACCTGCGCGAACAAAACTTTACTATTGAAGGGCTGGCAGTAGGCGTCATCCGTAACGGTGAATGGCTGTAATTTTCTGTTGAATCCCTGTAGGCCGGATAAGACGATGACGTCGCCATCCGGCAACGTGCCCGGTAGCGCTGCGCTTGCCGGGCCTGCATCACATTATCCAGTACGTCTAACTTCTTCTCAGGCCCTCCTGTATGCCTTTCTTTACCTCTTCTGATAAAGCACTCTGGCACCTCGCCTTACCCATGATCTTTTCCAATATCACCGTTCCCCTGCTGGGACTGGTGGATACCGCGGTGATTGGTCATCTGGATAGTCCGGTCTATCTTGGCGGTGTTGCGGTTGGTGCTACGGCAACCAGTTTTCTTTTTATGCTGCTGCTTTTTTTGCGCATGAGCACCACCGGTCTTACCGCCCAGGCATTTGGTGCGAAAAATCCGCAGGCGCTGGCGAGCGCACTGGTGCAGCCGCTCATGCTGGCGCTGGGAGCAGGGTTGCTTATCGCACTTTTTCGTACGCCGATTATCGATCTGGCTCTGCACATTGTTGGCGGAAGTGAAGCGGTACTGGAGCAGGCCCGACGTTTCCTCGAAATTCGCTGGTTAAGCGCACCCGCCTCGCTGGCGAATCTGGTGCTGCTCGGCTGGCTGCTTGGCGTTCAGTATGCGCGTGCGCCGGTTATCTTGTTGATTGTCGGCAATATTCTCAACATTGTGCTTGATATATGGCTGGTGATGGGCCTGCATATGAACGTGCAGGGTGCGGCACTGGCAACGGTGATTGCTGAATATGCCACCTTGCTGATCGGCCTGATGATGGTGCACAAAGTCCTGCATATGCGCGGAATTTCGCTGGCAATGCTGAAGCAGGCGTGGCGTGGCAACTTCCGCCGTTTGCTGGCGCTTAACCGTGACATCATGTTGCGCTCGCTGCTGCTGCAGCTCTGTTTTGGCGCTATCACGGTGCTGGGTGCGCGTCTGGGAGGCGATATCATTGCGGTTAATGCCGTTCTGATGACTCTGCTAACCTTTACCGCCTACGCGCTGGATGGATTTGCCTATGCCGTGGAAGCGCATTCGGGCCAGGCCTATGGGGCGCGAGATGGTAGCCAGTTGCTGGACGTCTGGCGGGCGGCCTGCCGACAGTCCGGTATTGTGGCTATTTTGTTTTCGTTTGTTTATGCCCTGTTTGGCGAGCAGATTGTTGCGCTGCTGACCTCGCTGCCACAGATCCAACAGCTGGCCGATCGCTATCTTTTCTGGCAGGTGGTGTTACCGCTGGTGGGTGTCTGGTGTTATCTGCTCGACGGAATGTTTATTGGCGCGACGCGCGCGGCAGAAATGCGCAACAGTATGGCCGTTGCCGCCACAGGATTCGCATTAACGCTGCTGACTTTGCCGTGGCTGGGAAACCATGGCTTGTGGTTGGCGTTAACCGTTTTCCTGGCGTTGCGCGGGCTTTCACTGGCCTTTATCTGGCGACGTCACTGGCGTAATGGAACCTGGTTTGCCTGAGCGGGATGGTTAAAAATTCCGAATAGTAAATAAAACCCAGAATCACTGACTACACTTATTCTCACGTCCAGCAAAAACAGCATGTGTCTGGACATGGCACTCTCGCTATTCACAACCTAACGATGAGGACTTGATGATGAATAAAGACGAAGTCGGCGGCAACTGGAAGCAGTTTAAAGGTAAAGTGAAAGAGCAATGGGGCAAACTGACCGATGATGATATGACGGTCATTGAAGGTAAACGTGACCAACTGGTCGGTAAAGTCCAGGAGCGTTACGGTTACGCGAAAGATCAGGCGGAGAAAGAAGTTAACGATTGGGAAAAACGTAATGATTACCGCTGGTAATTAACCCTTCCCTCCTGAGAGTACAAGGATGTACGCTCTTCCCGCTTACCTAGCGCCCAACTTTCTTCTTCACCTGAATCGTATGGTCATGCTGGCACTCGCCAGGATGGCGACATGACTCAACTTCCACACAGGCCGGACACAGCCCGTGGGCTTCAATAACGTTATGCCGCAGTGCAAAGCCCATTTTTGCTGCTAGTGTATGCATGATGTCTTCCACGCCTTCCGCACACTCTTCTTTTACCACGCCACAGCGGTCGCAAATGAACATTGCTGAACTGTGGGTTGGCTGATCGAACAGATGACAAAGCACATAGCTGTTGGTGGATTCCACCTTGTGCACGAAACCTTGTTCCAGCAGAAAATCGAGCGCACGATATACGGTAGGTGGCTTAGCCTGCGGCTCAGTTTCCCGCAACAGGTCGAGCAGGTCATAGGCGCTGATCGCACCTTCCTGCAGGCTCATCAGGCGCAGTACTTCGAGGCGTTGTGGCGTAAGCCGCACGTTGCGTTGCGCGCAGAGTTTTTCAGCTTGAGCCAATAACTCTTGCGTAGTGGTTTTGTCCATTTGGCGCCTCGATTTGCGTGGAAGGTTAATCCCTTACTTTAACATGTTCTGCTTAAAACACCGAGATCCACCGTGGTGTGCTATACCTGACGCATCGCAATACTGGAAAAAAACCATGAAAAGACCCGATTGTATTCGCCACTGGCGTGAGGTTGAGGGGGCTGATGACTCCACTTATCCTGACAGCGATGAGCTATTTGCTATTGGCGCGCCGCTTGCCCGCAAGTTGGGGTTAGGACGACTCGGCATTCATCATGAACGCCTGCCGCCGGGTCGGCGTACCTCGTACCCGCACGCCGAAAGCGATGAGGAAGAATTTATCTACGTGCTGGAAGGTTATCCTGAGGCCTGGATTAACGGGTATTTATGGAAGCTGGAACCGGGCGACAGCGTCGGTTTCCCGGCAGGTACAGGCGTGTGCCATACCTTTATCAATAACACCAGTGAAGAGGTGCGCCTGTTAGTCGTGGGTGAGGCGAACAAAAAATACAACCGCATTTATTATCCACTTAACCCGGTCTATGCCGCTACACGTGAGGATCGCTGGGTCGACCATCCGCCGCAGTTTTTTGGATCTCACGACGGAAAACCGGGGCGTAAATAGCTTTTGTTTAGGGTCAGGGGGAGTGAGCCGCGAGGATGTGGCTCACTATCGTAACGGTCTATGCTATAGTAGCGCCCCTTTTTTAACCGGATGCTTGAATATTCGCCATGCTGCCTGAATCTCAGTCTACCGCTTTTCCCGCTCATCGTTTTTCTATCGCGCCGATGCTCGATGGGACGGATTATACAGAGAAATAGCGGTGTCGTGTGTTTTGTGGGGTCCTATTGGGAACCCGATGTTTTTAATTTAATACATAACTCTTACAAAGCATTGCATGGCGGGAATAGGTATAATGGGGTCTTTCGCCGTTCCGCTTGAGAGGCTCTAATGCTCACTTTAGACGAGATAGGTCAATCTGTTCGTAACAACATTCAGTTAGTTATTGACCATGTGGGGTTGCCTCTCGCAGTTGGCCCGATCAGTGATGAGGATTATAAGATCCTCTGTGGTGGTTATGGCGAGCTTGAGTGGGATTATATGCTCAGTGCCTATGGTAATTCTGATGATAAGTATGAATTCTGCATCAAACTTGTTCAGCAAGGAGTAGTGCAGGGTATTCCATCAGGGGCAGCAATTTGTGTTTATGGGGTTGAAGATAAAATCTTTCGGATCCATATTGTTGAAAGGTTCTCAAGGGAAGATGAATCACACCCACTAAAAGGGCGAATGGTTTTGCTCACACTAATGAGTGCCTTTGTTTTTTGTAAGGCTGTCGAGTGTGAGGTCGTTCAGATTATTGAACCCGTTCCAGAGTTGCAGCCATTTTATGAGTCGTTCGGTTTTTGCATGGAAAAGTGTGGCTACGTGATGTCTACAGCCACAGATAATCTACAAGAGACATTTCTGAAATTCGCACAATAGGTGTAGACGCCGAGTGTCTACAGATTGTAGGATATCCATCCGGATTACCTTAAAGGTACATCTGGGACAGTCGTTATGTATTCTCACTACCAAAAACGATGTCACCAATCGGAGGAACCGATTGGCACAAGTTGGCTGGACAAGCTAGCTTTAACTAAGAGGTTAGAGGCGCCCTTATCGTCTCGGGAGTTTTCTATGAAAGATCAAAAAGCAACCAAGCCACAGGTTAAGTTCGACACAATGAAAGCATTCGCAGGTATGGGTGCTGCTGTTGAAGTTCTGATGAAGGCTGCTCCTAACGCGTTCACGCACGCTATTGTCTCTGGTAAAGAGCAACAGGGTAAGCTTCGTCGTCGCAAGGCAGCATGATCATAGCTGGTGCTTTTTGAAAACCCGCCAGATGGCGGGTTTTTCTTTTTTATCAGTGCGGAACTCAACTATTTTTCTGTTTGTTCGTTCTAACCCTTTCCCATTCAATTCTGCCTTCTTCCCGTCGCTGGTCTATATACTCAGCAAGATCCTGAATGTTGATGCAGCGCTTTGCTTTCTGCGATGTTCCTACACGATAAGTCGGGATAGGCAACTGGCAGGCATTTGCTTTCGCTTCTGCTGTGTTAGGGCTCATACCGAAATACTTTTGGCATACAGCTGATAGCTCGATGTTAGGCGTGTTGAACTCAGCCATAAGTAAAAACAAAGTATTCATAGACGTTCTCCATACAACCTGGCTGCACCCAGGGGAATTACAGATCGCTGCTGGTGGCCGGAATCAACTTCTTCCAGATCGCGGACACGTATTTTGCCTGATGGCGCGCATCGGCCAGTGCGTTATGTGCCACCCCATCGAATGGCATGTCTCGCTTAGGATCGAAACCCACAACTCTGCCTAATGTGACGATGGTTCTGACGTCGTGATCGTTCCAAAATTGCCACGGGCAAACCTGGCCGGCGCGCTCATATGCGCCGCGCAATATAACGTTGTCGAAAGTAGCTCCATTGCCCCAAACTTTTAAATATTTTGGGTTATCAGAATGCCGATTAATGAAATGGCTCAGTTCAGATAGGGCAGACGATATCGGCATCGCATCATCAACACAGATTGCTGATCGTGCTTCTGAGCTTTGTCTTAACCACCACAGAATAGTGTCACCATCCGGCACCGCTCCCTGCTCTATAGCACTTTCAAGGTTAACGGCGGTGTAAAACTCCTGACCCAGTTCACCGCTTTGCGGATCGAAGAACACGGCACCAATGGAGACGATAGGGGCATTTGGTTTTTTGCCCATGGACTCAAGGTCGATCATTAAATTGTTCACGTTATACATTCTCCTGCTGAGGTGCTGCTGGCAAATTGCATCCCATACATGGACACGGGAAAGTATTTGCTGACTTTTTCCAACGGAAATAACCTGTACCGCCGCAGTATTTGCAGGCTGTCCCCTCCGGAGTCACAAGCGAGTTGTCGGATTCCTTGATATGTAGCCTTGGCTTACCGTCTTTCGGCTCAGGCCATTCGCGCTGTTTGTTAATCACCAGCTTTTCTACCATCGCTTGGGTAATCTGCTCGTCACTGATACCGGCACGACGTTGCGCATCCCATAACAGGAACTGCATGTCAGCCCATTCGCTAAGGTCGCCTGGTTCCGCAGCGGCCTCGAGCGCTTCTTTGGAAAGGTGCTTCAGCGGACCAACTGGGCCGACATCCCCGAAAGTAGCCAGTGACCATGCTGCATGTTCACGGCGTACTTGTTCGCGGGCCATCGACTCCAGAACCCCATTAAACACTTTCACAGCATCAGCCATTGCGTAGCCGAGATTGCCGCCGTCGCTTTGTGCTGCTGCTTTGCTGAGTATTTCGCTTATCTGGTGCAGGCGATCGAGTGATACAGGACCGTGCGCCGGGTGGTTGTTAGTTGTCATGCGTTAGTCCTCACGGTTCTAAACAAGACTGATTGCTGAAAGCCGGTAAGAAACCATAGCCCATCGACTCGCTGGCTCATCTCATACCAGTCTTCCGGGTTAAGGTCGGACACGAGGTTGTCACCACAAATACAAGTATCTGGTCCGCGCTTCTCGGAATCATAAATATCACCAGGTGAGAACCACTCAGGATTAGTGGAATGAACACACTCCATTTTGGTTACGCCAGCCATCTATTCATCCCCCTCACACCGGAATCCTGCCAAGCGAATCTGCCGTCTGGCGGCGTAATAGCCTCTTCATATGCTTTTTCTTGCTCATTCCAGTAGCCGTTTGTTTTTGGCAGCAAAACGGGATTAGCTAACTTTTCCTCCAGTTCTGCTACGCGCTGCCGAGCAGACTGATAAGCATCGATAACCACGTCCAACAATTGCCCGTCACACAGCAGTTTGCTAAGTTCAGGCTTCCACGCTACGCAGTCATCATTCGGGTCCTGCATGTTGTAGACGTAAGTATCAAAGGCTCCCATAAAGCGCCCGAATCCACCTTTGTCGTCTACAAGCACTTGCCAGGCGCGGAGAAGAAACAGTTTTTGGTTACGATCTAAATCCGTTCGGGATAGCTCATCAGCGATAATGCTGATTTCACTACCGTGCCAGCGAGCGTCATTGCGTTGTGCCGCATGAAACAACTTCCAGAAATACTCGGTTTCTTTCTGGTCAGGACGGCATTGCTTAATTGTATGCACTGTCATGCTGCACGCTCCTGTTTGTTAAGTGCGGTCATTGGGCTGCTCCCTGTCTGGCGCTATTCAATAGCTGGTTAAACATCATGGTTAGGCTGTTACTGCACCCAAACGGCATATCGTTAACACGGTATGTTGGTATGCCCTTGCGAACACCAGACTTCACGATCCGGCCGGTGCCATAGAGTTGCGATAATGCGCCAGCGACCGCGGGTGTCTTTTTATTCATACCTTTGGCGATTTCACCGCTGGTGGTATTCGGATGAGCCTGTAGATATTCAAATACAGTCATGGCGTTTTACCTTTACGTTCCTGTTCCAGTTGCACCAGAGACTCTTTTAATGCTGCGAA
>NZ_JBIMRA010000024.1:0-65567 GCF_043945515.1 Citrobacter freundii complex sp. 2024EL-00216 | reverse complement strand
TGAAATATATAAGGAACTCAGGCCTACTTCGTCAGTAGGCCTCTTTTCAGGTTTGTGCTTATCTAGTCATTGATTTGATCGTAATGATTCACATAGGATGCTGTTAGCAATGTCCGCTCTTCGCTCAAAGTGGACCTTCAGTTTAGTCAGAAGATCTGCTGTGTGCCATACGCGGACATAGATTGAACCTGGCTGCAAAAATGATTTTTTCCTTTTGTTTTAACTTAACGTGCCGTGCTGTTTGCAATGAAGCGTTAACAACGTAAAAATGAATGAATGTTCATTCACTACTGATTTGTGATTCTTTCTAATCAGTCTGTTGTCAAAACAAGCAAAGGCAAATTATGACCAGTAAAACGCTCAGACTTTTATTTCCCCAATGGCAAGGCGGCAATAACCCACCCTATCACCTTGGGTCGCTTCTTCTCTCGTATCTTTCCCCTGAATCGGATGGCCCTATTGAGTCTGTTCCGGTCGATGAGCCCACAACGGCGCCACAGGCCGAAGTAGATGGCATGACCGCTAAACCTCAAATTATCAGGCAGCTCAATGATGCAGCCGCTCTGATTGAGAAACATAATCCCGATTCAATTGTTGTTTTTGGTGGCGATTGCTTAGTATCACTGGCTCCTTTTTCACATCTGCTCAATAAATACGGTGATAAATTGGGTGTGCTCTGGATTGACTCTCACCCTGACGTGCAGACTGCTAAACAATATCCCAACGCTCATGCCCATGTTCTTGGGGCACTAATTGGAACGGGTGATAAAGATTTAGTTGCTCACGTAGCCACCAGGCTTAATCCCTCCAAAATAATGATTGCAGGTATCCACGATCCACTGACATATGAAGCTGAATACCTTGCTCGTCATAACATTGCGACTATCGGTCCTGAACAAGTCAAAAATGATGGGAAAGAGATTTTAGAGTGGATTGATAGGGAAGGTATTGAGTATCTGGCGATACACCTGGATCTGGACGTTCTCGATCCGTCACTTTTCCGTTCTGTTCTTTTCGCCATGCCAGGCAGAGGAAAACACGACTTTGGTGACGTGGCAGAAGGCAAGCTGACTATTGAAGATGTACTCAATCTTATTGCTCAGGCTACCTCAAAAACGGTACCAGTCGGCCTTACGATTGCTGAGCATCTGCCGTGGGATATGCTTAACCTCAAGAATATGCTTAGTGTATTACCGCTGATGAAGTGATATCTGATTCCAGGAACCAGAACTACAGCGTTAAATCTGGCTCCTGGAAGCAAACAGCGTTAAAGTCCGGGCACCGGATTAAACACCATAGTCGACATGTTAAAGAAAACTGAAACCTACCATAAGCTGATTACCGCTGCTGCTGCCTGTTTTGCAGAAAAAGGCTTCAGTGCGACAAGCGTGCGTGAAATTTCTACCCGGGCTGGGATCAGTCAGGGAGCGATGTACACGTATTTTAAAAGCAAGGATGACCTCATCAAGGCTATCGTTCTTGAAGAGCAGAATTCAGCGCTGACAGCCCATAATGCTCCATCCAGGGGGACTAATTTCGACCGCCTTTGCGCGCAGGTTGCTTCGTGCATAAGCGATGTAGGCTACCCAGTTACACATCAACTGTGGGTTGAAATCATGGCAGAGTCTGCGCGGAACCCTGAACTGCAAAAAACGTATATTTCCAGCGATACCATCATGCGGCAAAGTATTGCAGGGATTATCGCAGAAGGTATTGCTGCAGGGGAGTTTCGCCAGGATATTAGCCTGGAAGAAACCACGATTATACTTTTTGCCTTTATTGACGGTTTAATTGCACGCAAAGCCATAAACGCGTCTTTCTCTTTCAGCCGTGACCTGCCAATGTTTTTTGAGCTAATGTCAAAGTTATTGAAATAATGCCGAACTGGCTCAGTCTTAACGATAGAACACGAATCGCAAATGTCCGCTTTTCGCTCACAGCGGACCTTGCGGCGCTTCACTAGATGCCATGAAACGGGCATTTCAGTAGTAGTTTGGGCTGTGTTCAAACTCACCCACCCCTTTGTGATACGATATTTGCTTTAGATTGTCACATGGGATCAGATTTTGAATTCATACATTTTCCTTGCCGGGGCCATCGTAGCTGAAGTCATAGGTACAACCCTGATGAAGTTCTCTGACGGATTCACACGCCTATGGCCATCTGTAGCAACTATTGTGTGCTACTGCACAGCCTTTTATCTTCTCTCCCAAACTCTGTCGACCATTCCAACGGGTATTGCATACGCAATTTGGTCAGGTGCTGGAATCGTATTAATCAGTCTTTTGGGCTGGTTGGTAAGTGGGCAAAAGCTAGATTTTCCGGCGATCGCAGGTATGCTTCTTATTTGTGCTGGGGTTCTGGTTATTAATATTTTTTCAAATTCCTCCCCACATTGATCCTCTTATCTTGATCGAGTAGGAAAAGTGCATATGAAAATACCAATACTCCATACGGAACGCTTGCTGTTAAAACCATTAGAAGCCGAAGATGCCTCGCAGATTCAGGTGCTTTATCCCCGCTGGGAGATAGTTCGCTATATGGTCTCCTCAGTACCCTGGCCCTATCCTGATAACGGTGCGGAGAATTACGTCAATAACGTTGCCCTGCCTGATATGGAAAAAGGGATTGCGTGGATCTGGACTATCAGACTCCGTGAGGCCCCTGACGCTCTCATAGGTTTAATTTGCCTTTATGACGTTGAGGATAATAACCGTGGATTTTGGTTAGCTCCGGAATATCAGGGGCAGGGTTTTATGCGTGAAGCCAGTAATGTCGCTACGGATTACTGGTTTAATACGTTAAATAAGACGGTATTGCGTGCGCCGAAAGCCTCTCTCAATATCCGTTCCAAACGTATTTCAGACAGTAGCGGCATGCGTCTTATCAGGACAGAAAAGAAAGAGTATGTCAGCGGTTTGCTGGATTCTGAACTTTGGGAAATCACGCGCGACGAATGGAACGCTCGTCAGATTGGTTAATATAAATTATGAAATGTCCATAACTGAACCGCAGATAATTTCTCTTTTTGCCCTGCACCAATGGCAAGTTTATTAATCCTGCAGTTGCGATCATAATAAATAGATACGCAGCGAAGCCTTTCACTCGCGGGCAACATGAGTAATGCTATCTTTTTTGAGGATTCTGGCATGGCCCCCTTTCATCAACTGACTGCCACCAGTTTGCATGGCCAGCCCATCTGTATGGCCGACTACGCTGGCAAACTGGTTCTGGTGGTTAATACCGCCAGCCATTGTGGTTTCACTCCACAATATGCAGGCCTCGAAGCGCTCTACAAGAAGTACGCCGCGCAGGGTCTGGTAGTGCTTGGTTTTCCCTGCAACCAGTTCGGTAACCAGGAGCCCGGTGGAGCCGACGAAATCGCGCAAACCTGTCACATCAACTACGGTGTGAGCTTCCCGATGTTTGAGAAAGTGGAAGTCAACGGTGCCGCTACGCACCCGGTATTTCGTTACCTGAAAGACGAATTACCCGGCGTGCTGGGTGGGCGGATCAAGTGGAATTTTACTAAGTTCCTGATCGGGCGTGACGGCAAGCCGCTCAAGCGATTTGCCCCCTTCACTACCCCAGAGAAAATAGAAACCACTATCCTTACAGCGCTTAAAGCCTGAGCGCCTCTGTAATTCAAACCGTCCCTGGTATGCCCCAGTTCGCTGTCTGAATAAAAAACACGCTGCAAAATCAACAAAATATAATCAACTTGCTTAATTACTCTGCAATCGCGTGAGATCAGGAAGAAAAATGCTATTTCCCTCTTGCCTCATTCGGTCTGTGCCGCTAATATTCGTCCCCGTTGTCACCTACAACGTTGCGTTCATAGCTCAGTTGGTTAGAGCACCACCTTGACATGGTGGGGGTCGTTGGTTCGAGTCCAATTGAACGCACCATTTTGCGTCCGTAGCTCAGTTGGTTAGAGCACCACCTTGACATGGTGGGGGTCGGTGGTTCGAGTCCACTCGGACGCACCAAATCATATCCCTTTGATTTGGTGCTGTTTATTCATACTTCCTTTCTTATTTATTCAAAACAATCATTGTTAGTACGTCTTTGCGTACCACAAGCTTTCGTTGATGTGGCAAGATTTTGTCATGTCTGCCCGCAGGCAATAATCACCGAACAGGCAGACATTTAGTCAGGTTAAACAGCTCAATCAAGCACCGTAATGCACACCACACGATTGCTCTTTTTGGTGTAGGTGATCAGGCCGTTGCTCATATTTATCGTATTTTTACTTCCTAACTCGTCAACCCAGTAAGGTGCATTCACCCAACCGCCGCCAAAGTTGTACAACGCGCCCCACTCACTCCACCAGCGCCCCGTTGATGCCGAACGTTCTCCATTAAGCGTTGACTCTTCCGCTGAGGGTCTGCGGTATTCCTCTCCCTGTTTACCACACCAGTCATTATTGAATCCTGCTGGTGATGAACTGGTGATCAGCCATTTATTGACTGAAAACGTGTAAACATAGGATGCTCTACCATCTTTCGCCCGGATAAGAATGGTTGCTGTTCTATCTACAGCGTCTGGTTTGCTGGCAAATTTAACAACGCCCTTTTCATTCACACTTAGCCATGACTTGTCATCACGCCAGTCATAATTTCGATTGTTTGCTGCATTGCCATTCATGCGTAACTGAAAACTGGCTCCCACAAAACCTGTGCGCGGAAAACCGCTGTTGGTATCAAACGTGACGCCGTTGACGTGGATAGTCGTCGTGGCCGGGACTGTAATATCTTCGCCCACGACGACCTGTTCACTAACCGTAGTGACCTGCGTTCCAACAACCGTGTCATAGCTCGCCGGAGTAGCTTCAACCACCAGATAGTGATTAACATCCTCTTGTACCGGGACATAGCTTTTTTCCACCGCGCCCACAATGGGCGTTTTACCCGATGTGCCCGCTGCGTTATCTGCCCTAAACCACTGAAAACGCGATCGATCAGGAATCGTAGGATTGCCGGAATACTGATAAGACAGCGTTACTGTTTGCCCTTCGCGCGGCGCGGGTATCGCTAAGTGACTGATCGCCGGAAGACCCTGAGCCGGCCCCGTCTTTGCACAAAATACCGTTTGCCGACTGCCATTTGATACTACGCTGGCATGCCCGTCGGTAAACACATCCCCTACCGAATGGTTTTCCTCACCCACCGCACGAGTCGTCCAGACTGCATTTCTGGCAGGAATGCCATAGGTATGCTGCAGATCGCCCATGGAATCCTCACCCACCCGATTGGCCCGAGTGAAGGTCACAAACATCGCCTGCAGGCCATCCACATCGGGTAAACGCATTCCATTGTTAGCGCAGTAAGTGTACGCATCCCCCCAGCGCATCATGTTGGTGGTCTGCTGAAAGGCTAAAAACAGCGCAGCACGAGGAGGAAGGACCGGCGCTGCGGTCTCCGGGCTAATAAACGGCGCATCGGGACGGTCTGGGTCGGAAGGTTCCCTTTCTACGGGCAGCACTTCAACGGTCAGATAGTGCTTATTCTGCGCTTTGCCTGGAGAGAAACGCTGCCGGTCTGCCTCTGCAATCTCTTGTCCATCGGCCAGCCAGCGAAACAGACTTTCTTGTTTGCTTTCCTGTAATCCTGCGCAGTGATCGCCAGCGCTTGAGTGGCGAAAAATACGCACAGGACTCCCGCAGCGCTATGCAGGAATAGTGTGGCATGATTCAGCTTCATTATTATAACAATCCGAGCGTTGGACGATTACACGCAGCAGCGTTTGACTGCTTCGCTGCCGCATATGAGGTATTAATGCACCTCAACCTGAATTTTACGTTTTTGGTCTGCCCCGACAGGCGTATATGTATTCCCGTTTGCTCCAGCGATATTCTGATACACGCCGGAACCAACAGCCGTTTCAATCTTCCACTGATACGTTGTGGCATTGCCGTTGGTACCATCAGCCAGTTGCACCACCGCATTCAGCGCAGTATCGACCTGCGGATAGCCATTGATCGCACCTTCAATCTGTACGGCGACAGGCGTGTTCGCCGAAGCTGTCGATAGCTCATTGGACGCAACTGCAATACCGCTATCCGGGTCAGTAATCGCCGGATCGGTATGTGGGGTAATCAATACGGTGATTTTCTTGCCAAGATCGCCTGCCGTGACGGTATAGATCTCACTCGTCGCACCGGTAATGTCTGCGCCGTCCGCCTGCCACTGATACGTTTTTTGGCCCTCGGCGTCACCATCAGGATCGCTGAATGTCCCCTGTGCACTAATAGAAATCACGTCACCAATGTCGAAAACGCCGTTGCTGTTGGTATCTGCAGAAACAATCGTGCTCGGAGTGATCACCGGCGCACGACCTTTGACACTGTCGGTCGGGTCAGACAATACGGCCAGTGCGGGATATGACAGCAATAATAAAGCGCTGCTGGCGGTTAATGCGAAATTTTTGCTTTTCATAAAAGTACTCAACAATAAGATGGATTAAGGCGTCAGCCGGGAAAAAGGAATCATCGTGTTTCTTGTGTTTCAACGCGCAACGCGCGCTTTTGCCATTCGCGAGACACGACGTATTCACGATCTGTCGCCTGCGCAATAGCGGTAAACTGATTGCTGCCCACAGCGGTTTCCACCTGCCACTGAAAGCGTGAGGGTTGCTCTTCGTAGGCGCCCTCACCGCACATCACCACTGCGGATAATCGATCGCCCACCTGAGGATGACCGGTCAGTATTTGACCACCTCTCAGCACGTTTACCGATGAGGCGAATGGCGAAAAAGCGATCGCTACGTGTTGGCCCTGACCATTGACTGTAGCCAGTACTTCGCTACGCCCGGCCGTGGTGTTCGTAAAACGCGCGATCACGGTGCCTTTTTCGTCGGTCACGCCCTCGGCGGAGGCTATTGCGCCATGGCTCGCGTTAAATTTGACGCTTTGTCCAGCGAGCGGATTTCCAAACGCGTCCCGAACGGTTGCGCTGACTACATTCTCTGCGACGCCGTTGGCCAGTGCGTTATCCGCAATGACCCGTAGCTCTCCCGGGAAAATAGAAGCGCTACTCGCATCAGCCAGGAAAGTGAGTTCAACCTGCTGCACATGACCGTTAAACATGGCGGAAACCACAGATTTACCGGCAATGCGGCTGCTGACTGTCGCAATGGCTTCGCCCTGGTTATCGGTCATCACAGATGTCGGAACCGAGGCGCCATTAGTTGCGACAAATCGTACCGCCTGAGCAGTGGCAGGCTCTCCGTCAGCAGTGCTGATTTTGACCTTCACGCGATTGGCAGCAGTACCATTGGCCAACGCATTGTTCGTGATCGCTGTCGTTTCGCCATGTCCTGCCGCCCCTGTTTGTGGTGTTAGCGTGATACCTACAGCCGAAACGGGAAACGGATTGTCGTTCACGCTGACAGTAATTTGCGCCACACCCGCATTTACGCCCGACAAAGAGGCCTTATAGGTACCGTTGTTGTTATCGCTCACCGGGCTTAACGTTGTTCCTTCAAGGGTGCTTTTGAACGTCACCTTTTGCCCGGGAACCGGATTGCCTTGCTGGTCCAGCAGAACAAAATAAATAACCGATTCCGCGTTGCCATTCGCTTCAATGCGTTCTGGTACGGCACCTGTCCGGGATCGCTCAGGATCCAGACTGCCGCTATCCACGGTAAAATTGGTTTCCACCTTCTCCGTGTTGCCATTTATCTCCGCCACCACTGTGGCCTGGCCGGCCACTTTGCTGGTTAATGCAATGGTTGCCTCACCGTGAGCATCAGTGGTAGCCGACTGGGGAATTTCCGCATCGTTGTCGGCGTAAAGTCGAACGATTTCGCCAACCGCCGGGGTGCCATCCGCATTCAGCACCGTCACCTTGATGATATTCTCGTCTTCACCATCGGCCACGGCGTGATCGTCAACCACCATCAGCGTCTCGACGCTGGCCGCATTGTCATCCGGAATCAACTTCACCACCCTCGGCTCAATCGTCGTTACAACACCGTTTACGTGTGTGACTATTTCAGCCTTCCCGGTAGTGGTACCAGTGAGTGTTGCAACATAAGTACCGCCTTCACGGTTCGTGACATCACTGATGCTGGTTCCGGCGAGAGTCGTAGAAAATCTGACGTTCTTTTCTTTGAGTGGATTCCCGCTGCTGTCGGTTAACCGTAGCATCAGCAAAGACTCCGCGTTTCCATTGGCGGAGATTTGTTGCGGCGTCGCGCTTAAGGTGGATTGTGCCGGATCAACCGGGTTGCCTGTGGCCGTCAGTGTGACAGGACGACGCTGCGTTTTGGTCGGTACGTTCCCCTGAACGACCTGTACCAGACCTTTTCCGGCATTTATGCCACTCATCCTGGCATGATAGACGCCCGGTGAGATTTCCCGCACCTTGCCTGTCGTTGTGTTGTCGACACCAATAACCTGAAACGCAATATCCTCGAGTCCCGAAGCCGGTTCTCCCTGGCTGCTGTAGGCTTTAAAGGTGATATCAGCCACGTCGTAACCATCGGCTCTGATCACCGCAGGGCTGACCAGCAACGATGAACGTGTTCCATCTGCCGCCACTGGGCTAAACAGCACGTCCGCGCTCTGGATAAGATCGGACACCCGAGCCGTGGCCTTCGCGGGGCCCGCCACGCTCGATACGACATGGTAAATCGCCTGGCCTGCGGCATTACTGACGATATCCTCTGCAGTTTTACTGCCATCAGCGAAGGTCATTCCCATGTTGATGGGTTTTCCACTCACCGGTTTTCCCGCATCATCCACCAGAGTTGCGGTAATCGTGACCGGCGTCTTACCATCGGCAGGCGCGCCGTTCCCCGCCACCCTGAGTTCATCATCAAAGGCCAGATTCACCGGTAATACATCGATTAACAATGTCTGAGTATTACTGGTATGCCCCTCGCTATCCTGTGCCTGGGCGACTAAACGATATTGATTTGCCACACCGTCCGTGGATTGTGTGTGTTGGTACGGCGGTAGCGTCATGGAAAACAGATTGACGCTCAGTGCCCGAAATTCACCGCCAGCCGCCAGAAACGCGGCGTTATCCCACGTTATTTGCGACAGTGGATATTTGCCTGAAACAGTGGCTGAAACGGTATGTACCGTATATTCAGCGTCGTGGATAGCCTCTTCGGAAAGAGCCAACTGAAGCAGATCCTGCTCGCGATATTCAAGGATGATGACATTATTACGCTCTACCAGACTGTAACGACTGCCCTTGAGCTCGCGCAGTGATGCCACTTCATCAGGAGATATCTGGGATTTCAGGGACTCACCCAGTCGCCATGCGAGGTCCATCTGCACACGGGTGTTGCCCTCATCGCCCTTTTCCAGACTCTGCTCGATACCCAGCGTCATCAGCGGAAATGGCGTCCAGGTGACTCCAGTGGTGAAAGCCCAGGCATTTCTTTCTCGTTCGTCTTCACTCGTCAGCCCGACCTCATCACCAAAATAGTGTTCGTAGATAAACTTGCCGCCAAAATGTGGATATTGTGGCAACCAGCCCTGCAGACGCACATCGAAACCGTTCGCCGGGCGCTCATCGTAATCTTTAACATCATCAGAGGATTGCCAGTCAGACAACCTCAAATAACCATTCCCCGAAAGCTGAAAATAATCCCGCCACAGCTCAGTTCCCACCCCTAAGCGGCGATTGTTTCCGGTTAGATCAGCATCATAAAAGGTGTTAAATCCCAGCATCCAATCACCGCTGAAATGACGAACACCTACGCCGGCGTTTACTGTATTTCGTTGGTCCTGATTTCGATAACCCAACTGCGTAAACAGGATGTTGTTCGTTGTTTCATGTAAAGGTACAAGCCAGTCAATACTGCTTTCATCAAGCGAAAATTCTTCATCAACGCTCAACTGCGTTTTCACCGTACCGAGTTTCCCCAGCCAACCATTGACTGTGTCATTCGCTTGACGGTTAATTTCAGCGCGCACTAACCCATTGGCCGCCTCTGCCACATCGCCATTTTCCAGTACTTTCGCCAGACCTGTTGCACCATCCGCCAGGCGTTTAGCGCCCGCTTCACGCTCCTGTCTTTCGTCCAGCGAGTGTGCAGCACCCTTTGCTTTCCACTCACTGAACGATGACGACGGAATATCTATTTCATCTCCCGAACTTAATTGCGCAAAAGGCTTATTGAACGTTCTGAACTGATTGAAATAATGCAGTTGAGTTGTCGTAAGCCCGAGGCGTTCTGCAATTGATGTCGTAGTTTCTCCGCTCTGTAATACATAAACAACTGAAGGCCGTGCAAGTAATTCGTTTTGCCACGGCGATGATTGTGGTGCGGTTGTTATTGCCGCCAGCACGGGTGTCGTTATGATCAGGCAAAGCCAGACAATTCTTTCAATCATAGTGTTAGAGGTTTTTGCTGGAAACTCAGGATTGAACTTGCCGTGGAGGTGAATAAAACGTTACCAGGCTATTAATAGTCTTTTAAGAATTAATTCTTAAATCATAAAATAAAGGGACAGCCATAAATTTGCGCGGTACTTTAGTCGGATTATTCTCATTCGTCCCGTACTAGATGCGCATAACATTATGCGTATTAGATATAATGTATGAGTGAGCTCGCCAGAACCGCAGTGAATCGTCTCTACACAGGTTGTTTATTTAACTTGTATGTATAATAATTATCAGGATAACAACATCGAACACTGAAGCTTGTTACATATTTATGGCTTTTTTGTTTTCTTACACAAACCATGTTATCTTACGCATCGGCATCACATGCTTAAAGAATATTGCAACGAACCCCACCCGCAGTTTAAATGGTATGTCCTTGCTATTTATTGTATTTATTTTTATATTAGATGAGCAGTCATACCTGCCATTTAAAAAGACGTCAGCGAAAACCCTGCGCGGTTGTATGCGGATAAAACTCATAAGGTATGACTGAGGCGATAAGTGGTACAAAAAATCGGTTTTAACGATAATGAGCTTCGAATACTTTATGAACTATCGTGTACCCGAAGCCTGAGCCAGGCCGCTGATAATCTGAAAATCGCACAGCCTAACATCAGCAGAACATTACAACAGCTTGAAGAACGTTTTGGTTTTTCCTTGTTTGATCGCTCATGCCGCCCCATCAGACTGACCCGCTTTGGAGAAGAACTTCTCCCTTATATCAAAAAACACATGAAGTCTTGTGATGATATTCAGACGTTTATGATGGCCTATAAACAAGCTTCTGATGGGTTTGTCAGGATCCACGCACCAACGGGTCAACTACTTTTTATCACCAAATATGTGATTCCAGGGTTGAAAGAAAAGCACCCTGAAATTAAATTAATGCTAACTACCAGTAACCTTAGTAACTCCGAATTCACGCTTGGGGTTCCTTTCAGTGATAACTGCGACATTCTGTTTACACATACCCTACCCGACAATGATGAACTGGTTGCCAGAAATATTGCGTCAATACCTGCAAACATTTATGGCACACGTGAAATGGTTGCTCGCCATCCCATTCGTACCATTGCAGATTATACCCAAAGTCCATGTATCCTTTTTTTCTCTCATATGGAAAATAACCATAACATCTGGTATATCGATGATAAAAAAAATGGTGAGAGAGTAAAAACCATCATCAATGGTGACTTTGCCTGTGATAACTCTTATGCAGCCATTGAGCTTGCGAAATCGGGTCTCGGTTATTTATTTATGCCTGATTTAATCATTAAAGAAACGAATCTTAACGTTCTGATACCCACTCTACCCGAAAATTACACTGCCCAATTGGAACTCTTTGTTATTTATAACAAAAAAACGGAGCAGCCTTTTCGGGTTCAATTAATTATCAATTCAATTGTCAACATCCTCAAAGAACTACTCCACAAGTAATATCATTATTTCATTTCGCTACGCTCGCATATATAATAACAAAACGTTTATGGTTTATCATATAAGGGTTCAACGAGACAATGCCATCTCCAATCACATTATTCGCCGCAGGCAGTTTGCGGTTGGCATTTACGCCACTGATAAGCCAGTTCACGCGCATGAGTGGAATAGACGTTAAGGTTGAATATGGTCCGGCCGGTTTATTGCGTGAACGTATTGAAGCGGGAGAACCGTGTGCGCTCTTTGCCTCGGCCAACAGGGAACATCCGCAAAACCTGTTAGCACGTAATATAGCCGTCTCTACGCACACTTTTTGCTGGAACAAACTGAGCCTTGTCAGCAACCGAACCGGTGTCTGGCTGGATTTACTCCGCGACCCAACGCTGCGACCAGGTACATCAACGCCCGGCTGTGACCCTTCCGGAGACTATACCTGGGCATTTTTCGACAATATGGATGTACTGGAGCCAGGACTCGGGCAACAGCTTCGGACGCGCGCAATCCCGCTGGTGGGTGGTCGTGATACGGTAAAAATCCCGCAAGGAGAACTGGCGAGCGCCTGGATCCTGCGCCAGGGACTGGCCGATCTGTTTATCGGTTACGCGCATTACGCACACGCGCTGCGCGCAATGCCCGACGTACATTACGTGGTTATTCCCGATGAGCACAATATTCGCTGCAAATACCAACTGGCGGTGCTTGATGCATCCAATGAAGTCATGGCACTGGTTGATTTCATACTCTCCCGCGGCGGGCAGGAATTTCTTAGCGCCGCAGGATTCTTACCGCTTAACGGCGAATAGAAAACAACGGTGCGATAAACGGCGTCTGGTAGTTCTCCACGCTGAGTTTTCTCAGCGTTAAGCCATAGGCCAGGAATAAATTCTCCTCCGTCACAATGCTGTTCGTGGGCCCTGCCCGCCATTTTCCTTCAGGGAGTAGCAGCAAAGTATGGGAAGCAACCTGTAACGCATGAAGCGGATCGTGAGTCGAAAAGAGAATACTGCATCCCTGTTGATGGGCCAGATCGCTGATGAGCTGCAGCACCACCTGCTGATTGGCGAGATCCAGCGCGGAACACGGTTCATCCAGTAACAGCGTTTGACACTCCGTCACCAGAGCCCGGGCAATCATCACCAACTGTTGCTGCCCGCCAGAAAGTGAGCCAAATGAGCTGGAGGCGAGATGCGCGATATTCAACTGCTCTAGCGCCTGCATTGCTCTTTTTTGATCCTGCGGACTGGGTTGCGCAAACAGCTTCACGTGCTGTGCTCGCCCCATCAACACCACGTCGCTGACCGTGTACGGAAACGGCAGATGGCTATGCTGTGCCACAATCCCTATCCCACCGTTATTTTCAATACTCCCGCCTAAAGCAGGCAGCGTGCAGGTTAACGTATCGAGCAGTGTACTTTTACCCAGGCCGTTGCGTCCCAGCACGGCCCAGATCTCACCTTTCTGGCAACAGAACGTTAGCGGCTCAAATAGTGGCGCACGATACCCATAAGTAAGCTGATGTACACGCAGTGCGGCAGGTATCATGATTTCTCCCGACGGCTGGTACGAATGAGTAAGAAAGCAAACAACGGCGCGCCGAACAATGCGGTAATAATCCCCAACGGTATCTCCGCGTGCATCAGGGTGCGAGCAATATCGTCCACCACAATCATAAATCCGCCCCCCAACCAGAAGGCGCACGGTAGTAAACGACGATGATCAACCCCCACCAGCAAACGCGCAAGATGCGGAATCACTAATCCCACCCAGGCAATACTGCCGCTGACCGCCACCTGAGCAGCGACCAAAAATGCGCAGCACACCAAAACGCTGCGTCGCAGAGGAACCACCGCCACACCCAGTGATCTGGCTTCTTTATCATTGAGCGACAACAGGTTTATCCGCCAGCGTAGCTGGTACAAAACCGTCGCGGCGATACCGACCGGGACCGCCAACAGCAGCACTTTATGCCAGTTGGCCGTAGCGAAGCTGCCCAGTAGCCAGAACACAATATTAGGTAACGTCTCTTCGGTATCAGCCTGATACTGGATCAGGCTCACCAGCGCGGCAAAAAAACCGCTCAAAATGATACCCGACAGGATCAACACCAGCGTATTCTCCAGCCCCTGTAACGCAGCAATGGCATACACCAGGATCAACGCTGTCAGACCAAAGAAAAACGTTGATCCCATCATCAGCCAGGGCGAAAGTCCGAGCAGGATGGCCAGTGTTCCACCAAAGGCCGCCCCCGAAGTCACGCCGATAATATGCGGGTCGACCAGAGGGTTATGAAATACCCCTTGCAGCGTCGCGCCGCATAACCCAAGCGCGCCCCCCGCCAGCAGTGCCATCAGAATACGCGGTAGCCTGACCGTCCAGATAACCTGGCTGCCTATTCCCTCAGCGTCGCTATAGTGCGTCAGGTGGTAAAACACCTCGCTTAACGACAGAGGATACTGTCCGAGGCATAGCGAACTGACGCCCAGCAACAGGACCACAACGATTAAGAGCGGTTGCTGGGGCAAAATACGGTTACTTAGCTGCATCAGGCTGCCAGTTCACACGATAAAAACGTTGATAGTAGTCCTGGGCCTGCGCATCAACGTCCACGTTTTTATAGGCATCCGGATACAGTTTTTTGGCCATCCAAAGTTCACCGATCGCCAACGCTTCCGGCATCGGATAGCCCCAGGCTTTGGCATATTCAGGCATCAACCAGACGCGATGATTTTTCACCGCATCAATCCCCTGCCAGTTCGGATCGTTTTGGATCTCAGTTACCACCTGCGGATAGCGATCCTGGACAAAAATCACCTGCGGGTTCCACGCTAATACCTGCTCCAGCGCAACCTGACGGGCACCTTTCACACTGGCAGCCGCCACATTTAATCCCCCCGCGTGCTGCATCATCAGTCCCGTGTACTTCCCGGAGCCGTAAGTCATCAGATCGGGGTTAGCCATATAAATACGGACTTTTTGTGCATCCGGGATTTTTGCAACCGGCGCATTGAATTTTGCCCGCGCGGTAAAAACGTAGTCGATTAACGTTTCGGCCTGCGGTTTGCGCCCAACCACGTCAGCGATCAGGCGAATACCCTGCTTCAACCCTTCGTTGTAGACCTGCTCTTCATCGGCCATGGTCGGGTTCATTTTATTCTGTTGCCCGGTGGCATCCTTGCGTAACGAGATAGCCACGACCGGAATACCGGCGTTCTGAATCTGCTGGATCATCTCCGCGGGCGCATAGTTGGCGACAAAAACCACCTGCGGATGAATCGCCAACAGGCTTTCGATGTTCACGCTGGTGAGATCGCCTGGCGTCGGCAATGTAGTAATCGTCGGCATAAAGCGCGCAAATTCAGGCCCGAGCTGCTTTTTCCAGCTCGACATCACACCAACAATGTCCTGCTGGGCATTGAGCTGGACCAGAATATTCAACGTCTGGTGTTGCAGCACGACCACTTTGTCCACGTGGTCAGGAATCGTGACCTGTCGACCAAGCTGATCGGTGATCGTTCGGTCGGCCTGAGCAGAAAACGCAAACAACATGCTGGCGCAAACCAGCACAAAAGAGCGGAAATTTAACATGGGATACCATCTGAATAGAGGAGTAAAAACGATATGTATTAAATTATATAACGAGAGACCTGGCAACCCATTCGCGATAAATACCGCGCTACACACGAGGAAGATCAATTTATGCCAACAATAATAAAGCCGACGGTGATGACGACCGTCGGCTTTGGGTAAATGACAACTAACGAATTACTTGGTTGCTGCTTTGATAATATCGAGCGCTTTGGCGAACTGATCCTGCGGAATTGTCAGCGGGTAAAGAAAACGAATAACGTTGCCATACTGACCGCAGGTCAGCAGCAGTAATCCTTGCTCAAGGGCTTTCTTCTGCACACGTTGTGCGGCGGCAGCGTTGGGTTCTCCTGTCGCTGCATCACAGAATTCAGCGGCGATCATAGAGCCTAAACCTCGCACTTCGGCCAGTTCAGGACACCCTGCTTGCGCGTCTGTCAGAGCGGCGCGCAGCTGTTCGCCGAGAGCCGCCGCACGCTGGCATAGCTGCTCATCACGAATGATATCCAGCACCGCATGGGCCGCTGCAATCGACAGCGGGTTTCCGGCGTAGGTTCCCCCCAGACCACCCGGCGCAGGCGCGTCCATAATTTCGGCTTTGCCCACGACGCCTGACAACGGCATGCCGCCCGCAAGGCTTTTCGCCATGGTCATCAGGTCCGCTTTATCGGCGTAATGATCCATCGCAAACAACTGACCCGTACGGGCAAACCCGCTTTGTACTTCATCAGCGATCATCACGATGCCATGCTCGTCGCAAATACGGCGGATGGCAGCCACAAATTCTGGCGGTGCCACCACGAAGCCCCCTTCGCCCTGGACGGGTTCGAAAATAATCGCCGCAACCTGGGTTGGATCGATATCGGCTTTAAACAGACGCTCAATCGCTTTTAGGGAATCCGCCGTGGAAATACCCTGCAATTCAGAAGGATACGGTGCATGGTAAACAGAGCCTGGGAACGGGCCGAAACCTTTTTTATAGGGTGCCACCTTGCCGGTTAACGCCATCGTCATGTAAGTACGCCCATGAAAACCACCGCCAAATGCGATAACGCCAGGACGGCCGGTATGCGCGCGCGCAATTTTCACCGCGTTTTCTACCGCTTCAGCCCCGGTAGTGAAGAATGTGGTTTTACGCTTGCCGTCGATTGGCGCAACGGCGTTGATTTTCTCAGCCAAAGACACATAGCTTTCGTACGGGACAATCTGATAAGCCGTATGGGTAAAAGCCTGAAGTTGCGCTTCGACTGCCTGCACCAGGCGAGGATGGCGGTGTCCGGTGTTCAGCACGGCGATCCCGGCGGCAAAATCGATGTACTGATTGCCTTCGATATCGGTAATCGTGCTGTTTTCTGCCGACTGGGCATAAAAATCACACATCACACCCACGCCACGCGGGGTGGCATCCAGACGACGTTGTTGCAGGTTTTTATTGTTCATTCTCTACACCTTGTCCATTAATACATTTCGGTTGAATTACCCTTTAAATTTAGACGCCGTCTGGTACTTTAATCGAGAGCCAAATCGTTTTATTTTAAGGATCCAAATGCGTTCACTTGCCGGAGATGTGATCAAGCATGCATTTAATCAGCAGACTGACGAAAAACTACATCGCCGCCTGTATGCCGCCATTTGTAGTTGCATCCTCGAAGGTAGCCTGAAACCGGCTACCCGAATGCCTCCGTCGCGTGACCTGGCAGGAGAGCTGACACTATCGCGCAATACCGTCCTGCGGGTGTACGAACAGTTGCAAGCTGAAGGGTATATTTCCGCGCGCACCAGCAGCGGCACATTTGTGACCGACAGCGTGCTGGACAATCTCGACCAGCGTCCTGACAAAGAGCCTGTTGCTGCCGCTCTGGAAGATCACACCCGCTTATCCGCCCGCTGCCTTGAGCTGTTAGGTAATGCCAGCGCCAGTCCCCGCCAGTGGGGGGCATTTATTCCAGGCGTACCTGATGTAGAGCATTTCCCGCACCGGGTACTCAAGAAAATTCAGGACAGGCTGGCAAGACGACTGCGCCCGGAGTATCTCACTTACGATGCCACAGGCGGCGTGAATGAGCTAAAAGAAGCACTGGCAGACTATCTGCGCACCGCTCGTGGCGTACGGTGCTCACCGGAGCAAATTCTGATTACTGAAGGTATTCACCAGGCCCTGGATCTGGTGACCCGGACTTTATGCAACCCGGGCGATTACGCCTGGATTGAGGAACCGGGCTACTGGGGAATCAAAAATATTCTTCGCATCAATGCCGTTAATTTTTCGGCTATCCCGGTTGATGAACAAGGCATGGTCCCGCCGGATGCCGGCGAAACACCACCAAAACTTATTTTTGTGACACCGTCACATCAATACCCACTCGGTTCGGTAATGAGTCTGAGCCGCCGCCGGCAACTTCTCTTTCGCGCACGTGAAACGCGAAGCTGGATAGTGGAAGATGATTACGACAGTGAGTTCCGCTTTTCCGGCCAGCCGATTCCCTCTTTGCAGGGGCTGGAAGAAGAGACACCGGTCATTTACATCGGGACATTCAGTAAGACACTCTATCCCGCACTACGACTCGGGTATGTCGTGCTACCTAAATCGTTAGCCGCTCCGCTGAAAAAGGTTCATAACGACCTCTATCGTGGTGGGCATCTGTTGATTCAGGCCGCACTGGCGGAGTTTATTCGCGAGGGTTATTACGCGGCACACATTCGGAAAATGCGTCAGCTATACAGTCGTCGTCGCCAGATGCTGGTAGAGCTTATCAGCCGCCAACTTGGTGAACATTTTCTTGGTTCTTTCAGCAGCAACGCCGGGCTGCATATGATCTTACAGTTACCCGCCGGGAGCGATGACACGGTCATTGCCCAACAGGCGAATGCGCAAGGGTTGTTGGTGCGCCCGCTGTCACGCTATTACGTAAATGAAGGGAAACGCAGCGGCCTGCTGCTGGGGTTTGCCAGTATTGAAGAGCATGAAATGACGGCGGTGTTTACCCGACTCGTGGATATTATCAGGGTAAACACCGTGTAAGCACTGCCGGATGACGGTGCAAGCACCTTCTCCGGCATACTATTTAATGTGACGCTTTTTTAACGCCAGCCAGGTCTTCCTGGCTTACTTCGCTATTCCCTTCACCCCAACTTTTACGCACGTAGTTAATCACGTCGCGCATTTCGTTGTCGCTTAACAAGCCACCGTAGGCAGGCATCTTAAAGGAGACGCTGCCACGCGTTGTCGGTGTTTCTGCGCCGTGGGCAATCACTCTGAACAGCGGTGTCGGGTCATCAACCATCACCAGTGGATTGTTAACTAAAGAAGGCGCGTTATCATCCGTACCTTTCCCTTCCAGACCGTGACAAGTTGAACAGTAGCGGTTATAGGTCACTTTGCCCGCCTCAGATGAATTCGACCAGGATGCTGTAGTCGCCGCAGCACGTACCGTTTCAGGCTTCGCACTTTTCAGGCTCAACAGATATTGGGCGATCGCCGTGGCATCTTCGTCGGTCAGATACTGTGTACTCTGCGTGACGACTTCAGCCATCGAACCTGAAACCGCGGCATGCTTGCTTTTACCGGTCAGCAACAGCGATTTTAACTCCTGCTCAGACATACCGGTGCCGCGCAGCGACGGTGCATACCAGCCGTCAATCATCGCGCCGCTCAGGTATTCGGCATCAGCATTAGTATACGCTTTTTCGTTCATCGCCATGCCTCTCGGGGTATGGCATGAACCGCAGTGTCCGGGACCTTCCACCAGATAAGCACCCCGTTTTACCAGGGCAGCATTATCATCCGTTTTCGCGCCCTCTACAACCGTCACTGGCGCGTCGGTAAACAGCCAGTTCCAGATATGCAGCGGCCAGCGGGCGGAGAGTAGCCACGGAATGGCATTCTCTTTATTGGGCTGTGCTGACGGCGTGACGTCATGCATAAAATAGCTATACAGCGCCTTAACATCCTCGTCAGAAAGTTTCGCATAGGAGGGATAAGGCATAGCCGGATAGAGCGGATGACCATCTTTGGCGATCCCCTGCCGTACGGCCTTTTCAAAATCCTCGTAAGAATAATTTCCAATACCCTGCGTTTTGTCCGGGGTAATGTTGGTCGAATAAATATCCCCCACCGGAGTAGGAAACTTTTTGCCCCCCGCCATCGCCGCACCACCTTCTGCTGTGTGACAGGCGACGCAGTCTGAAATTCGCGCGATGTATTCACCGTTAGATTCAGCAGCGGAAACCGAAGCGGTAAATAAACAGGCGGCGAGAATGGTTACATTACGCATAGATCACCCCATATCCTTGAGTTCATTAACCGCACGCCATGCCTGATCGATTGCCGTGTGGGCATAAGCACTCCAGTCAGAATCGGAGTTAGCGATGGCAATGCGACCGACTGGCTTACGCGCCCGTTCGATAATTTCTGGCATCTTATCCATATCATCGAACAGCGAGTTGGCGTAGTACGCATAGCCATGCGCCCAGCGGTTAACCGTAATGGCGGAAATATCGCGTTGATTATCAAAGCCCGTTGAGCCAAACATTTCCTGCAACTGGGAGCGAATCATCTCCTCATGCGCGGCAAAAGTGGTCCCCAGCAAATAGGCTCGTCCCAGACGGAACTGCTCTCTGGCCGACAAGTTACTGCCCGGATAGGTCGGCACATAGACCATATGAATGACCATCGGATCGTCCGGGGAGGCCGGATGTTGATACCCACCAATACTGACCGGGTAGTCGAGCTTGACCCTGCTATAAGGTGCCGCCGGAGAATAAAACTCATGTACGCCAAGCTGTTTGAACGCCTGCCAGTTTTTGACCACCACGTTGGTGTACACCAGCGGTGCCTTCACGTTCAGTTTAAGATCCGCCTGCTGCTGTTCCGGCATCTCAGGCACCAGATACGGGATCATCATGTTATAGCCTGCCATGATGGTGTTCTTACCGCGCACACGGTGCATTTTACCGTCACGCAGATAGGTCACCGCCACGCCATCCTGCACGTTGGCCGCATTAATCACCGTGCTGTTCAGGCGAAGGCGCGTGGTGTTTTCCGGCAGATCCAGCTTTTCGTAATGTAGTCTGGCGAGGACAGAGTCTTCCATCGTGTTGCCCGGTAGCGCATCCGGCAGCATATATCTGACTAACAGGCGGGCTAACCCGGCGTTACCGTCCGGGAAGTGGTAAACATACGGCTCTTCGAGGTCGGCCAGCGACTCTCCGTCCAACGGCGGTAACCCCATCCCTTCCATGCCGGGTAAGGCGCACGCACGGGCATCGCTACAGGAAATACCTTCAATACCAATAGCAAAGAAGTCGTTGGAACGCTGCTGGAAATAGAGCAGCGCCATTTTGCTCAAACCAACTTTTGTTGCCAAAAATTCACTGTAGCTGTGGGTATCCAGCCATTCCATTTTCTCATCGACCGTCATCCCCGGCAGGTAATCACCGGGCCGGACGTGCAGGTCGATCAGCGCTTTTCTGTCGTTCTCACTTAGCGGAAAATCATTGATAAAGTCTTCAATTTTACGCCCATTGAGCCTGTCCGGCGGAATATCATCAGATACCGCGCGACCCGGATCGCCGCTGACGATTTTTGTTTCGCCAAAATTCTTCTTATCGAAGAAAACGCCGCGACTGAGCTGCCAGTCGGGGTAGAAGTTTACGTCAAAACTCTCTTTCAACCGCGTGACGCTGACACCCACGGTTTCCATCAACTTTTGTACTTCAGGGCTGAAATTATGCGCAGGTGACTGGAATGCTTCGCTGCCACCATAACCGAGTAATTTCTTACCCGAGCTGGTAAATTCATTACGTTTGGCGTGTCCACCAAAGTCGTCATGGTTATCGAGGATCAGGATCCGGCTATTTTGCCCGGCAACTTGACGCCAAAAACAACCGGCAGCTAACCCGCTAATACCACCACCCACAATCACCAGATCGTACTCTTCCTCAACGGGCAGAGCGTTTAAATCAAAATGTTTATGCTCGCGACCTAGCGCATGCGCCATTTCAAACGATCCAGGATGATTACCCCGCAGCCCCGTCAGCGCAGGAGGATAATAATTTCCATCTATAAATGCGTTTCCCTTTCCTGCCGCCCTGACCCACTCCAGCGGGGTAAGTCCCGCCGCAATAGTCACCGCGACGCCGTTGAGAAAATCACGTCTGGTAATTGCCATTAACTTTTTTCCTTATTGCTACACACTGCCTTTAATACGACACAAATAAGAGAGATACCCCTTCTTATTTATAAAGGGGTACAACCGACTACTTCACTGGCTTTAACTCTTCATCCAGTTTTTTAGAATCATAATAATCACCCTGCCAGGTGATTTTTCCTGCTTTAACATGAATATAGCTGACGCCTTCAAATTTGATCGGATTATTTGTCGGCGGACTCCCTGCCCATTCACCACTATTTTTGCCTGAAAATTCCCAACGAAAGGCCACGGTATCTTCGTCGTAGACGGGTTTTCCAACCATTTTCCAGCTAAGATCTGGAACCGCCTTAATAAAAGCGCCGATAACCTCTTTTTCTGCTTTTTCCCTGCCGTTTATCGGTTCTCCTGCGGCGGCATCATAATAGACCGCATCATCAGCAAGAAATTGAGCGGCTCGCGAAGCATCATGCGCATTCCACGCCGCCATATACTCTTTTACGGTATTCAGCGATGTACTTTCTGCCAGGTTATAGCCCGAGAACATCACTAATGAAAGCACCGCGATTTTTAATGTTTTCATCGTAACCCTCTCTATTCAGAAATGTCGCACATGATATGTTTCACCCGAGTGTATTCCTCGAGTGAATAAGATGAGAGATCTTTGCCGTACCCCGATTTTTTGAACCCGCCGTGCGGCATCTCGGCACACAGAGGAATGTGATTGTTAATCCACACCGTGCCAAAATCGAGGTCAATGCTGAAGCGTTGGGCGCGACCATGGTTACTGGTCCAGACGCTGGCGGCAAGACCATACTCCACATCATTCGCTTTGTGTAGTACCTCTTCGTCAGTAGAAAACGACTGAATAGTCATTACCGGGCCAAATACTTCATGCTGAATAGCTTCATCATTTTGATGCAAACCGGAGACGATCGTCGGCTCAAAATAGAAGCCTGGACCAGATCCTGCGCGCCCACCGGTTTCAATTTTTGCATGTGCCGGTAAACGCTCAATAAAGCCTTTCACCTGCTCCAGCTGATTCCGGCTATTCAATGCGCCGTACAGTGCATTTTGATCTTCTGGCGGCCCATATTTGATACTTTTTGTTTTCTGGATCAGTTTTTCCAGAAACTCAGCGTAGATAGATTGCTCTACCAGGATCCGCGTTGCCGCTGTGCAATCCTGCCCGGCATTGAAAAAGCCAGCTGTGGTAATCGTCGCAATCGCCTTGTCCATATCCGCATCGGCGAACACGATTGCGGGCGCTTTCCCGCCCAATTCCAGGTGTGCTCGGGTCAGATTTGCCGCCGCCGAAGCCGCAACCTGCAAACCCGCACGGACCGAACCGGTAATCGAGACCAGTGAGGCTTTCGGGTTTGAAACCACCAGCGAACCAGTGCTGGCTTTGCCCAACACAACGTTAAACGCCCCTCTCGGGAACAACGGTGCGGCCAGTTCAGCCAACAGCAGCGTACTAACTGGCGTGGTGTCGCTTGGTTTTAACACCACCGTGTTGCCTGCCGCCAGCGCTGGTGCAATCTTCCACACCGCCATCATGAACGGGTAGTTCCACGGCGTCACTTGCCCAACAATACCCAGCGGTTCACGACGAATGGTTGAAGTAAATCCTGAGGAATATTCTCCGGCCGCCTTTCCTTCAAGACAGCGCGCCGCACCGGCAAAAAAGCGGATGGCATCGCAAGATGCTGCGATCTCCTCTTTCTCAATAAAATGGCGAAGCTGACCGGTTTCCTGACTCTGCGCGGTTACCAGTCGCTCAACGTTGCGTTCAATCTCATCGGCCAGCCGCAATAACGCCTTTTGCCGCTGTGCCGGCGTCGATTTTCTCCAGATGCTAAACGCCGCCTCCGCTGCTGAGTAAGCCTGCTCTACCTCCGCCTCGTTAGCGTTGGGAGATATTGCGTACGTTTCACCGTCAACCGGACTCACCAGTTCGAAGCTATCTTCGCTACTGCCTGCTACATAGTGCCCATTAATAAAATGCTTCAGGGTTTTCATGTTTGTCTCCTGCCAATTAATACATAAAGAATCTTATGTAATATATATATTGTAAAATTTTTTCAAATGCGCAACATTGACACTATGATAAGCCTCGCATTTTTAACTTAATGTTCACATTTGCAGGATGAGGCTTTTTATTGCCAGCTGACGCGTTACGCCCAGCTCATCATAAGGTTATCGGGACACACATCCGCTTGTGCAGTGACGTTGCGCCCAGGCATGTAAAATAACTCGGCCATTCTTACCTTCCTTGCCCGACGGGCATGTGTTAAAAATGGTCGTTGTTTCAGGGAATTGAGTACAGAAAAGATTATGATTACTCACGCGGTCATATTTGCGCCTATCGGGCAGGTCAGTCGTTCAGACCAGATAGTCCAACGCCTTTCAAATGCCATTATCACGGGGTTGCTGGAGCCAAAAGAACAGCTCCCCAACGAAACTGATCTGGCAAAGATGATGGGTGTCTCACATATCACTATCAGAGAAGCGCTAAACACGCTTCGGGCTAATAATCTTATCCATACGGTTCGTGGTCGTAATGGCGGGAGTTTCGTTTGCGAAAATATTGATGGCAAAAATAGCGCCCTGCATCCGTTCAAGGCGATCAGTACGGATTATCTGTCTGATCTGGGTGAAATGCATTGCGCCATTATTAGCCATAGCGCGAGGCTGGCTTCCCGACGGATGACCGGTGCCGATATCGCCAAATTTCGCGAGTTTGTCGAGGTGCTCAGAAAGGCAAACTCACCTGAGCTGATGACCCAGGCCGATATGCGTTGTCTGCTGGCGATTGCCGCCAGTTCGCATTCAGCGCGACTGGCCAATCAGGAGCTGCAGGTTCAGGCTGAATGGGCATCGCTGGTGGCGATACTTTATCGCACAGACAGTATTCATGCAGAAATTATCGCGCTTTATTCGGCGCTGGCCGATGCGCTGGCTGCTCACAACGAGGCAGAGTCAGTACAGTTTGCCACGCAGATCATCGACACGTTTACCTACTACCTTATTGAAAAAAAGCTGAAATATAACTCGAACTGACAATCAGTGAAGGCAGGACAGACAATGAGCTCTTCGACATCCCTAAGCGCATTAATTCGTAAAATTGATGACATTACTGTTTCTACCGTAGATTCTACCGTTGCGCTGGCGAGGAGCATCCATGAGGCGATTTCAGGGGTACAAAAGGCCTCAGCCGAGGTCGTTCTCGACCCCTCAGTCAGATCCACCGTTCAACAGCACATCAAGCGCACGCTCAATAACAACCATTACTGCTCAGGGGCGGGATTCGCCAGCCATATTGAGAGTACCGCAACCACAAAAGAGTACTGGTTGCTGGAGTGGTGGTATAAGAAAGATAATGGTTTAAGCCAGGCGCATCTGGATTTGAATCAGGCCACGCAACAACGACTGGACTTCAGAACCTTTGAGTGGTTTAAGCATTCTCCTCCGGCTGGCAAAGCCTATATCCACGGTCCCTACGTCGACTATATTTGCAATATCTCCTATACCCTAACGTCAGCCGTCCCGGTCTACTACAACGACCAGTTTCTCGGTGTTGCCGCGGTCGATCTGCTGGTCAGTCAGATAGAAGCCGAACTGCTTTCCTGTGCCCATCCTGACTATGTGATTCTGACCAATCTGGAAAACAGGATCATTTTCTCCAGTTGGCCACGTTTTCGCGTGGGTGAATTGCTGTCACCTGCAAACAGTACCGTGGTGTATCGGAGCGACTACTTTATCCTTTATCACTATCAAAACTAAGGGCCCGAAGGCCCTTAGTTTTTAGTTATCCTGCCCCATATTGAGCTTATTGGCGTAGGCAATGGCGTCGTTTTCCGGCGCCGCTGAACGACCAAACGGACGGGTCAGGAACATATAAATAAGCCCCGAGCCAACAACAATCGCCAGGCCGAACAGGACCGTCCAACGGTCGATGAAGTCGCTGCTGTCTGCCGGTTGCGCCAGTAACCAGATCCCGCACAATCCGTAAGCTAACGCCAGCACATTCACGATTACGCCCCAACCGCCAATGGTCCACTCCCCCGCCGGTTTCCAGCCTTTCAGACGCTGACGCAGCGCGGCCAGCACAACCATCTGGAACGAGATGTAAATCCCGATAACAGCAAATGCGGTGATACGCGACAGGTTATCTGGCTGGAAATAAACCCAAACGCAGATGATCACTGGCAGCAGGCAACTGACGACCATGGCATTATCCGGAACACCATTTTTAGAGATTTTGGCCATCCATTCACTTCCCGGCAGCATTCTGTCGCGGGAGAAAGAAAAGATAAGACGACTTAACGCAGCCTGCAGAGACAAAATGCACGACAACATAGCGATAATTGCGACGACGATAAAGACAGTCGCGCCAGTTTCGCCCAGAGCTTCATTAAGGATTGCCGGGATCGGATCGGACGTTTTGCCATTCACGATGCTGACCAGATTCGGTGAAGCCAGCAAATAACCCATAACAGAAATAATGGCGGAAATCGCGCCGAATACGATGCTTAAAATCATCGCCACCGGGATCTTTTTACTCGGATTCTGCACCTCTTCCGCAACGTTACCGCAGGCCTCAAAGCCAAAGAACATAAACAGCCCCATCAGCGCAGCAGACATAAATGCGGTGGAGTAGCTGCCGTCATGAGCCAGCACGCCCATCGAGTCAAAAATCACAGAGAACGGCTGCGAACGGTGGAAAATCAGCAGATAAATCCCCAGCGCGATCACGCTGACAATTTCACACCAGAAACCAATTTTCGCCACCCGGGCCAGATTTTTAGTCCCGGACATATTAACGGCCATCATCAACAGCAGCAGCAGGACAGAAGTCACCAACATCGTGGCCGGCGTCTGGCCATAGTGGAAGAGTGATTCAACAAACGTTGATGTATATTCCGCGATCGACGTAATGGTGACCACCAGCGCCCACAGATAGATCCAGGCGGCGATCCACGCATACTTCTTGCCCCACAACCTTCTGGCCCAGGGGTAAAGCCCGCCGGTTATCGGATACTGGGAAGCGACCTCACCAAACACCAATGCCACCAAAAGTTGCCCACATGCGACGATTAAAATCCACCATACTGCGGGCGGCCCCGCCAGCGTTACGGCCAGTGCAAACAGCGAATAGACGGCAGTAAGCGGCGACAGGTAGGTAAAACCCAACGCAAAGTTTGAAATAAGACCGATCGAGCGATTGAACTGTTCTTTGCCATCTTTTTGAAAATTATCATTTTTCTTATCAGGTGTCTGTTCCATATTGCTTTCTCTTTTGTGGAATAGTCACAGGGTTGAACAATTAATGTATAAAAGATATTAAGTTATATGTATAGTGATTTTGTCGCAGATTTGTTAAAAATGATCGCGCATCACGTTAATGAAAAAGTGGAGATAAAACGGTAGAGAGAGCGAGGATTTTGCGGTATTTACAACCAACGATTCTTTAGCAATTGCGAACCATAGGCTATTTTGGCGGATAAATACGCACAGCGGATTGCGTTCGATGCTAAGTAGCAAGAATCGCTGCTGTTAAGCAACATTTTTGCAATATAATAACGTGATGTTAAACGCTGAACCTGAGCAGGTGAATGATGGAAATTGATCTCGATAATCTGGTCTTTGATGGACTGGAAGAAGCGCAAGAGCGTAACGCTGAACGTCTGGAAGATGCAGACAAGAAAGCGCAGGAAATTATTGCTGATAATGACTGCGGCGACGCCTGCAAAATCTGATTTCCAAACCGGCGCAATGCCGGTTTTTTATCGCCTGTTAACCCCACCCACTTCAGCCCGTATACCGTAAGGCCTCAATCAGTTGCGCAAAGGCGGCGGTATGTTGTTTTCGGCTGGGATAGTACAAATAATAGCCAGGAAAAGGTTCGCACCAGTCCTCCAACACTTTTTCCAATGCCCCCTCTGCAACAGCTTGCTCGACGGTGTCTTCCGGCACAAAAGCCAGCCCCATTCCCGCCATCGCTGCGCTAATCCGTGGGGGGAGATTGTTAAAAATAAGCTGCCCTTCAACCCGCACGCGCAAATCTTGTCCGCCTTTGCTAAATTCCCAGGCATATAGCCCGCCCAACGTCGGCATGCGCATGTTGATGCAGTTATGGTTTTGCAGATCGTGTGGGGTGAGTGGTTTACCATGACGAGCAAAATACGCCGGTGACCCCACCACTACCATACGCCAGTCCGGGCCAATTCTGACGGCGACCATGTCTTTTGCCACCTGCTCACCGAGCCGAATACCCGCGTCATAGCGGCCAGTCACAATATCCGTCAGACTATTGTCGATGGTCATTTCCACATTAACATCAGGGTAAGCCTGCAAAAACGGCTCCAGCGCGGGCCAGACGGTAGATTGCAATGCATGTTCGCCCAGCGTCAGGCGGATGTTACCGGCCACGCGCTGACGGACATCGGTTAATGCCAGCAGCTCTGTTTCAATGTCATCAAAACGCGGGCTGATACTGTTGATAAGCCGTTCTCCGGCTTCGGTCGGCGCAACGCTGCGCGTGGTGCGGGTCAGAAGCCGTACATCCAGCCGCTCTTCAAGCCCACGAATCGCATGGCTTAGCGCGGATTGCGAAACCCCAAGTTTTGCCGCTGCCCGCGTAAAACTCCGCTCGCGGGCAACGATAATGAGATAATAGAGATCGTTAAAATTATCACGCAGCATGCTTATCCCCACTCCAGACCTGTTGTGACATATGGTACAGGTCCGGAGGGTATTCCAGTAGCATTTCTGGACATTAGCACAGCTCAATCTTATTCAAGCGTGCTCTCACACAAAAACAAAATGCGAATTATTACCAGGCTTATGCACGATTTTACCTTTCACTCATGCATTATTTTCACCCGCTATTAACACATCCTTCACTAATAACATTTTGTATATAGATAAGAATTTTTTCTTATTTTGTCCCAACCGTAAGTTATGGGAGCGTAAAAAGCACAAACCAAAAAACTACAGGGATTTCATACAATGATGGCAACGAAAACTTACCGCGCTAAAAAAACACTGCTGGCATTGGGCGTGCTGCTGGCCTCAGGACTTACCGTCTCGCAGGTTCAGGCTGACCAACTGGCCGATATCAAAGCCGCAGGCGTCGTAAAAGTCGCGACATTTGACGCGAATCCTCCGTTTGGCTCCGTCGATGCCAAAACCCATAAGATTGTCGGCTACGACGTTGATTTTGCCGAAGCGCTGGCCAAATCCCTTGGTGTAAAACTGGAACTGGTAGCGACCAATCCGGCAAACCGCATTCCGTTATTACAATCTGGTAAAGCTGATTTAATCGTCGCGGATATCACGATTACACCTGAACGGGCGCAGGTAATAGATTTCTCCGTCCCTTATTTTGTTACCGGCCAGCAGTTCCTTGTGCCAGCAAAATCTCCGGATAAGCTCGATGAATACGGCAAAGCGCGAATCGGCGCGGTAAAAGGCACTACTGGTGAACAGGCACTGCATCAGCGCTTCCCGCAGTCGCGCGTGTTGGCCTACGACGATATCCCGCTGGCGTTAACCGCGCTACGCAACGGCAATGTTCAGGCCATTACCCAGGACAGTACGATTCTGGCCGGGTTATTAGGCGCTGCGCCGGATAAAGCTGATTTCAAAATTCTGCCGGACCTGCTGAGCAAAGAAGAGATCGGCGTGGGGGTGAAAAAAGGTGAGCCAGCGTTGTTGAAAGCCGTCAACGATGAACTTTTGAAGCTGGAATCTACCGGGCAGGCAGCCAAAATTTATGATGTCTGGTTTGGTCCTGAAACCAAAAATCCGCAAGCCCGCGCCTTTAAAATAGAAGCCAAGTAATATGCTCTCAGCCCTTTTTCATCGATCCGCAGCTTCGGCTGCGGATTTTACCCATTTGCGCCAGGCGAGCGTCGAACTGCGCCATGTGATTAAACAGTATGACGTTCATACCGTCCTTAACGGTGTTAGCCTGGCGGTTGAACCCGGTGAAGTGGTGACCATTCTGGGGCCTTCCGGCTCAGGAAAATCCACTCTTATTCGTCTTATCAACCAGCTTGAGTCGCTCAGCGGTGGCGAAATCTTCATTGATGGTAAACCGGTTAGCCAGTTGCGCGGGGCGGCGTTACGCCAGCTACGTAGCCGTATCGGTTTCGTATTTCAGCAATTCAATCTCTATTCGCACCTGACTGCGCTGCAGAACATCGCACTGGCGCTGGAATATGTTCACGGCTGGAACAAGACGGAAGCGGATCGTCGGGCACTCGAGTTACTGGAAAAGGTAGGACTGGCGGAAAAAGCCAACGCCTATGCCGCGCAGTTGTCCGGTGGGCAGCAGCAGCGCGTGGCCATCGCCCGCGCACTGGCTTCGTCGCCACAAATTATTCTGTTTGATGAGCCCACTTCTGCGCTGGATCCGGAAATGATCGGCGAGGTATTACAGGTAATGAAAAATTTGGCCCACAGCGGTATCACCATGATCGTCGTGACCCACGAAATGCATTTTGCCCGCGAGATTGCCGATCGGGTGGTTTTCATCGATGGTGGCGATATTCTGGAAGTGGCCGCGCCGGAGGATTTTTTCGTCCGACCACAGCACCCGAGAACCCAGCGTTTCCTGAAAAAAGTGCTCGACCCGTTACACCAGGAGTCATCGTCATAATGCATGCAATGGACTGGCAGGGGGTGCTGAGCGGGCAACCCCTGCAATGGATAATTTCCGGTTTTCTCACCACGCTCTGGGTGACGCTGGCAGGTATTGTGCTCGCCACGCTCATTGCCATCTCACTGCTCGGCCTGCGCCTGACGGGCAATCGTCTCGCTAAAGCGATGGTCGGGGTGTGGGTCTCGGTGTTTCGCAACACGCCTTTACTGGTGCAACTGATGTTCTGGTATTTTGCCGCCTGGAACTGGCTACCCCGTAACGTCATTAGCTTTATCAATGCCGATCATCCATGGTCAATTTTGCCGGGTGATGTCTGGTGGTTAACACCGGAGTTTATCTGTTCAGCATGGGGGCTTGGGGTATTTACCTCGGCATTTTTGGTTGAAGAGATCGCTTCGGGTTTACAGGCTGTTTCTGCCGGACAACGCGAGGCTGCCGTGGCGCAGGGGTTTTCATCCTGGGCGATATTTCGTTACATTCTGCTGCCTCAGGGGCTGGCAAACGCCTGGCAACCGATTGTTGGGCAATATCTCAACCTGATGAAGCTTTCCTCGCTTGCCAGCGGTATTGGATTTGCTGAGCTCACCTACCAGGTACGGCAAATTGAGAGCTACAACGCGCACGCGCTGGAAGCCTTTGCCGTTGGCACCGCACTCTATCTGTTTACCGGCATCGTTCTGGGTATGCTGCTTACGCGTCTTGGCCCGCAGTCTGCGTCGGGTAAATCGTCAAAGATAAGAATGCGCATCTTCAGCGTCAGGAGCATACTGCATGATCGCTAATGTTTCGGTCATTACCGACAATCTTGACTATCTCCTGTGGGGACGTGTAGCTGAGGGGCAACCCGGTGGCGTCCTGCTCACTTTGCTGATGGCTATCGGTGCGGCATTGCTGGCGCTGCCTGGCGGGATCGTTCTTGCCTGTTGCGCCTGGCGATTTCCGGGCGCGGTTCGCAACGGATTGTTTTTCTGGGCGGAATTTATTCGCGGCATTCCGCTCATCTTTGTGATTTTCTGGATGTGGTATTTGCTACCCATGCTGACCGGAAGCGATCTGCCCGGTGCCGTTACCGTGACGCTGGCGCTGGCATGGTTCACCGCCGCCTCGGTGATGCACTCGGTGTATGCTGGAATTAGCGCACTGCCTGGCGGGCAGTATGAAGCGGCAGTTGTTCAGGGTTTTCGCCCGGATCAGGCCCTGTGGCTTATCTTGCTGCCGCAGGTGCTGCGTAACGTACTGCCGTCGCTGACAGGGATTTTTATTGGGCTACTGAAGGACACGTCACTGGCGTTTATCGTTAACGTGCCGGAACTCACGACGGTTGCCGGTCAGGTTAACAGCCGGGTGCAAATTTACCCCGCAGCCATTTTTATCTTTACCGGGCTGGTTTATTACCTGCTGTGCTTTAGCCTTGAAAAAATCACCCAGCGCCGATTCGCACTAAAATGACCTCTCGGCTCAACATTCCACGAACTGATGGTCTTCGTTGAGCCGATATTTCACGCCCGCCCGAACGTTATTTTCCCCTTCAACGGCAAGCGCAAAACGCATTCTTTCGCCATCGTGATAAGCCAGCGCCGCACATCCGCCGGGACCAAGAATTATCGAGTCGACAGCACCGGTACTGGCAACAACGGCGTTCTCTCCGCTGGCAATAATGTGGATATTGTCCGCGCAGTTAGCGATTTTCGCCTCTGCGCCAAAACAGGCCAGTTGGGTTAAATCACCGCTACTGGCAATCCGATTTCGGTCGCCGAGCGAACTGATACGTACGCGCATGCCGGTACTGGCAATACGTGTTCCATCGCCCACACTGCTGATACGCGCCGAGTTTCCCGCAATCGCTATTCGCCCGCGATCGCCTGAACTGCCGATATGCGTGTTATAGCCTACACTGCCAATCCGTGCGCTGTAACCGGCACAGGCGATCTGCGCAGCATACCCGGCGCTGGCAATTTTTACGTTATCACCCGCACTGCTAAATCGGGCATAATCTTCCGCACTCGCCAACGGACGACTGGTTTCCCCCGCGACTTGCTCATGGGAAATATTCCCCATCGCGTCAATATCCTGCTGAGCAAAACTCGCCTCTTCCCGCCATTTTGACCAGCCGTATTCCACCAGGCTATTTGCCCAATCGGTATACCCTTCCCGCTGGAGCGCGCGATGAACATCGGCATAGCTTCCTCCTGCGGGAAACGCGCGTAGAAACCAGCGATACATGACGGGCCCAACACGCCAGGCCCGTAAGTCACTTCGCGTAATCATCATCGCTTAATGCCGGTGGTAGCCATCCACCATACACTTAAAGGTTTCGCCCGGCGTGCGCCCCGTAGTGCAGAGATAAAGATGCCCAAAAATGAAAAACAGACTGACTATTGCCAGCGCAAAGTGCGCCTGAAGCAGCCAGTAACGCACTCCGGGGAACAGATCGCCGACAGCTACCGGGTAAAGCGATAACAATCCAGTGATCAGTAGCAGTGGCAACAAACCATACATCACGCCAACATAGGCCGCCTGCTGTAACGGATTAAATTTAGAGCGAGGTGAGGCCGGAAATGGGTGTGACTCGCCCTGCATAATGCCAAACAGGTAAAAACGAGTTTGTCTTTGCGCACGAGCGATCCAGCCCTGACGTTGAATAATATAGTGATGTCCGTTGCCGCCAATCAGGTTGATCAGCACAAAACCAATCCAACAGGCAAGTAGCAAAAAGCCGCAGACCTCATGAACGGTGAGCAGGCTTTTCATTACCGGTGCGCTAACGGCAGAGAAGTGATTGACCAGGCCACTAACCAGAAGCAACAGAAATAACAGCGCATTCGACCAGTGCCACAGGCGGACAGCCTTCGAATATAAATAGACCTTCTCACCATGCCCTGCCGACGCTTTATGCGCCGCCCGAAAGCGCAGCATGGCGTGAAGCGCCAGCACCAGCCACATTCCCACCAGCATTAACCCGGCAACGACTAACCACACAGGCCAGTAGTCCGGTGAAAACAGTGGAACATACTGTGCAAGCTGGGCGTGAAACTGTTCGGCATTCTGCGACGCGTTCATACATTTTCCTTTTTAATCAAATGTTGACCGAACCGACGATACAGATGGGGCTTCCCGGCGCCTGCAAGTTGATATTCGTAATACTTGTTTTCTCGCAACCAGGTCTGAATTTCCGGGCTATCTTCACGACCGAAAATCAGCGCATGTTCCGGGCAAGCGTTAACACAGATCGGAGGGAAACCTTTCGCCAGCCGAGATTCAGCGCAGAAGTCGCATTTATCCGCCACTTTGGTTTGCGGGTTGAGATAGCGCACCTGATAAGGACACGCGCCAATACAGTAACTGCAACCAATACAGCAAGACGTATCTACTCGCACAATACCGTTCTCATCTCGCCAGGAGGCACCGGTCGGACACACCTCAATACAAGGTGCATCATCACAATGCTGGCAGGACTGACGGAAGTAGTGATACAGCGTTTCGTTGTCGTTATCGGTTACAGGAATATGAGCGATCGACAAACGGCTGCCCTGGTCAGGTACATGGTTGGTTTTCCGGCATGCACGAGCGCAAATATTGCATCCGTTACACAGTGATTCGTCGTGAATCATGACGTAACGAACGGCTTTAGGGCTCCTGGTACTCGCTAACAGATTTTGACCTGGGCCGGTAAAAAAAATCACCGTCCCCATGCCAATGACAAATTTTCGTCGGGTGAAGGACATCGGGTTATCCTCTAATGCTGTGACAGTGGTCGTCCACACATTCCATGACATCAACCTGAAGAATTCAGGGGTTCTGATACTGCTCAACCTCAAGCCATTCACACAGGCCGTACGCTTTGCCATAACTCATAAAACGTTCGCTGAACAAATAAGGCTCCGCATTTGACGATTCCACAGTACGTATATCTGCGTAATCAGGGTGCGTTTCCATGGCCGTTAGCGCCGCTGAAATCTGCTGAGACTCAAAGCTGTACGGCGGTTGCGTCAACATGGCGACCTTATAGGGGCGAGGATACGTTTGACAGTCGAAGCGTACCGCCTCGGCAATCGCACGGCAGATGTCGTTTTCCACCACCTGCACGCACATGTCGGCGTAGTTTGCCGTCATGGTTTGCGTTGAGTAGAAATAGACATCTTCCGCACCCTGCACACGGGTGATATCCGCGTTATTCGCGTCCTGGCACAGCACATCCAGCAGCGCGGAGAGATCGGCTTCAGGGACCGAATAAGGTGGCTGCAGAAACACGCTGCGCGCTACCAGGTGCCCCGATGCCGAATGCTGGCGGATAAAATCTGCCACAATCGACTCCGGGCTGGCGGCTTCCTGAACCTGCGGCGCAGTCACCCGCTCGACCGGCGGGTGAAACGCCTGTAGCCAGTGTCTCTTTTGGCTATCAACCTCGTCAGGAAGCGCCTCAACGGGTGCCTGAACGCTGCTCACGTTAGTCATCTCGCGTTCCTTACGCTGGCAACAGATCCTGCGCAGCCAAATCGGCTGCCACGTCTTCAAGTCCGAGTCGATTCAGAGTTTCACGCGTTGGGCAACCCAACTCGGGATCCCAGCCCATTTCCTGATAGAACATCGTCAGTGACTGGCGCATATCCTCCCTGTCCATCTTGTCGGTGCCTTCGGTGAAGACCGGAATTTTCGGATCTTTATCAAACACCCAGGAGCAGATGAGATCGTGTTCATTACGCATATCTTTGGTTTGCATCAGTTTGACCGTATAGGCACGATGCAGGGTAAAGATGCGTTCAGCGGCCAGGTCCAGACTCGCCTGCGTGGTTTCATCACCGGTGACTGCCTGGAAGAATTTCGCTTCCAGATCCAAATCTCCGCGATAGTTGCGGCTCTTGAGTGGTGAAACCGTCATCGGCCAAACCCAGTTACACAGCGTAACCGCGTTATGCAGGCAGACTTTCAGCAGCGTCCATTTGGCATATTTGATCTTGGCGGCATTGATTGGGGTATAGTTTTTGGTTTCGTCGTAGGCGTCCTGCGACCCAAATAACTCACCCGCCACTTCGCGCTGTAATTTCAGCGGCAAACCGGAACCGATGAAATTGATATGGGTGTGCGCCATACAGTCACGGTTAAACATACAGTTGGTGATCGCCCCCACCTGCGCCGAGGCTTCGTTTGCATGGTGGACCGGAAAACCAAACGGCGACCACAGTTTATTTTTGGCATAACCCCAGTACTCTTCGCCCAAATCCCAGCGTTCAGCAATGGCATACGAACCGTCCGCAAGATGACTGAGTTCCCCCACGCGATGCGCCAGTCGATAGTAAAAATCTTTGATAAAGTTAGGATCGCCCGCCTCCAGTTGATCCCAACGGATCTCCGCGTACTCTTCGGCTGGCAGCACGCGTTTAAAGACGCCTTTCGAATAACAGTAGGTAAAGTCACGGTGCAGCTGGCCGTAGTTACACCAGATACCGTAATCGTCAAACAGGTTCAGTCCGATCAGGTTCCCTACGACTCGCCCATCGTCTTTATCGTCAAAATCTTTCGGGCCATTGGGGAAAATGGTGGTGTGAACAAAGTTCGCCACGCAGGTGTTGCCGCCGGTACTCGGCACGCCAAAATCCTTCACCCGCGGGACATTGAGCTGCGACATACAACGAATAGGGCATGAATGGCAGCCGCTCATTTTGACCGTGTATTTTTCTGCGGCTGGACCCAGATCGAACACCGATTTATAGGTACGGAAACCCACCGTATTTTGGTTGCCCGGCGGGATTTCACCGGTTTCGATTGGCCCCCCTTCTGCCGCGCCCCAGAAAAGTCCCTTACGGGCTGTCCAGCGCGAGTTTGGCGAAGAGTATTCTGCCCAGGCCTGCGGGGTGCTTGGCACAACGTGGTTGTTGTTGGCGCCGATAAGCTCGGTCATCATGTAGTCATTGAGCCGCTTCATCTCTTTACGATCGGCAATGTTGACGCCTTTAGTCCCTTCTACCGCAATGGCCTTCAGGTTTTTCGAACCCATCACCGCACCCGTACCGGCACCGCCGCTGTGGTTGCGGCTGTTGATCATGCAGGACAGTGGCACCAGATTCTCACCCGCCTGCCCAATAGCGGCAACGCAGGTTTCCGGGCTGGTAATCCGACAAATCTCTTCGGTTGTGGCGCGAGTCCCCTTGCCCCACAAGAAATCGGCTTTTTCGATGCTGACTTTATCGTCTTTGATGTTGATCCAGACCGGTGATGCGGACTTGCCTTCAATAATAATGGCGTCGTAACCGGCGAATTTCATTTGTGCAGCAAAGAAACCGCCCATATGGGCATCTACGACTAAGTTACCTTTGGTAAACGTCGATAAGGAGGTGATATTGACGCGGGAGCTACAGGGAGCGCCAGACCCCGTTAATGGTCCGGTGGCAAAAACTAGCTTATTCCCTTCATCAAAAGGCATGGTGCCTGGCGGGACTTCGTCGTACATAATTTTATAACCAAAGCCCATCCCACCGACAAATTTTTTAAATTTACTGGAATCTTCAAGGGTGATATTACCCGTGGTGAGATTGACCCGTAAAATATTACCTGTCCAACCATTAGCCATCATGTTTTCCTTTGCAAGAAGGTTTAATAGATATACCCGCCATTCTTCAGGCAGCTTTTTTATCCAAAACTGCAGTATTTTTGGCAATTAATGGCGCGAATCAGGTATGCCTGTTATCTATCAAACAGTAATATCTTTCCACTCGATAATTTTTAATGCTCCAGTCGGACAAGCATTGGCGCATTCCCCGCATAACACACATTTTGAGGACTTTTTCGTTTCGGTATTTACGGTCGCCATCATCCACGGGCAGGCTGTGGTACACGCGCTACAGCCAATACAGCGTTTGTGGTCCACCGCAATACAACCGTCTTCCTGTTTCCAGGTAATTGCACCAATTGGGCAGACCTTCATGCACTGCGGATCTTTGCATTGACGGCAGGTATCAGCGGTATAGTTTAAATCGCCATACAGCCCACCACCGGACCCGACGCCATCATCGCCAAAGAAGAAATTGCGATGGATTTTTATCCGGGAAAAGAAGGTCCCTACGGCACCATCGTTATAATTGGTACAGGATATTTCACAGCGGTGACAGCCCGTACAGCGCGCTCGCTGGGTCACCAGAACCCCTTTCGGCGTATTGATAAGCCCCACGGTCCCACTATCGATATCTTCCTGCTTACAACCAAATAGGGATAACAGCGCGGGGGCAATCGTTAATCCCGCCAGTCCTTTCCCTGATATCCGCAGGAATTCTAGTCGCGTTAAACCACAATCTAAAAATGGACGATCAACCTGGTTCATTTATTTCGCATCCTCTTCGCAAATGCTGTGGTAGCAACACCTCCAGGCTAATTTAAACCAGCGCAGCTCAAGCCATATCGGGCGGTTAATGTTGCCAACAACACGTAAATTTTTGCCCTAACCTGATCGCGTAAATGACGGTGGTTAAACTGAATGAATCCAATCCTTTAGGGTTAGGCGCAGAAATAATGTGGTTATTCAGCATGCATAGTCTTGATCGTCATCAATTAAAAAACGGAAGGGATATAATTAATGCGGAGTGAGATTTATTATCATTAAGAAATGGAGTGAAATAGCAGCCCATTTAAATTACAAATATTTGTGAACCCTCTCCCAAATATAATATTGCACGGCCACCGATATATAAATAAATACATATCGATTTATAGTTCTCTACAACCAATTATTAACGGAGATAAATTATATAGATTGATAGATTAACGTATCGAGAATAAGAGGACGGCAAAAAATTTCTGCGGTCCTCTTTTTATGAATTAACCGGCCAATGCTTTAATTACGGTCTCAATAGCCTGTTTTTCTAACTCACTGCGCTTCACGCGCTGGTTAGCAAGGGTGGTTCTCAGTACTCCCGCAATGACGATATGCTTAGGTTCTTGTCCCAGATCGCGCATTTCCAGCACTACTTTACCGACTACTCTGCACATTTCACGGTACAACTCGTCGTCTTTCGTCTGATTTCCCATTTTTGCCCGCTCGTCATTAACTCAAACCAACAGCATATATCACTCTGAGGATTTAGACAAAATTCAATGAAAATCAAATAAATGTCATCATTCTACTGAATTCTCTGAAGTCGATTAACGAGCTCAGCAAGACTTCCTGCCTGCATTTTTTCCATCACCCGCGCCCGGTGCACTTCAACCGTACGCACGGCAATATTCATGGCATCAGCAATTTCCCGATTCATTAACCCTTTTGCTACCAGATGCGCCAGTTCCCGTTCTTTTGGCGTAAGTTGTTGGTAGCATGAGATGATCTCTTGTCGCGAGAACGCCGCTGCCGAGACCTGCAAGGCATGTTCTAATGCTGCCTGAAGCGGCACGGCTGACACGGGTTTTTGCAAAAAATCGACCGCGCCACGTTTCATTTGCTCAACCGCCATCGGCACGTCGCCGTGCCCGGTGAGAAAGACCACCGCCAGCGTACTTGCTTTCTGACGCATGATTTCATGCACTGCGTGCCCATCCAGTACCGGCATACGCATATCCAGCAGTAGTACGCCCACCTGGTGCAAATTTGCCTCGGCGAGGAATTTCTCGCCTTGCTCCCAGCAAGACACTTCATATCCCAGACTTTCCAATAAAAACGCACAGGCCTGGGTAACAGCAATGTCGTCATCCAGCAGATGAATTATCGCCACTACGGCCTCCTTCCTGATTTGGCTTAAAATACAATGTCACTCTCGCCCCCGCTTTGCCGTCCGGGGCCTGCTGATTTTTGATCTCAATATCTCCGTTTGCGTAGCGTACCAGTCGCTGACAAATGGCCAGTCCTAGTCCCATACCTTCTTTGCGGGTGGTCATAAACGGCTGAAACGCCTGATACAACTGAGCCTCGTCAATGCCTCCGGCATTATCCTGCACCTGAATACGCACGCCACCATCCTTGTGCAGGGCGCTAAACCATACTGTCGTAGCGCCTGCCTGGGCGGCATTGAGTACCAGATTAGCCAGCACCTGCTCAAGAAGAACGCTTGGCAGCATCAACGTTAACGCCTTGCTAACCTGCGTGTGCAGCGTTACCGCCGGGAATTGCTGGGGCATGCGCAGTAATTGCCAGACGTGATGGATAGCATCGTGAACGTTGATGGCTTGCCAGCCATCGGTGAGTACCGGATTGCCTTGTGCCTGGCTGACCCACTGCCGGAGATTGCGCAGCGTATCGGCTCCTCGTTGTGCCTGGGCGTCTATGTGCTCAAGCGCGGGCAACAACGGATGCTGCTCATCCTGACCACGCAGGCGAATCAGACAGCCTTGGGCATAATGGCGGATAGCCGACAACGGCTGATTGAGCTCATGGGCAAAACCGGAGGTCATCTCCCCCAGCACGCTCATTTGGCGGGCAGTCTCCAGCGCCTGTTCCTGTTTGTGCAACAACACGTTGTTCCGCTCCAGCTGCCTGCCACGTCGGCGAACCAACAGCATCACCCAGATGTAATTGAGCGTAAGCAACAGCAATACGATGACCACGCCCCCCATCGCCAGTCGGTGTTGAATAAACCAGCTTTTGACATCCAGCCACAGCTGACGCTGCTGCGGATGCTGGCGGACGTCGCGCAACAACGCTTCTACTTCACGGGTCGAGGCGGGCGCGCCCCAGCGAAACGCCGCGTTTTGCGGTGCATTGAACAGTACCCGCGTCACGCGATCGGCCAACTCGTCACTCACTGCAGGTAGTGCGGCAAATGACCAGTCCGGATAGAGCGGCGTACTGGTTAAACAGGGAATTGAAGTCGGATGATTCAACACGGTCATAAAATCGGTTTTACGGATGAGGCCTTCTTCATCCATTTTTTCCAGCAGGCACACCGGCACGATCACCGCCTGCACGGCTTTTTCACGTAATAAATAGAGTAAGGCATCGGCAGGAAATCCGGTAAACGTCAGACGTAAATCACGTTCAGGGCGCAGACCGGCATCACTGAGCGCTTTATATCCCAGCAAATAGCCGCCAAACGCCTGAGCATCAATGGCGCCAACCGTTTTGCCGATCAGATCGTGTGCGGAGGTTAACCCACTGTCGCGCCTGACGAGAATGGCGCTGCCAATCACGTTACTGGTGGCTTTCCCACCACGGGTGGAGCGTAACGACGCCAGCCAGCGTAGCGCCGAGCGGCTGTTAAGCTGGACAAACTGCGCCGGATTGGTGACCACAAAGTGTACCGTTCCACGATTCACCGCCTCCTGCATCTGCCGCAGGTCCAGCGGTTGAATATGAAACTGCTCACCGGGGATTTGCTGATTCAACAAGGTTTCCAGCGGCTGCCAGTGATTACGTGTAGAAACCTCCCCGCGCATCGCCAAAACGCCAATGTTCCATGTCTGCGCCCTGACCGCGCCGCTTAGCATCCACAGCGACGCCAGCACCGTCAGACATCTTACTACGTTGCGTCCCACTCAATTATCCCTGTCAATTATGTTGTTTTAGATCAACAACAAGCCGGGTATGTGGTTAACCACAATAGAGTATACCCCGTCACGATTTTTACACTGTAAATCATTGAGATTCTTTATTCATCACACGCAAATCAACGGCGTGACCAATGTTTCGTTGTTGCATCGTGACGGGAGAAAATATGGACAGCAGTAAACGGCAGTTTCTCCAGCAACTGGGCGTCCTGACCGCTGGCGCATCACTGGTTCCGCTGGCTCAGGCGCAATTTCCCTTTTCGCCTGAACGCCACGAAGGCTCACAACAGCATCGCTACGCCATGCTGGTTGACCTGCGACGCTGTATCGGCTGCCAGGCCTGTACCGTCAGTTGCGCCATTGAAAACCAGACGCCACAGGGCGAATTTCGTACCCTCGTCAACCAGTATCAAGTACAGATTGAAGGCCAGCAAAGCGTTACCAACGTCCTGCTGCCGCGACTGTGCAACCATTGTGATAATCCCCCTTGCGTGCCCGTTTGCCCGGTACAAGCCACTTTCCAACGCGAAGACGGCATTGTGGTGGTCGACAACACACGCTGCGTGGGCTGCGCCTATTGCGTGCAGGCCTGCCCTTATGATGCGCGATTCATCAACCATGAAACGCAAACCGCCGATAAATGTACCTTTTGCGTTCACCGCCTAGAAGCGGGGCTGCTCCCGGCCTGTGTGGAATCCTGTGTCGGCGGCGCGCGCATCATTGGCGATATTAAAGATCCGCACAGCCGCATTTCACAAATGCTGCATGAACACCATGACGCCATCAAAGTTCTGAAGCCGGAAAGCGGTACGTCTCCTCACGTGTTCTATCTGGGACTGGATGAGGCGTTTGTCACCCCATTGATGGGACGAGCTCAACCCGCTCTCTGGCAGGAGGTTTAAATGAACCATTCACTGATTATCGACGAGGTTCTGGCCCATCCCCAGGACGTAAGCTGGTTACCCTGGGCCGTACAATACTTCTTTTTCATCGGCATTGCCGCCTGCGCCGCGCTATTCGCCTGCGTTCTTCACTGGCGCAAAAAAGAAACGGCAGACCTGGAGAATCTGACGCTGTTGATTGCCCTGACCTGCGCGATTACCGCGCCACTGGCGCTGACCGCTGATCTACACCAAACCGCCCGCGTCTGGCATTTCTATGCGTATCCGACGCCATGGTCCTGGATGCCGTGGGGCGCGCTGTTTTTACCGCTGTTTACCGGTTTTTTAGGTCTGTGGTTTCTGGCGCAGCATGTGAAACGGCTAACGCTAAAAAGTTACAGCGTCACAAAATGGTTAGCACTTGGTAGCGCGCTGTCCGCCATCGGATTGCTGGTTTACACCGGCCGTGAAGTGTCGGTGGTACAGGCGCGTCCCATTTGGTTCAGTTACGCCTTTCCGGTTGCGATGTTCCTCAGCGCGCTGCAAACATTTCTTGCCCTGCTTATTGCCACGACAAATAGCAAGGACGCACTACCGCGTAAGCTAGCGTGGGGGCAAATGGTCACGTTGATCGCGCTGGCTATCGTGGTGGCGATCTGGGCGAGTGGAAATACGCTTTCCGGTTCGGCTATCCGTCAGTGGCTGGATGTTGCCTCTTCAGCACAACACTACGCTATCGGTTGGGTTGCGCTATGGCTTGTTTCGCTTGCTCTTTGCGGGTTGGTTGTACGTTACCCCTTATCGCTACCGCTGCGCATATTACTCGCTTTTAGCGCTATGGCGCTGTGCTGGCTAATGCGCTGGACGTTACTCATCCAGGTGCAGACCGTACCGAAATTTAACGCGCAGTTTAATCCCTATACCCTGCCCGGCGGCACCGATGGCTGGCTGGCTATTGTGGGTACCTTCGGCCTGTGGATAGCACTGATTATTATTGTTCGTGAAGCCCTGAACGCGATCGCAAGGAGAATGCAACATGGCTAATTTAACCCGTCGTCAGTGGCTTAAAGTGGGCCTTGCCGTAGGTGGCATGGTGACTTTTGGCCTGAGTTATCGGGATGTGGCAAAGCGCGCGATAGACGGTTTGTTGGACGGAACCTCGGGCAAAATTACCCGTGACCGCATTTTTGCCAACGCGCTCATCCCCGAAGCCAACGCCCGGCCTCACTGGCAGCAAAACCCGCAGCAGGTGATCTCGATGACGCAGTGCTTTGGTTGCTGGACGCAGTGTGGTGTACGGGTTCGCGTTGACACTGAGCAAGGCAAAGTGCTGCGCATTGCGGGCAACCCTTATCATCCGTTGTCGCACGAGCACCATATAGACGCCTCTGTCCCCTTTGCCACGGCAATGGAACAGTTGACCGGGGAGTCAGGTCTTGACGCACGTTCTACCGCCTGCGCCCGTGGTGCAACCTTACTCGAAGGTCTGTACAGCCCGCTACGTATTCTGGAGCCTATGAAGCGCGTCGGTAAACGCGGTGAAGGAAAATGGCAGCGCATCAGCTTCGAACAGCTGATCAAAGAGGTGGTGGAAGGTGGCGATTTGTTTGGTGAAGGCCACGTTGATGGTCTGAGAGCCATCCACGATCCCACTACACCGCTTGATGCGAAACATCCCGGCTTTGGCCCAAAATCCAATCAACTGCTGGTCACCAATACCAGCGATGAAGGGCGTGATACCTTTTTACGTCGCTTCGCACTGAACAGTTTCGGCAGTAAAAACTTCGGCGCTCATGGCGCTTACTGCGGTCTGGCCTATCGGGCCGGTTCAGGTGCGTTAATGGGCGATCTGGATAAAAATACCCACGTAAAACCCGACTGGGATAACGTCGAATTCGCACTGTTTATGGGCACCTCTCCGGCGCAATCCGGCAACCCGTTTAAGCGCCAGGCCCGCCAGCTGGCCAGCGCCCGTTTACGTGACGGCTTCCGCTATGTTGTGGTGGCGCCAGCCCTGCCATTAACCACGGTGCTGGCTGACGATCGCGGTCACTGGCAGCCCGTACGACCAGGAAGCGACTCTGCGCTGGCTATGGGGATGATAAGCTGGATTATTGATAAACAACGCTATAACGCTGATTATCTCGCCATTCCCGGCGTGCAGGCCATGCAGCTGGCTGGAGTAAAAAGCTGGACTAACGCTACGCATCTGGTGATTACCGATGAAATTCCAACGCTTGCCGGACAGCACCTGACCCTCGCCCATCTGAGTGCAAATGCAGCCCAGGAGCCGGTGGTCGTCAACGAGGCCGGTGAGATTGTCGCCGCCAGCAGTTGCCCGCGCGCTCAGCTGTTTGTTACCCGTGAAGTGACGCTGGCCGACGGGCAGACAGTAACGGTAAAAAGCAGCTTCCAGTGTCTGCGTGAGTCCGCAGAAAAACTGTCGCTAACGCAGTACAGCCAGCAGTGTGGGGTGTCAGAAGCAGACATTGCAGCTCTGGCCGACGCATTCACCCGCCACGGGCGTAAAGCGGCGGTGATCACGCACGGCGGAATGATGGCAGGCAATGGATTTTATAACGCCTGGTCGGTGATGATGCTCAATGCGCTTATTGGTAACCTCAGCCTTGAAGGCGGCGTGTTCGTCGGCGGCGGCAAGTTTAATGGCGCCACCGACGGTCCGCGCTACAACATGGACAGCTTCGCCGGGAAGGTAAAACCAAAAGGGTTAAGCATTGCACGCAGTAAAACCGCTTATGAGTCTTCGGAAGAGTACCGCAATAAGGTGGCTGCCGGGCAATCGCCCTTCCCGGCTAAAGCGCCGTGGTATCCGTTTGTCGCCGGTCAGCTTACCGAACTCCTCGTCTCGGCGCTTGAAGGTTACCCTTATCCGCTGAAAGCCTGGATCTCCAACATGACCAACCCGTTTTACGGCATTGCGGGGTTACGCGGCGTGGCGGAAGAAAAGCTCAAGGATCCTGCTCGTCTGCCGCTGTTTATTGCCATTGACGCCTTTATGAACGAAACCACGGCGCTGGCAGATTACATCGTGCCGGATACCCACAACTTCGAAAGCTGGGGATTCAGCGCTCCGTGGGCGGGCGTGGCAAGCAAAGCCACCACCGCGCGTTGGCCAGTTGTCAGATCGGCGACCAGCCTCACGGCTGACGGTCAACCGGCCTCGATGGAGTCTTTCTGTATCGCAGTGGCAAAGCGCATCGGGCTACCTGGATTCGGCGACAATGCAATTACCGATCCGCAAGGTAATCACTATCCGTTAAACCGTGCGGAAGATTACTACCTGCGTCTCGCGGCCAATATTGCGTTTATGGGCAAAGCTCCGGTTGCTGAAGCACAGCCGGAAGACATAGCGCTGACCGGGGTCCAGCGGATCATGCCTGTGATGACCCAAACGTTGAAAACCGATGAAATCAGCCGAGTGGCGTTTATCTACTCCCGCGGCGGGCGCTTTGCGCCGGACAACAGCGGGCGAGTTGATAACCGCGTCGGCAATGCCTGGGAAAAACCGCTCCAAATCTGGAATGCGAACGTCGCCGCGCACCGCCATGCGATTACCGGCGAGCGCTTCAGCGGCTGCCCGGCCTGGTATCCTTCACGTCTGTCAGATGGACGTGCGGTCGAGGAGTTGTTCCCGGAACAAGAGTGGCCGTTGAAACTGATTTCCTTTAAATCCAATACCATGTCCAGCGCCACGGCGGTTATCCCACGCCTTCATCATCTGAAGCCGGTTAATCTGGTGGCGCTCAATCCACAGGATGGTCAGCGGTATGGTTTAGCACACGGCGATATCGTGCGTATCACCACCCCAGGTGGTCAGGCGCAAGCGCAGATAAGCCTGCTGCATGGCGTCATGCCGGGTGTTATCGCCATCGAGCATGGTTACGGGCATAAAGAAATGGGCGCGGCACGGCATACCCTCGACGGTGAGCCGATGGCGTTTGATGAGCAGATTAAGTCGGGGATTAATCTCAATGAGTTGGGTTTTGCGGACCCAACCCGACAGGTAACCAATACCTGGCTTGACTGGGTGTCGGGTGCGTCGGTGCGTCAGGGGTTGCCAGCGAGAATTGAGCGAGTGTAGCTCTGGTGCCGCATGGCAACGCGAACGCGTTTTACCCGGCCTACAGGACGTCGTAGGCCGGATAAAGCACTGCCGCCACCCGGCAAAAAGCAGATTAGTTGTTTACCGGGATCACCGCACCTTTATATTTAGTACGGATCCAGTCCTGGATCTCTTTTGAATGCAGGACATCAACCAGCGCTACGATATCCTTTTTCTTCTCGTCGCCACGATGCACGGTAATGATGTTGGCATACGGGTTGTTTTCACCACTTTCAACGGCAATAGGATCTTTCACTGGATCCAGCCCGGCGTCGATGGCGTAGTTGGCATTAATCACCACCGCATCTCCTTCGTCGTTGTTATACATCTGCGGTAACAACGCGGCTTCCACGTTTGGCAGGAACTTCAGCTTTTTCGGGTTTTCGACGATATCGCTAATGCGCGCGGTTACTTTATCCACGCCCGGCTTCAGCTTGATCACCCCCTCTTTTTCGAAAATCGACAGAATACGGCCTTCCTCAGATACCGCGTCACGCATGATGACTTTGCCGCCTTCCGGCAGATCTTTAAGTGATTTCACTTTTTTCGAATAGATACCAATCGGCTCAATGTGAATCGCTCCGGCGCTGACGAAGTCATACGTTTTATCGCCTGCATGGTCTTTAATCACGCTGTTCAGGTACGGAATATGCTGGAAGTAGTTGGCGTCAATCTCACGGCCAGCCAGCGCAGTGTTCGGCAGAATGTAATCCTGGAACGGTTTAATCTCCAGATCGATCCCCTGCTTCGCCAGAATCGGTTTGGCCTGTTCAAGGATCTCCGCATGCGGCACGTTAGACGCGCCAACGGTCAGAGTATCAGCCCAGGAGGCAAAGCTCAGGGCGCTTAAGGTTGCTGCGGCGAGTAACGTCAGTGATTTTTTCATGATTATGGTTTCCGTATTTTATTAGCGTTTATCTAACAGAGAGGTGATCACATCGCCGCAAAGCTGGATGATGAAGACAATGAGCAAAATCGTCACCGTCGCCACCAGCGTGACGTCGCTGTGGTTGCGCTGGAATCCTTCCAGATAGGCCAAATTCCCTAAACCACCGGCACCAATTACCCCTGCCATCGCGCTGTAGCTCACCAGCGCAATTAGCGTCACGGTGATCCCGGACACCAGAGCAGGAGATGATTCCGGCAGTAAAACTCGAAAAATAAGTGTGCTCAGTCGTGCGCCCATTGAACGCGTCGCTTCAATAACGCCTTTATCCACTTCACGCAGAGCGATTTCGACCAGACGCGCATAAAACGGCGCTGCCCCCACGATCAGCGCAGGCAACGCGGCATTGGCGCCGAGAATGGTGCCTACCATCGCTTTGGTAAACGGGATCAGCAGCACGATCAAAATGATGAATGGGATCGAACGAAAGATATTCACCACCAGCGAAATAGCGCTATATACCGCGCGATTAGGGAACAATCCGCCGCGCGCGGTCAGGAACAATGCCAGACCAAGCGCGATGCCCAGAATAAAGGTCGCCGCCCCCGAAAGAGCTGTCATATACAGCGTTTCCTGGGTTGCCGCTAACAATTGATCCCACTTCAGATGGGGAAACAGTTCTTCAGCCATGTTGAATCACCTCGCCTTCAATGTCGCTCTGGCGCAGGTCGGCCAAAATATTGTTCAATTGTTCCTCAGAGGCCACCACGTGCACCCAGAGTTGCCCAAACACGCCGTGTGCGGTTTGCGTCATCTTGCCGTGCAAGATGTTGAACGGCAGGCCATAGCGCAGGGTCAATTCCCCAACCACAGGCCGATGGGTACGTTGCCCGGTAAAGGTTAATTTGATAACCACCCCACCCAACTCTCTTGCCAGCTGCGGATTAAACTCGTCTTCTTCGGTGTACTGGCTTACCTGACGAACAAATTGTCGGGTAATAGGCTGCTGAGGATGGGTAAAGACGCTGAGCACATCACCTTCCTCAACGACCTTGCCGTTTTCCATTACCGCGACGCGGTCACAGATTTTGCGTACCACGTGCATTTCATGAGTGATCAGCACAATGGTCAATTTGAAACGACGGTTAATATCGAGGAGTAAATCGAGGATCTGATCGGTAGTTTGCGGATCCAGCGCCGAGGTGGCTTCGTCACACAGCAGGACATCTGGATTGTTCGCCAGCGCGCGAGCAATTCCTACACGCTGTTTTTGCCCACCGCTGAGCTGGGAAGGATACGCATTTTCACGACCGCTCAGCCCAACCAGCGTAATCAGTTCAGCAACCCGCGTTTTGATGGACGCTTTGGACGCACCGGCGATTTGCATAGAGAACGCAATGTTTTCGCTAACGGTCCGCGACCACAGCAAATTGAAGTGTTGAAACACCATGCTGATTTTCAGTCGCGCCTGGCGTAACGATTCCCCACTGGCGGCCGAGATATCGTGGCCGTTAATCGTCACGCTGCCGGAGGTCGGTTTTTCGAGACCATTGAGCAAACGAATTAAGGTGCTTTTACCTGCCCCGCTGTAACCAATAATGCCGTAAATCTGCCCCTGTTCAACCGTCAGGTTGACGTTATCGACAGCGGTGATGGCAAGCCTGCCTGGCGTAAACACTTTCGAAATATTTTTCAGGACAATCATGTCGTTTGGGTATCCGCTGCTGCTTATTGTTCTTCTGCTAGCGCTTTTGGCTGTTTAGCAGTATGGATGTCCAAACGAGTGTAATCAGTGGAATTGGCTTTTAAAATGAATTAAAACGCATTTGATATAACTTTTAGGAATATAGTACTGTATCGACGTCAACGATATAAAAAGTAGTCATCGAGATGTTAAATGCTGTTTGTTGCGCAACAAATCGCAACGCCGGATAACCTCTTTATCCATACCGATGAACAAATTAATGAATAATTTTTGTAAAACTGCACAGAAGTGTTTTGAAACGCTGTTTCCATTTTCCTTTTTGATAATTTTCAGCGTATAATGCGCGCCAATTGTCTCTTGAATGGTTTCAGCACATTGACCTGTAAAACTCAACGACTACAGAACTCACCATCCCGTTGGGCTGAAACACAAGCACACATTCCTCTGCACGCTTTTTCGATGTCACCTATCCTTAGAGCGAGGCATCACAACTTTCGTAACTCAGGTTTAGCTTCCCATCCGTGCGCGATGGGAGCCAGATTTCCATATCCTTCTCAACTTAAAGACTAAGACTGTCATGAAAAAGACGAAAATTGTTTGCACCATCGGTCCGAAAACCGAATCCGAAGAGATGTTAACCAAAATGCTGGACGCGGGCATGAACGTCATGCGTCTGAACTTCTCCCACGGCGACTACGCAGAACACGGTCAGCGCATCAAGAACTTGCGCAACGTCATGAGCAAAACCGGCAAGAAAGCCGCAATCCTGCTCGACACCAAAGGTCCTGAAATCCGTACCATCAAACTGGAAGGCGGTAATGACGTTTCCCTGAAAGCGGGCCAGACCTTCACCTTCACCACCGACAAATCTGTCGTAGGCAACAATGAAATCGTTGCTGTAACTTACGAAGGCTTCACTAAAGATCTGTCCGTCGGCAACACCGTTCTGGTTGATGATGGTCTGATCGGCATGGAAGTTACCTCTATCGAAGGTAACAAAGTTATCTGTAAAGTGCTGAACAACGGCGACCTGGGCGAAAACAAAGGCGTTAACCTGCCGGGCGTTTCCATCGCGCTGCCAGCACTGGCTGAAAAAGACAAACAAGACCTGATCTTCGGTTGCGAGCAAGGCGTTGACTTCGTTGCAGCGTCCTTTATCCGTAAACGTTCTGACGTCGTTGAAATCCGTGAGCACCTGAAAGCGCACGGCGGCGAAAACATCCAGATCATCTCCAAAATCGAAAACCAGGAAGGCCTGAACAACTTCGACGAAATCCTCGAAGCGTCTGACGGCATCATGGTTGCGCGTGGCGATATGGGCGTTGAGATCCCGGTTGAAGAAGTTATCTTCGCGCAGAAGATGATCATCGAAAAATGTATCCGTGCACGTAAAGTCGTTATCACTGCGACCCAGATGCTGGACTCCATGATCAAAAACCCGCGTCCGACCCGCGCTGAAGCCGGTGACGTAGCGAACGCCATCCTCGACGGTACCGACGCAGTAATGCTGTCTGGCGAGTCTGCAAAAGGTAAATACCCGCTGGAAGCCGTTACCATCATGGCGACCATCTGTGAGCGTACTGACCGTGTGATGACCAGCCGTCTGGACTTCAACAACGACAGCCGCAAACTGCGCATCACCGAAGCCGTTTGCCGTGGCGCGGTTGAAACTGCTGAAAAACTGGACGCGCCGCTGATCGTCGTCGCAACCCAGGGTGGTAAATCCGCTCGCGCAGTACGTAAATACTTCCCGGATGCCACCATCCTGGCGCTGACCACCAACGAAACTACCGCGCGTCAGCTGGTGCTGAGTAAAGGCGTTGTTGCACAGGTGGTTAAAGAAATCAGCTCTACCGATGATTTCTATCGTCTGGGTAAAGAAGTCGCTCTGGAAAGCGGTCTGGCTCAAAAAGGTGACGTTGTGGTTATGGTTTCTGGTGCACTGGTTCCGAGTGGCACCACCAACACCGCATCCGTTCACGTGCTGTAATAATTCCATCGCGAATTAATTTGCTAAAAAAAGCGCCCTGGTGGCGCTTTTTTTATTTTATCGATAGCCACAATTAATAAAAAATCAAATCGGATTTCACTATCTAATCCGTGATTATCTAAGATGAATCCGATGGAAGCTTTCTGTTTTCACTCGGGTTTTTAGCCGTTTTTGCACAATTCGATGCTTCTTTGAGCGAACGATCAAAAATAAGTGCATTCCCATCAAAAAAATATTCTCAACATAAAAAAGTTTGTGTAATACTTGTAACGCTACATGGAGATTAACTCAATCTAGAGGGTATTAATAATGAATCGTACTAAACTGGTACTGGGCGCGGTAATCCTGGGTTCTACTCTGCTGGCAGGTTGCTCCAGCAACGCTAAAATCGATCAGCTGTCTTCTGACGTTCAGACTCTGAACGCTAAAGTTGACCAGCTGAGCAACGACGTGAACGCAATGCGTTCCGACGTTCAGGCTGCTAAAGATGACGCAGCTCGCGCTAACCAGCGTCTGGACAACGCAGCTACTAAATACCGCAAGTAATAGTATCTGTGTAATAAAAATGGCGCACATTGTGCGCCATTTTTTTTGCTCTGAATTCCCCTTCCCTGTTATTGCGTAGCGCGCACCTCAGCATCTCCTCCCGGCACGCCATTTTGCGCAGACTTCACTTCTGGCCCATTGCTCGCGACCGATGCTTGCCCGGCAGTGACGGTGACTGGATAACCTGCGCGACGATACAACGCCCTTTCCACCAGACTGTTATCCACCGCTTTATTATCTTTAAACTGGGTGAAACCGGCTGGCAGCACATACGGCATGGTCTGGACGTTTTGCTCCTCTTCCGGCGACAGCGGTCGATGCACTTCGACATACCTCATGCCGTTCGGCTCAATCGAATATTTTATCGGCTCATTAATCACCTTGACCGGCGTGCCTGTGCGGACCTGAGCAAACAGTGCTTTAATGTCCGGCGCGTTCATGCGAATACAACCAGAACTCACACGCAGGCCCACGCTGTCCGGCGCGCTGGTGCCATGGATCAGATACTCACCGTTTCCATGCGCCAGACGCAGTGCAAAGCGTCCTAACGGGTTATTTGGCCCGGCAGGTACAACAGGCGGTAATGTGATGCCACGCTCCAGAGAGCGTTTACGGATGCCTGGTGTAGGGGTCCAGGTAGGATTCGGGATTTTCTGCCCAACCCGGGTTTCCATTACCGGCGTTTCCAGCCCCTGCAAACCGATACCAATTGGGAATACCTGAACAATATTCTCTCCCGGCGGGAAGTAATACAGACGCAGTTCCGCCAGATTCACAATAATGCCTTCACGTGGAGCATCCGGCAGCAGTAATTGTGAGGGAATAGTAATCAGGGTTCCGGGTTTAGGTACGGGGGCAATAGTGTTGTTGGCTTCAAGGATCAGCATGGCAGCGGTATCAAACTTACGGGCTATCGCCTGTAGGTTTTTATCGCCTTCCTGCACGGTGTAGGTTTGGTTTTGCCCAACAAGGCGGCTGTTCGCCTGGGGCAAAGGATAATCGACCGCCCATGCGGCCTGAATAGCGCTGTAAGCGCCGATTAGCATTAACGTAATAACAGACGCGCGTTTCATACTCACTCACCCCCCTGGCGTTCTTGCCGGACGGCGGCGAGCGCCCAATCCGGCTTACGAGTCACTGCGTTGCCTTACACGAACGCTTTCAAGTCGGTCTGAAAGTTAACGTGTTTTATCAGTTTAGCTAAGAGTTGCGGCTTTGGCGCGAATAGCCCGAATCATCGCCTCCAGCCCTTGTGAACGAGACGGCGTGAGGTGCTGTGCGAGCGCCATTTTTTCAAACCACGGACGCACATCAAAATTCACAATATCATGGGCCGTCATGCGATCATACAAAATGAATACCACGGCAATAAGTCCTTTCACAATTGCCGCATCACTGTCGCCCTGTAATTCAATAATCCCTTCGCCATTCTGGTTCATAACAATCCATACCTGACTTTGACATCCCTGGATGCTATTTTCCGGGCAGCGTAAGTCGTCGTTTAATTCCGGCAAACGCTGACCCAGCTCAATAATGTACAGGTATTTCTCTTCCCAATTAGCGCAACGCAGAAAATTACGCAACAACTTTTCTTTATCCGGTAGCGCAGCCATAACGCCTCCCTGTTAGCCCAGTAAATGATGAATACGCTTGAGGCCCGTTACCAGGCGATCCACTTCTTCATGGGTGTTGTACATTGCAATCGACGCCCGACACATAGCAGGAACGTTATAGTAGGCCATCAGCGGCATAGCGCAGTGATGCCCCGTCCGCACGGCTATTCCATAGTTATCAAGAAAACTGCCGACGTCAAAGGCGTGATGTTTACCAAGGTTAAATGCAATCACACCCAGGCGGTTATCCGGTCCGTAGAGTGTCAAATCCGGCACATCCGCCAGTTGCTCCAACGCATAGCGCATCATGAACTGTTCATATTCGCTGATTTCAGTAAGCCCCAGTGCTGAAACATACTCAATAGCCGCGCCGAGTCCGATAATACCTCCGGTATTTGGCGTTCCGGCTTCAAAACGCCAGGGGGCTTTAGCCCACGTTGTTCCCTGACTCAAACTCACCGTCGCAATCATTGAACCACCGCCTTCCCAGGGTGGCATCTCCTGCAACAGCGACTCTCTGGCATACAGAACGCCAATACCGGTTGGTCCATAAAGTTTATGCCCGGAGAAAACATAAAAATCGCAATCCAGTGCCTGGACATCCACCTGATGATGCATCACCGCCTGTGCGCCATCCACCAACACTTTTGCGCCGTATTGATGCGCCAGCTCAATCATTTCCGATAACGGGTTCTCGGTACCCAACACGTTAGAAACGTGGGTAATCGCCAGCAGTTGCGTACGATCGTCAAACAGCGTCGGCAGCGTCTCCAGCTGCAACGTACCATCGGCATTGAGCGGAATAACGCGCAGCTCTGCCCCTACGCGGGCACACAGCATCTGCCAGGGCACAATATTGGCGTGGTGCTCCATTTCGCTGATGATAATGTTATCGCCCGCTCGCACATTGCTGCTGCCCCAGCTGTTCGCCACCAGATTGATGCCTTCCGTCGTACCACGAACAAACACCAGCTCTTCCGCTGAGCGGGCGTTAATAAACAACGAGGCAAGCTTGCGCACATTTTCCATTTTTTCCGTGGCCTGGGCGCTCAGCGTATGAATACCGCGGTGGACCGCCGCATAGCCGTGACGATAAAACTCGGCCTCGGCATCAATCACCTGATTGGGTTTTTGCGCGCTGGCAGCGCTGTCCAGATACGCCAACGGTAAACCGTTCACTTCACGCGTCAGGACCGGAAAGTCAGCCCGTACTTTTTCAATGGGAAATGTCATGCTGCGCCTCCCGGCAAGCGTTGGGCGATCCGTGCCAGTACCTGTTGTTTCAGCGTTTCATCGCCCAGGGCTTCCGTCAGCTCAGCGGCAAACGCATAGAGAATCATGTGTTGAGCATCCTGCTGGCCGATCCCTCGCGAACGCAGATAGAACATCTGTTCGTCGTCGATCCGTCCTACCGTCGCCCCGTGGCTGCATTTCACATCGTCGGCGTAAATTTCGAGCTGTGGCTTGGTATCCACCTCCGCCAGCTTTCCGAGCAACAAATTATTGTTGGTCATCTGACCGTCGGTTTTGATGGCGTGCTGGGCGACGTTGATCAGACCATTGAAGACCGCTCGTCCCTTATCGCTGACAATCGTTTTATGCAGCTGGCGACTGTTGCAATACCCTTTGTTGTGCTCAAGCCAGGTCCGTGTATCACAGACTTCATTTTTCACCGGCATCGCCAGACTGTTCAGCCGAAGCGTGGTGTTTTCACCGTTAAGCTGCGTACTGGTGTTATGGCGCAATACCGCATCACCAAGCAAGAAGCTGTGGCTAACGGCAGTAGCATCCGCGCCCAATTGAATGTCATTATGCGCGAAGTGGTGACTAAACGGATTTTCGAACGCCAGTTTGATATGGCGCAAATGGGCGTTTGCCGCGACGTTCATCGTTAAGCGTGCGCCGGTGAAATGGCGACGCTCGCTGAGGCTGGCATAGTGTTCAATGACGGTGGCTTCTGCGCCTTCCGCTAGCTCCAGATGGTGGCGATAGTGCGCCGTATTCACCTCATCACCCGCCAGCCCCTGGGTTATGTGCAGCAGCAGCAGCGGTTTCGCGGGGCGCTGGTTACGCTTCACCTGAATGTGCGTTACGCTACGGGACAGGCTTTCGGTAAAGTGCAAAAACACTTCCGGTTGGATAGCCGCTGGCAGCGCCTGGCGCGCATCGTCAATGGTAATGTCAAAACCGCTACCGTCTGTACTGTCGCTGAGCGTCGGAGAGAATTGCCCGTCAACAAACACCAGTCGTACAGCATCAATTGTCGGCGCCAACGCTGCACATTGGGCTGACGTTATCTCAGCGACATGACTGACAAACTGGCTGTTGGTTAATCCCTCCAGCGGCGTGTATTTCCAGTCCTCATGCTTCCGCGTTGGCAGCCCCAGACGCAGCATCTGTTGCAAGTGCTGCTGCGCATGGTGTGAGCGTGTCTCCCCTTGCGTCTCAAACAGATGGTGCCACTGTTGCAGCACGTTACTGCTGTTCGCTAAGCCAGCCATAACCTTGCTCCTCCAGTTGTTTGACCAGCGTAAAATCGCCGGACTTCACAATTCGCCCCTGGTAGAGAACGTGAACAAAATCGGGTTTGATATAGTCCAGGATGCGCTGATAGTGAGTGACGATAATGAATGAGCGTTTCCCGTCACGCAGCGAGTTCACGCCATCCGCAACGATTTTCAGCGCATCAATATCCAGCCCGGAGTCTGACTCATCAAGAATGCACAACTGAGGCTCCAGCACGGCCATTTGCAGAATGTCATTACGTTTTTTCTCACCGCCGGAGAAACCGACGTTTACCGAGCGCGTGAGCAAATCTTCCGGCATCTTCAGCAGCGCTATTTTCTCTTCCATCAGATCCTGGAAGTCGAATCGATCCAGCGACTCTTCGCCACGGTAACTTCGCACCGCATTCAGCGCCGTTTGCAGGAAAAACTGGTTACTGACGCCAGGGATTTCCACCGGATACTGGAATGCCATGAAGATCCCTTCACCGGCCCGGTCTTCCGGCGACAGTTCCAGTAAATCTTTGCCGTTGAACTCTACCGTCCCGCCAGTGACGTCGTAGTCTTCCCGCCCAGCGAGAGTTGCAGAAAGCGTACTTTTCCCCGAACCGTTTGGTCCCATAATGGCGTGAACTTCTCCGGGGCGAACCTCAAGGCTCAACCCACGCAGGATCGCCTTATCTTCCACACTGACCTGTAAATCTTTGATGCTTAACATGTGCTTTCCTTAAAATTTAACCGACGCTGTGCTCAAGACTTATGGCGAGAAGTTTTTGCGCTTCCACGGCAAACTCCAGTGGCAGTTCAGAGAACACGTCTTTACAGAAACCATTCACGATCATCGAAATGGCATCCTCTTCACTGATGCCGCGCTGCAGGCAGTAAAACAACTGGTCTTCACCAATACGCGACGTGGTGGCTTCATGTTCAAGCTGGGCGCTATTGTTACGACACTCCACATACGGGAAGGTGTGTGCCCCACAATCCGCACCGATCAACATCGAGTCGCATTGGGTATAGTTGCGGGCGTTAGTAGCGGTCGGCATGATTTTCACTAAGCCGCGATAACTGTTCTGGCTGTGTCCGGCGGAGATCCCTTTCGAGATAATGGTCGATTTGGTGTTTTTGCCAATGTGGATCATTTTGGTGCCGGTATCGGCCTGCTGATGTCCACTGGTCAGCGCGACGGAGTAGAATTCGCCGATCGAGTTGTCGCCACGCAAAATGCAGCTTGGGTATTTCCAGGTAATGGCCGAGCCGGTTTCCGACTGCGTCCACGACATTTTGCTGTTTTCGCCTTCGCAGAGTGCGCGCTTGGTGACGAAATTCAAAATACCGCCCGTATTACCATCGCCGGGAAACCAGTTTTGCACCGTGGAGTATTTCACTTCGGCATCTTTGTGGATGATGACTTCCACCACCGCCGCGTGTAGTTGGTAACTGTCGCGCACCGGGGCTGAACAGCCTTCGATATAGCTGACGTAGCTGCCCTCATCCGCAACCAGAATGGTGCGTTCAAACTGCCCGGTTTTTTCCGCATTGATACGGAAATAGGTCGACAGCTCCATTGGGCAACGTACGCCTTTCGGTACATAAATAAACGTGCCGTCAGATGCCACCGCCGCATTCAGCGCGGCAAAGAAATTGTCATTGCCGGGGACAACCGTGCCCAGGTACTGTTTTACCAGCTCAGGATGATCGTGAATGGCCTCACCGAACGAACAGAAAATAATGCCCTGTTCCGCCAGTTTGTCGCGATAGGTGGTCGCTACCGATACCGAGTCGAAAATGGCATCAACCGCAACTTCTTTGCCTTCACGTACCGGCACGCCAAGCTGTTCGAATGCGTCCTCAACCTCTTTGCTTAAAAATGCATTCGCGCCCGTTTGCTGTACCGCTCCCGGTTCAGACGCACAGGTTTCATCGCAGTTACCGCAGGAAGGTGCGGAGTAATAGCTGTACTCCTGATAATTCAGTTTGTCGTAATGCGCTTTAAGCCAGTGTGGTTCTTCCATGGTCAGCCACGCTTTAAAGGCATTCAGGCGAAATTCCAGCATCCAGTCGGGTTCATTTCGTTTTGCCGAAATCGCGCGCACGACATCTTCATTGATCCCTTTTGCCAGCTCATCGGTTTGCAGTTGGGTGAAGAAGCCCTCTTTGTAATTAAGGTGCCCGCCAGCCCAGGTGTTGACATCGTCAGTTGCTTCAGTATTACGAGACATAGTACCGCCTATACCCCAAAACTTTCGCCACAGCCGCATTCGTTCTGGGCTTTCGGGTTATGAAATTTAAATAACTGGTTTAATCCTTCGCGAACGAAATCGACTTCTGTGCCGTCAATGAACGGCATCGCCTGCAACGGCACATAAAGTCTGGCGCCCTCCGTTTCAAACAGCAGATCGTCTTTTTCGGGTTGGCGGACGGTATCCAGCACGTAACCGAATCCCGCGCACCCTGTTTGCTTCACGCCTAAACGCACACCCAACATGTCAGGTTGCTTTGCCACCAGTTCACGGATATGCGCCGCAGCCGCTGGCGTTAACGTCAGCCCACGCCAGGCAAAATCGTCCGGGTTAAATGTTCCTGAATGCAATTCCATAGAGTTACCTCGAGTCACTAGCTTTTAAGCTATAACACCATGTTAGTGATAATGATTATCACTTCAACCCCTCAACAGCAGGGGCATTCGGGTTAATCGCCCTTTTTGACTACTTTTACTAAGCATAGACCCTGCAGCGAGGGTTTACAGGGATGGATTATTTTGTTCAATGCATTGATTAATAATGGATTATGAAAATCCAATCGTTCAGTCAGGTCAAATGACAAAAGATGTATAGAAAATGTCTATTTAAGGGATAGGTGGGGATGAAGGTAGGGAAAAACAATTCAAATAATAAACAAACAACAAAAAACCCTTAAGTCTGCTTGTTGGCAGGCTTAAGGGTTCCGGCCCCATCCGGCGCTTATCTCCGGCACTCATATTGGCTTAGCTCTTGAAGGGGCGATAAGAAGAATCTCATACACCGATTAGTTTTTTTTAACACTAATTGCGGTTTGACTCTTTTATAAACGCGTTCAATCACATATTTAACGCTGTGCCTCACTGAGCGTGTCCAGCAGCAGGCGTAGCCCTGCGGGTTGATGCTCACGTGAAAGGTATAAACCATAAATCGGCAGGCACTTAGGTTGAAGTTCTGGCAGTAATCGAATTAGCTTTCCCTGCTCCAGTCCTTCCTGCGCCTCCAGCTCTGGCACCAACGCGATCCCCATTCCGGCCACTGCCGACTCGCAGAGCAGCGAAGAGATCCCTGCACTCAAATTCCCTTTGATTGCAACGGAGACAGGCTGCCCCTGAGGATCCAAAAAGTGCCAGGATTGTCCGGCAAAACCGCTGTAGTACAGGCAATTGTGCCGTGTGAGATCGTCGATTGTCTCAGGCGTGCCATGTTGATGCAGATAATCTGCAGACGCGCAAAGCACCGATTTACAGTCGCCCAACCGACGGGCAATAGTCCCTGGCTCTGGATTATCCGTTATGCGGATCGCCACATCGATGCGTTCCCCCACAAGGCTTACCGGTTGATTATTGATCTCCACCTCAATACGTAATTGCGGATATTGCGCCATAAACGTCGGCAGAACCGGAGCAAGAATATGCATCGCGGTAAAATGGGCGCAGGCTACACGTAGCGTGCCGGAGGGAATTTGCGCGGCACTGGCGGCACCAATATCCAGCGAAAGTTGCGCAAGAGAACGTGTTTTCACTAATGCATCTTCACCCGCTGGCGTGATCGTCAAGCGACGCGATGAGCGATGGATAAGCCTTACGCCTGCCCATTTTTCCATCTCGTCGAGATAACGACTGACCATCGGACGGGAAAGCCCCAACGCACGCGCGGCTGCGCTCAGGCTACCCAAATCACAGATATGGTTGAATACCGTTGCCGCCATCACTCTGTCCATTGTTCCCATCCGATCGTTTTATGAAACTCAGCATGTCCTAATGAGGGAATTCTAACAGATCCGAATATCCTTAAAATACGGGAACTATCAAAAGACAATTTCCTGCACAAGGTTACCTATCATGAAAGTTAAAACTCTGGCCCTGCTGTTACCTCTGTTTGCGTCTTCAGCTTTCGCCGCGCCGCTACAGCTGGACGTCTATAATCCACAGGATAAGGCTATTTTCCCGGTTTCTTCGACGCTGGTGTCTGGCCCAAAAGAGGCGATTTTGTTTGACGCCCAGTTCAGTACCAAAGATGGTGAACAACTGGTGCAAATGATTCGCGCCAGCGGTAAAACGCTGAAGGCTATTGTGATCACCTCCGGCGATCCAGATTTCTATTTTGGTCTGGAGCCCATCGTTAAGGCCTTCCCACAGGTAAAAGTCCTGGCAACGCCGCAGGTGGTAGACCATATCCGCGCCACCAAAGAGGCCAAGCTGCAGTTCTGGGGCCCGCAAATGAAGGACGGCGCGCCAACATCGCTTACCGTTCCGCAGGCAACTACGCAAACGCAGTTCACGGTTGATGGCGAAACGCTGGAACTGCGTCACACCAACGATTATGCAGCGTATATCTGGATCCCGGCGAATCGAGCCATTATTGGCGGCACAGGCGTGGCTTCAGGTATTCACGTCTGGACGGCGGATACACAGTCTGAACAACAACGTAGTGCATGGCGTAGCGTACTGAGCGAAATGCAGAGCTTGCAGCCCACTCAGGTGGTCCCGGGTCATTACATTGGCGACCGCCCAACCGGTGATAAAGCTATTCGCTTCACCCAGGACTATTTGCAGTCGTTTGAGCAGGCGCTAGGGGCGAAAAAAGGATCGGATTATGTGATTAAAACCATGACGGCTGCATGGCCAGGCCTTGCAGACGTAAGCTCGCTGGAACTAAGTGCGAAGGTTAACAGCGGCGAGATGAAGTGGTAATGAAGATTTAAGGCAAAAATAACCCCGAACGCGTGTCGGGGTTTCGTTACGATAAGCATACCGGAATCAATGAACGCCCATGCGCCAGGCAAAATAGATCTCTTCTTTCAGTTCAGTGGAAGAGAGCGCCAACAGATCTGCAAACTCCAGCTCAAGCTGTTTCAGCCTTTTCAGGTACTGAGCCGGTGAAAGATCGGTTTTATCACGACGTAAAAATTCTATTGCCAGTTGGGCAGGGTCTAATTGGGTAGACATATCATCCTCGCTTGTGTTCAAAACCTGCACAGTATAACACCATTCCCTGTGCAGATAATGACCAAAAGCAATATGCATCACAAAATTGCGGTCGTCAGACGCGACGTGCAGCACAATCGACCCTGCTCATCGAAGATTTCTATTTGCCACACCTGGTGACGAGAACCTGTATGTAACGCGCGACATACGCCCCTGACGAGCCCTTCCCGTGCAGAACGGATATGGTTGGCGTTGATCTCCAGGCCCACCACTTTCTGCTCACCCTGAGTACACAAGTAGCCAGCTACCGAACCAATGCTTTCCGCCAGCACCACGGATGCGCCGCCGTGTAACAACCCAAAGGGTTGTTTGGTGCGATGGTCCACCGGCATCGTAGCTTCCAGCGTATCGTCGTCAATGTGCACAAAACGAATATCGAGCAACCCAACCATATTTCCTTCACCCATGGCATTAAGCGCCTCGAGTGTGACTTCACGTTTCCAGATCATCCTATAATCTCCAGCAGTGCCTGTAATGGGTGGCGAACGCCCGTACCTTCAACGCGTTTAACCTGGCTGCGACAGGAGTACCCTGTAGCCAGACAACGGTTACGTGGCAATCGTTGCATTGCCTGGTGCCATGATAACTCATAGATCCCCAATGAGTTTTGGTGATTCTTCACTTCGTGACCGTAAGTGCCAGCCATACCACAGCACCCCACGCTGACGTTCTCCAGCTTTGCGCCAAAGCGAGCAAAAATAGCCGCCCATTGTGCAGGCGCGCCCGGTAAAGCCGTCACTTCGGTACAGTGGCCAAAGAAGTACCACGGTTCACCGCCAACAGCGACTGACTGCTGTGTTTCCACAGCTTTTGATAACCATTCGTTGGCCAGCAGTACATGGAAATCACCCCGCTGTTCTCCCAGCACCAGCTTGTATTCATCGCGATAACAAAGCACCAGCGCCGGATCAACACCCACCATCGGAATATTCAGCTTCGCTACCCGGTTAAGAAACTCGGATGTCTTTTTCGCCGTTTTGGCAAAACGGTTTAAAAAGCCTTTAATGTGCTGCGCCTTGCCATTTGGCGAAAACGGCAGCAGTACCGGCTGCATACCCAGTTTTTCTACCAGACGTATAAAATCAGCCACCACCTGCGCATCGTAATAGCTGGTGAAAGGGTCTTGTACCACCAGCACCGTACGGGCTTTTTGCTCGAGGCTGAGTAATTCGAGCTGTTCCAGCGTCATATTGGCAGAACGATGCCCCACCAGTTGGCGTTGCAGCGACGGCGCAGACAATAGCGGTAAATCAACCATTCCAATGTGCTTTTTAGCCAGATTTCGCACCAGCGGCTGATTGATGAAGAAGTTAAACGTTTTAGGCGCCCGCGCCATTAGCGGTGCATAGCTCTCAACGGTCGCCACCATATGATCGCGCAACGGGCGCAGATAACGCGTGTGGTACAGTTGCAGGAAGCGTGAGCGGAACTCCGGCACATCAATTTTAATCGGACACTGTGTGGAACAGGCTTTACACGCCAGGCAACCTGACATCGCCTCTTTTACTTCGTGCGAGAAATCGTATTCGCCCTTTCGTGCATGCCAGCTGTTGCGGGTACGGGTAATCAGCGTGCGTAAACTGGCGCGTTTCTCCGGTAGCTCTTTTTCCAGTTGCACAGGATCGATCCCGCGATCGGCCAACAGACGCAGCCATTCACGTACCAGCGTAGCTCGCCCTTTCGGAGAATGGATACGGTTAAGGCTGATTTTCATCGACGGACACATGGGGCTTTTCGCATCGAAGTTAAAGCATAACCCGTTGCCATTACACTCCATTGCCCCACGCCACTCCTGGCGTACGGCCAGCGGGATTTGACGGTCATACGTTCCGCGTTTCACCGCGTCCACTTTCATCATCGGCGCATCAACGTCTTCCGGTGGACAGATTTTGCCTGGGTTGAGCCGGTTTTGCGGATCAAACACCGATTTCACTTTGCGCAGTTCACGATACAGTTCATCACCGAAAAACGCCGGACTATATTCCGCACGGAAACCTTTCCCGTGTTCACCCCACAACAGACCGCCATATTTTGCCGTCAGCGCGACGACATCATCAGAAATGCGTTTCATCAGCACTTCCTGCTGCGGGTCGCACATATCCAAAGCCGGCCTGACGTGCAGCACGCCTGCATCCACGTGGCCGAACATGCCGTAACTCAGACCATGGCTGTCGAGCAGCGCGCGAAACTCGGCAATATAGTCAGCCAGATGCTCCGGAGGAACGCAGGTATCCTCGGCGAACGGAATGGGCTTCGCAGAACCTTTTGCATTGCCCAGCAGACCGACAGCCTTTTTGCGCATGGCGTAAATTCGTTCTACGCCCGCCAGTTCGGTACATAGCTGCCAGCCAATAACGCCCGCTTCCTGACGAGCGATTAACCCATCCAGGCGTTCGCAGAGTGCGCTGACCTGCGAATTAATCAAGGTTTCGTCGTCACCGGCAAACTCGACAATATTCAGGCCCAGCATCTCTTTATCCGCGACATCGGTAATCAGTTCGCTTACCGAGTGCCAGACGATGTCTTCACGCGCCAGATTGAGTACTTTGGAGTCGACGGTTTCTACCGACAATGCGCGCGCTTCCACCATCACCGGCGCGTTACGCAACGCCGAATCAAACGAATCGTACTTAACGTTAACCAACTGTCTGACTTTGGGCAGTGGCGTGATATCAAGGCGGGCTTCGGTGATAAACGCCAGCGTACCTTCAGAGCCGGTAAGAATGCGGGTTAAATCAAATTCGGTCATCTCATCGTTAAAGACGTGCCGCAGATCGTAGCCCGTCAGGAAGCGATTAAGTTTCGGGAATTTATCCATGATCAGCTGTCGGTTATCACGACAACGCTCATAAACGGTCTTATAGATACGGCCAATGGTGGTATTGCTGTTACCCAACGTTTGGGCAAGCTCGACCTGCATGGGCTGGGTATCCAGAATATCACCGCCCATCAGCACCGCACGGATGCCCAACACATGGTCGGAAGTTTTACCGTAAACCAACGATCCTTGCCCGGACGCATCGGTGTTGATCATCCCGCCGAGCGTTGCCCGGTTACTGGTGGATAATTCCGGGGCAAAGAAATAGCCGTATGGCTTCAGAAACTGGTTAAGCTGGTCTTTTATCACCCCGGCTTCTACCCGCACCCAACCTTCTTGCGGGTTGATTTCAATAATGCGGCTCATATAGCGGGACATATCAACAATAATGCCCTGGTTCAGCGCCTGACCGTTAGTCCCGGTGCCGCCGCCGCGCGGGGTAAAAATCAACGACGAGAATAGCGGTTCTGCCGCCAGACGGGCGATTAGCGCCACATCTGCGGTTGAACGAGGGAAAACGACAGCATCAGGAAGCAGCTGATAAATACTGTTATCCGTCGACATTGTCAGACGATCGGCATAGCTCGTTGCCGTATCACCCGTGAATCCTTGCTGCTCCAGCGCCTGCAAAAAATTGAGCACCAGCTGAACGACACCTGGCGCCTGAGAAATTTGTGGAATCATTATAGTGACCCTTTCCTGCGGTCTGTGTTGTGAATTTAATCGTTTGCGTGTTGCTTTGTTTGTTGTATCACATTTTTTTCTAATACGCTCAGCAGATTTACAGGCAGAATCCGCCTGTTCAAAACCGCTGAAATTGCTCATCATTATAGAGTGTGATTAACGTGTTCACGTCGCGTCAACGTTCTGGCGCAAAGACAAAGGTGAAAAGTATTTATGGTAAATTTCCGTCAGCCCAGGGATATTGCACAAGTGCTGCTATCGGTGCTGTTTTTAGCCATCCTGATTGTGGCCTGTCTCTGGATTGTTCAGCCCTTTATCCTCGGTTTTGCCTGGGCAGGTACGATTGTCATTGCGACATGGCCTATCCTGCTACGCTTACAAAAATTGCTCTGGGGACGTCGTTCACTTGCCGTACTGGTGATGACACTGTTGTTAGTGCTGTTGTTCATCATCCCTATCGCGCTGCTGGTTAACAGTATCGTCGATGGCAGCGGGCCGCTGATCCATACCGTAACCGCAGGTGATATGACGCTACCGGATCTGGCTTGGTTGAACAGCATTCCACTGGTGGGTGCCAAAATGTATGGCGCATGGCACAGTTTACTGGATATGGGCGGTTCGGCCATTATGGCCAAGGTTCGTCCTTATATCGGTACCACCACCACCTGGTTTGTCGGTCAGGCCGCGCATATCGGCCGCTTTATGATGCACTGTGGTCTAATGCTGCTGTTCAGTGCCCTGTTGTACTGGCGCGGTGAACAGGTCGCATTAGGTATTCGTCACTTCGCTTGCCGTCTTGCCTCAAAACGTGGCGATGCTGCCATTCTGCTGGCCGCGCAAGCCATTCGCGCCGTCGCATTGGGCGTTGTGGTCACCGCTCTGGTGCAGGCAGTGCTCGGGGGAATTGGTCTGGCGGTAACCGGCGTGCCTTACGCCACGCTGCTGGCGGTATTGATGATCCTGTCTTGTCTGGTGCAACTGGGGCCGTTGCCGGTGCTGATTCCGGCCATTATCTGGCTGTACTGGACGGGTGATTCCACCTGGGGCACGGTGCTGCTGGTGTGGAGCGGCGTAGTTGGAACGCTGGATAACGTTATTCGACCGATGCTGATTCGTATGGGTGCCGATTTGCCACTGATCCTGATTCTCTCCGGGGTCATCGGCGGACTGATTGCCTTCGGCATGATTGGTCTGTTTATCGGTCCAGTAGTACTGGCCGTTTCCTGGCGTCTGTTCTCCGCCTGGGTAAACGAAGCCCCTGCGCCAGGTACCAATCCGGATGAAATCCTCGAAGAAATTGCTGAAATCGAACGCAATAAGTAATCCAACATCAGGCGGCAGCGCCGCCTGATTGTTTAACAATACTAATCAATTCTTCCTCTTGCGGGATTAGACCCAACCTCGTCCTTCTTAAAATAATCATTTGTGTCGCAAATTCTTTACAGTTTTTAAACTATTGAGATGAATCTGATCGACGTAAAAAATCACTATGCCTACTATTAGCCCATGGCTTTAGATCAACACATTGATTTATAAGCATGGAAATCCCCTGAGTGAAACAACGAATTGCTGTGTGTAGTCTTTGCCCATCTCCCACGATGGGCTTTTTTTTGTCCTTCGCGCGCCACTCCACCAACCTTAACGCACCAACACATTATCTTCCCCGTCAAGCAACAAATAATATTGCACAAAATACTGTGACTCTCTTCAAGCAGAAATATCCACAGCAATGTTATTACTATTCCACCGTCGGTAATGACTCCAACTTATTGATAGTGTTTTATGTTCAGATAATGCCCGATGACTTTGTCATGCAGCTCCACCGATTTTGAGAACGACAGCGACTTCCGTCCCAGCCGTGCCAGGTGCTGCCTCAGA
>NZ_JBIMRA010000023.1:0-66499 GCF_043945515.1 Citrobacter freundii complex sp. 2024EL-00216 | reverse complement strand
CGAGGGACGCAGCTATCGCTGGATCGCACGCGAGCTCGGTATCAGCAAGAATACCGTCGCTGACATCGTGCAACGACACAGAGCTAACGCTTAGGGTGTCATTTCGCCCTCAGCCGGAACCGACCCCATATCGGCAGCAATACCGATTACCGGTTTATCAAAACTATCCGCATCAAAAGCATCATCAGGAGCAATTTTCATTATCTGTCTGATATTTGATATTTAAAGTCCTGATAATGGTAATACGACATATTCCTTTCAGCAATAATGCCCGCCTGTTTTCTGTCTCTTTGGATATTGCTATGAACACACTTCGTCGCCCACCGCTGTGGCTTCTTACGCTACTGATTATGTTTCCACAATTGGTGGAAACCATTTACAGCCCGGCATTGCCGGGTATCGCTACCTCTTTTCACGTAAGCAGTGAGCGCGCGGCTCAAACACTCTCCGTTTATTTTGTTGCCTTTGCCGTCGGCGTAGCGATGTGGGGTTGGCTAAGTGACTGCATCGGACGACGTTGGGCGATGCTGGCAGGGCTTATCTGCTATGGAACAGGTTGCGCATTGGCCGTTGTTGCCACCGACTTCAGCGTTTTGCTGCTGGCGCGGATGATCTCCGCTATCGGTGCGGCTGCGGGGTCGGTCGTGGTACAGACCATGCTAAGGGATAGTTATGAATCAACTGCGCTATCCCGCGTCTTTTCCGTGATGGGGGCCGCGCTGGCATTGAGTCCAGTTTTTGGCCTGCTAAGCGGAGGTTGGTTAGTGAGTCTGCATGGCCATACCGGTGTCTTTATTGCCCTTGTGCTGTTGGCGTTGCTACTGCTAATACTGACAGCGACCATGCTGCCAGAAACCCGGCCCGAACATACGCTCAGCCCGAAGCTTGCCGCGCTGTTTTCCCGCATGATGCGGGACAGTGAGTTGCGGAAAAACGCCTTGCTGGTTGCCCTGCTGAACACCATGCTATTTAGCTATTACAGCCTGGCGCCGTTTCTTTTTGGGCAATTAGGATGGAGCTCCAGAGCCTTTGGCTGGACGGGGTTGCTACTTGCGTTTGCTTCTCTGTCAGGTAGCCTGCTGAACCGAAGACTGTTAACGACAGGTCTGACGCCGGAACAACTGGTACGTTATGCCTGTGTGCTGGCAGCGTTGTCAGGTCTCGTCGCGTGGTGTTTGCAGCACTCCGCGTGGATCCTGATTCCGGTGTTCGGCGTGGTGATTGCCTATGGTGTCGCCATTCCCAATGTGCTGAGTCAGGCGCTGCGTCACTACCGTGAACAGGCCGGTGCCGCAGGTGCTTTGTTCGGATTAAGCTATTACCTGTTACTTGGGATGATGCTGGGTTTAGCAGGCATGGTGCAGCAACTGGGGCTGGTTCTGAGCGTCTGTGCCCTACTCGCCTGGCTTTGCAGCCTGGGCCGCAGATAAACCCGATGGCGATCCTGAAAGCACAAAGCCCCGGCTATATGCTGGGGCTTTGTTGTATCAATTAGCCTGACCTCGCGGATATTTCCAACTTACCGCCGTCCGATGGCGACGAGGCCAGTGGCGCGAATAGTATAGACACACGTATGCCAATATTTAGCTATCCGTGCCCCATTCGCCGATCGCGCTTAAGATATTACTCATGCTTGATCATAACATGGCGAATAACCGTGTAATCCTCCAGCCCATAAACCGACATATCCTTGCCATAGCCGGACTGTTTTTGCCCACCGTGCGGCATCTCGCTAACCAGCGTGAAATGGGTATTGACCCAGGTGCAACCATATTGCAGGCGAGCGCTAAAGCGATGCGCTCGCCCAACATCCCGGGTCCAGACGGAGGATGCCAGGCCGTATTTCGAATCGTTGGCCCATGCCAGCACCTGATCTTCATCATCAAATACGGTCACGCTGACCACCGGACCGAAAACTTCCCGCTGTACGATGGCATCGTCCTGCTTCGCCCCAGCAAGCAGCGTCGGGGCAAAATAGTAGCCTGAACCATCCACTTTTTTACCGCCGGTGATGACCTTAATATGGCCCAACGCTTTAGCCTCATCGACCGCTTTAGTCACGCGATCGAGATGTGCCTGCGAGCTCACTGGTCCCAGCTCGGTCGATTCATCATTCGGCGGACCGATTTTCAGGCTGGCAACGGCGGCGCCAAGTTTCTCGACCAGTGCATCATAAATGCCTTTCTGGGCATAAATTCGGCAAGCGGCGGTACAGTCTTGCCCGGCGTTGTAATAACCAAAGGTCCGCACGCCACTCACCACTGCATCCAGATCGGCATCATCAAAAATGATCACCGGAGCTTTTCCGCCCAGTTCCATATGCGTACGCTTAATTGACGGCGCGGTGTGCTGAATAATGTGTTCACCGGTTGCAATGGAGCCGGTCAGCGAAACCATGCGCACTTTTTCATGACCGGTCAGCGGATCGCCCACCGTTTTACCGCGGCCAAACAGCACGTTAATCACGCCAGCCGGATAAATGTCTTTGGCGAATTCGGCTAATTTAAGCGCTGTCAGCGGAGTAATTTCTGACGGTTTAATCACCACGCAGTTCCCCGCCGCCAACGCTGGAGCCAGCTTCCACGCCGCCATCATCAGCGGATAGTTCCACGGCGCAATAGAAGCCACCACGCCCAGCGGATCACGGCGAATCATCGAGGTATGCCCTTCCAGATATTCACCGGCCGCCTGTCCTTGCAGGGTACGCGCCGCACCGGCGAAGAAACGGAAAACATCGACAATAGCGGGAATTTCATCGTTGAGAACACAGTGCAGCGGTTTACCGCAGTTAAGTGATTCCAGCTCAGCGAAGGTTTGCGCGTTATCAGCAATAGCATCCGCCAGTTTCAGCAGCAGTTCAGAGCGGACTTTCGGCGTGGTTTGCCCCCAGGTGGCAAACGCGGCGTCTGCCGCTCGTACAGCGGCATCAACCTGCATGGCTGACGCCTCAGCAATCTCCAGAATGAGTTCACCAGTGGCAGGGTTATAGACTGGCTGCTTTTCACCTTCACCGTTGACCAGCTCGCCATTAATCAGTAATTGATGTTGCATAGCAATTTCCCATATCGTCGTTTATTTACCGTTTCCGGCGAGAGTGTCGCCTTCACGCGTTAGCCACCAGGCCCCTAAAATTGGCAGTGTTGTCACCAGCATTACCAGCAATGCCACAACGTTGGTGACCGGCACATCCCGTGGACGGCCCAATTGATTGAGCAGCCACAGAGGAAGTGTTCTTTCATGTCCGGCGGTGAACGTTGTCACGATGATTTCATCAAACGACAAGGCAAACGCCAGCATCCCCCCCGCCAGAAGTGCCGATGCCAGGTTTGGCAGCACGACATAACGAAAGGTTTGCCAGCCATTGGCGCCAAGATCCATAGACGCTTCGACCAGACTCCATGAGGTACGGCGAAAACGCGCCACAACGTTGTTAAACACCACCACCACGCAAAACGTCGCATGGCCCACTACGATCGTGAGAAAACCCGGTTCCAGGTTGATGGTTTTAAACGCCGTCAACAGCGCAAGGCCGGTAATAATGCCCGGCAGCGCGATCGGCAACAGTAGCAACAGCGATATTGCACTTTTGCCAAAAAAGTCCCTACGCCACAGCGCGGCCGCGGCCAGCGTCCCCAGAACAAGGGCAATAGCTGTCGACAACGCTGCGATCTTAAGTGACAACGTCACAGATTCCAGGATATCGCTACGCTGCGCAGCAACGCTAAACCACTTCAGCGTTAACCCCTGGGGTGGAAAACTAAAAGCAGCCTCCTCAGTATTAAAAGCATAGGTGGCGATGATGAGGATGGGAAAGTGCAGGAAAATAACCCCGCCCCATGCCGCCAGTTTGAGTAGCCAGGGTGCGCGTTCAGAGTGCATCGAAAGCTCCCAGACGCTTCACGAACGCCAGATACAGTGCGATTAACACAATCGGCACCAGAGTAAATGCCGCCGCCATCGGCATATTGCCGATCGCCCCTTGTTGTGAATACACCATGTTGCCGATGAAATAGCCCGGCGGTCCCACCAGTTGCGGCACAATAAAGTCACCCAACGTCAGAGAGAAGGTAAAGATTGAACCCGCTGCAATGCCCGGTATCGCCAATGGAAGCACCACATAGCGGAAGGTTTGACGCGGACGCGCGCCCAAATCAGCAGAAGCCTGTAACAGCGACGGCGGAAGTCTCTCCAGCGCGGCCTGTACTGGCAGGATCATAAACGGCAGCCAGATATAGACGAACACCAGGAAACGCCCTAACCCTGAAGTCGACAGCGTATTGCCGCCTACCGCAGGCAATGTCAGGAACGAAAGCAGCAACGGCTCCAGCCCAAGGTGGGTTAAAAACCACTGCGCCACGCCGTCTTTAGCCAACAGCAGCGTCCACGCATAGGCTTTAACGATGTAGCTGGCCCACATTGGCAACATTACGGCAATGTAAAAAAAAGCCTTCATTTTGCCGCTGGTATAGCGAGCCATATACCACGCCATCGGAAACGCCAGAATCGCGCTGGCGATGGTGACTGCTACCGCCATCGTCAGAGTGCGCAAAATGATGTCGTAGTTAGCGGGATTAAACAGCGCCTGCAAATTCGCCAGCGTCAGGTCTGGTGTGACCGACATGGTGAAATCGTCGAAGGTATAAAAACCTTGCCACAACAGCGTCAGTAATGAGCCAAAGTAGACGATGCCAAACCACATCAGCGGTCCGAGGAGCAGCAAAAATAACCCCAGCCCCGGATTACGCCAGAAGTAACCTGAGATCCGGTTCAGGTTGGTCGACTGTGGAGGCGAATGTAAGACGTTCATAGCCATTCACCTCTCCTCAACCAGCGGTACCATCACGTCGCGTGACCAGGATGCCATCACCTGCTGACCTGGCGACAACGTTGACGGTAGCATTTCTCCCGTCAGGTTCGCCTGGCTAACCAGCAATTTTTCCCCTCCGGCGAGTTTTAGCTCAAACCGCGTCGCCGCCCCCTGATACTGCACCGCCTGAATAACCCCCCGGGCCTGAACTTCTCCTCCGGTATCATTCAAGCGAATGTGTTCCGGACGCAGGGAGAACATCCCCTGTAGCCCACAAACGTTCGCCGACATCGTGGCATCGAAGACATTGGACGTCCCGACGAAACTTGCCACAAACGGCGTACGTGGACGCATATACAGTTCACGCGGAGAATCTACCTGTTCAATGCGACCGTTATTAAACACCGCCACACGATCGGACATCGACAGGGCTTCCCCCTGATCGTGGGTAACAAAAATGAACGTGATGCCAAGAGATTGCTGTAATTTTTTCAGTTCCAGCTGCATCTGTTCACGCAATTTAAGATCCAATGCCCCGAGCGGCTCATCCAACAGCAGGACGCGCGGCTCATTGACCAGCGCCCTGGCAATCGCCACGCGCTGACGTTGCCCACCGGAAAGCTGCGACGGTTTACGCTCATGCACAAAACCGAGTGCGACCTTATCCAGCGCTTCACGTGCTTTCGCGTGGCGCTGTTTTTTATCGATGCCTTTGACCATCAGCCCGTAGGCGACGTTGTCGAGAATCGACATGTGCGGGAACAACGCGTAATCCTGAAATACCGTATTGACGTCCCGTTCCCAGGGCGGCAATTCGCTGGCCTGCTTACCAAAAATGGTAATTGCGCCGCCTGACAGCTGCTCAAACCCGGCAATCAGGCGCAGACAAGTGGTCTTGCCGGAGCCGGATGGCCCCAGCATAGAGAAAAACTCACCGTCGTTAATCGCAATACTTACCCCATCAACTGCACGAACATCCCCATACAAACGCGAGACGTTATGAAACTCCACTGCGTACGTCATAAAACCCCCAGTGGAATTAACGACCGCCCATAATGGCGATGTAATCCTGCGTCCAGCGACTGTAAGGAACGAATTTTCCACCTTCGGCAATCGGCGTTTTCCAGAAGGCAATTTTGTCAAAGTAGCTATAACCGTTGGTTTCACAACCCTTTTCACCCAACAGAGGGCTGGCTTTACAACCTTCAGGCACCACTGGCAGAGAACCAAACCAGGCCGCTACGTCGCCCTGTACTTTCGGGGTTAATGACCAGTTCATCCATTTGTAAGCACAAACCGGGTGTTTCGCTTCACTGTGCAGCATGGTGGTATCAGCCCATCCGGTAACCCCTTCTTTTGGGAAAACCGTGGCAATTGGCTGACCTTCGCCTTTCAAGGCGTTAGCCTGATAAGGCCAGGCGCTTGACGCCACCACGCCTTCGTTTTTGAAATCGCTCATTTGCACGGTGGTATCGTGCCAATAGCGATGGATCAACGCGTGCTGATCGCTCAGGACTTTGATCACCGCCTGATACTGTTTTTCAGTGAGCTGATAGGGATCGGTAATACCCAACTGCGGCTGAGTGGCTTTAACGAATAACGCGGCATCGGCAATATAGATCGGGCCATCGTAGGCCTGAACGCGCCCTTTATTGCTTTTCCCATCCTCAAGTTTTTGCTCAACAAACACCACGCTCCAGCTATCCGGCGGCGTTGGGAAAATTTTGGTGTTATACATCAGCAGATTTGGTCCCCACTGGTACGGTGTGCCGTAAACTTTTCCGCCAACGTTAAACCATTCGCCTTTTACCACGCGTGGATCGATGGTTTTCCAGTTAGGGATCAGCGCGGTATTAATTGGCTGAACGCGTTTTCCCATAATCAGGCGCAGTGAGGCATCACCAGAAGCGGTAACCAGGTCGTAGCCGCCTTTTGCCATCAGGCTGACCATTTCATCAGATGTGGCTGCCGTTTTGACATTAACCGCGCAGCCGGTATCTTTCTCAAACTGCGAAACCCAGTCATATTGTTTATCGGTTTGTCCACGTTCGATATAACCCGGCCAGGCAATAATATCCAGGCGGCCTTCCGGTTTATCTAATGATGTGGGGGGTTCGGCTGCCTGCGCAGTCATCAGCGTCATACTGAGTGCGCACAGGCTACTGAGGGCAAACTGCTTGCTCATAACGTCTTACTCCTGTCTAAAAAATATTGAGCGGCAGCCTTGCCGTAAATATATGTCCTTTTCTAAAAATAGTCGGGGTGTTGTAAGCGTTCCTGTTGGCGCAAGGAAATTTAATCAGGTTGTGAGCTAACGCTCATTACGCTACAGACTCTGACCTGGGGGTAATCTTCTGGAGTATAGACAAGGAGTTAGACGCAGAGGTGGCAATAGTATTAACTATTGATATTTTGTATGGACGCACCCGATATAAATAATACCGTGGTTCAGCATTCACTATTTCGAAAATAAGAACACGCTATTCATTTATATTGAATAGCGCGTTATGGTTTATTTCATCATTTCACGAATTAATTTACCAAGCTGTTTTACGGCCTGCTCTTCGCGATCTCCCCAGTGCCATGCCGTATTAAAACGAAAAAAACGTGTCCAGCTTCCCGAGGTCGAGAACATTTTCCCCGGCGCAATACTGATGTGGTGTGCCAGCGCATGGGTACTGAGCACACCGGCATCAAGCGGTTCCGGCAGCTCCAGCCACAGAAAATAACCGCTGTCGTTGTGGTGAATTTTGACTTCCGCCGGAAGATGACGCAGCAGCGTTTGCCAGGCCTGTTGTTTACGTTCCGCCAGTTGCCGACGCAAGCGCCGCAGATGCGCGTCATAGCGCCGGGTTGAAAGATAATCAACAAGGGCAAGCTGCATAGGCGAACTGGTAGATAAGGTGCTCATTAGCTGGAGTCGCTGAATACGCCGGGCATGTTTCCCTGCTGCTACCCAGCCAATACGAAATCCTGGTACCAGACACTTCGAGAAGGACGAACAATGCAGAACGCTGTCGGCGCGATCCCAGGCTTTGGCGGGCAACGGTTTTTCGCGGCCAAAGTACAGCTCGCTGTAAACATCATCTTCAATCAGTATTACGTGGTATTTTTCCAGCAAGGCAACCAGACGCGCCTTTTTCTCTGCGCTGAGCGTAAAACCCAGTGGATTTTGGCTGTTTGTCATTAGCCAGCAAGCTTTTACCGGGTACTCCTGCAACGCCTGCTCCAGCGCGGTGAGATCGATCCCCTCTTTTACGTCGGTGGCAATCGAAAGCGCCTTCAGACGTAATCGCTCCAGGGCCTGCAACGCCCCGTAAAAACAGGGGTTTTCGACAATTACCCAATCACCCGGTTCGGTGACTGCTTGCAGGCTCAGGTTGAGGGCTTCCATCGCGCCGGTGGTGATGACGATTTCGTCCGGTGAAATGGTCATCCCCTGTTGAGCATAGCGACGGGCAATGGCATGACGCAGCTCAGCATTCCCTGGCGGCAGGTTTTCAATCACGCTCATGGCGGTGGCAGTTTTACTCACCTGCGCCAACGAGCGGTTCAACTGCTGAAGTGGAAACAGACGCGGGTCGGGGAATGCGGAGGCAAAGGGCATCACTGACGCATCCCGGCTGGCCTGCAACATATCAAAAATGTAGGTATTGATATCCACTGCTTCATCGCGCATGACCTGCACCTGCGGCGCAGCAAATTCACGTTCGGGGCGCGCGGCGACATAATAGCCAGACTGCGGTCTGGCAATAATCCGCCCCTGGCTTTCCAGCAACTGGTATGCGTGTCCGACGGTCATAAAACTCATTCCGCTGCTGACCACCTGCTCACGCAAGGATGGCAAGCGATCGCCTGGCTGCCATACGCCAGACGCAATTTGATCGCGAATTTGCTCTGCCAGTCGCTGGTACTTTTTCATTTTTCGTCCTGATTACCGGTGTCGGTGACAACCACTGTGTATATCAGTTTACATAATCAGGGTATTTTATTTAACTGTTATAGTTAACAGTTTTACAACATCGTTAATGACAGTTCTTTGCCTACGGCGCATATTTCAAGAAGAGAACGCTATTCAATAACAGGAATCAAGCTTCCAGATTTCATATCAGCGAGTGCAACTTATAACAGCGCTGCAACTGTTATGGTTAAAAAGAACTGTTCTGTTTCTGCCTTCCACTGCTCCTCAGACTTAGAATTGCGCTAAATCAATTTTGCCTGCGGAGTTAAGCATGTTCGGTCTTGACGCGTTTCACCTGGCAAGGATCCAGTTCGCGTTTACGGTATCCTTTCACATCATCTTTCCGGCTATTACTATCGGGCTCGCCAGTTATCTGGCTGTGCTGGAAGGGCTATGGCTAAAAACGAAAAATCCCACCTGGCGATCGCTTTACCATTTCTGGTCGAAAATATTCGCCGTAAATTTTGGTATGGGTGTAGTTTCCGGGCTGGTGATGGCTTATCAGTTCGGCACCAACTGGAGTGGTTTTTCCGAGTTCGCCGGGAGTATCACTGGGCCGTTGCTGACCTATGAAGTATTAACCGCCTTCTTCCTCGAAGCTGGTTTCCTTGGGGTGATGTTGTTTGGCTGGAATCGGGTTGGTCCAGGACTTCATTTCTTTGCCACCTGCATGGTCGCACTGGGTACCATTATTTCAACCTTCTGGATCCTCGCCTCCAACAGCTGGATGCAGACACCGCAAGGCTATGAAATAGTTAACGGCCAGGTCGTTCCCGTCGACTGGTTCGCCGTTATTTTCAATCCCTCATTCCCCTATCGTCTGCTGCATATGTCGGTTGCCGCCTTCCTGAGCAGCGCGTTGTTTGTTGCTGCCTCGGGGGCATGGCATTTGCTGCGCGGGAATAACACACCAGCAATTCGAGCGATGTTTTCGATGGCGCTGTGGATGACATTAATCGTCGCTCCACTGCAGGCCTTGATTGGCGATATGCACGGTTTGAATACGCTGAAGCATCAGCCGGCAAAAATTGCTGCGATTGAAGGACACTGGGAAAATCGCCCCGGTGAGCCGACTCCGCTGCTGCTGTTCGGCTGGCCGGATATGGAGCAGGAACGCACCCGCTATGGGCTGGAAATCCCGGCGCTGGGCAGTCTGATCCTGACCCATAGTCTGGACAAACAGGTCCCGGCCCTAAAAGAGTTTCCTAAAGAAGACAGGCCCAACTCCACCATGGTGTTCTGGTCGTTTCGCATAATGGCCGGGCTAGGCATGCTGATGATCCTGTTGGGCGCGTTTGCCCTGTGGCTGCGCTATAAGCAGCGTTTATACACCTCGCGCCCTTTTCTGCGCTTTGCCTTATGGATGGGCCCCTCCGGTCTGATTGCCATCCTTGCCGGTTGGGTGACCACTGAAGTTGGCCGTCAGCCTTGGGTGGTTTACGGTCTGCAACGTACGGCGGATGCGGTTTCTGCACATGGCGATTTACATATGAGCATCAGCCTGCTGTCCTTCTTTGTGGTGTACAGCTCAGTGTTTGGCGTGGGTTACAGCTACATGATCCGCCTGATCCGTAAAGGGCCACAGGAAGATGACCCGACCATTCCGCCAACAGGCACGCCTGCCCGGCCGCTTTCAGCCGCCGTCCTCGATTCTCAACCGGAGGCACATCGCTAATGGGTATCGATTTATCAGTTATCTGGTTTGTGATTATCGTCTTCGCCACGCTGATGTATATCGTGATGGACGGTTTTGATCTCGGGATTGGCATTTTATTCCCAGCGATTCAGGACGCTGACGACCGCGATGTTATGGTCAACAGCGTCGCCCCGGTATGGGACGGCAATGAAACCTGGCTGGTGTTGGGCGGAGCCGGATTATTCGGCGCTTTCCCCCTGGCCTATGCGGTGATTGTCGATGCGCTGACGATCCCGTTGACCCTGATGCTAATCGGCCTGATTTTTCGCGGCGTCGCGTTCGAGTTTCGCTTCAAAGCCACACCGGCTCACCGACCATTCTGGGATAAAGCCTTTCTCGGCGGTTCAATCCTCGCGACATTCACGCAAGGTGTCGTGGTGGGTGCCGTACTCAACGGATTTTCCGTTACCGGACGCAGCTACAGCGGCGGTCCTTTCGACTGGTTGACCCCGTTCACGTTGTTCTGCGGTGTTGGTCTGGTCGTGGCTTACGCCCTGCTGGGGGCGACATGGCTGGTGATGAAAAGCGAAAATCCGTTGCAGGATAAAATGCGCAGTGTGGCCAAACAACTGCTGCTGGCAATGTTGGTTGTGATTGCCATTATCAGCCTGTGGACACCACTGGCACATAGCGCGATTGCCGAGCGTTGGTTTAGCCTGCCCAACCTGTGGTTCCTGATGCCTGTTCCGCTGCTGGTTGCGCTTATCAGTCTCTGGCTGTGGCATTCGCTGGGGCAACATAACTGCCATACACTGCCTTTTGTATTAACGCTGGGGCTGATTTTTCTCGGGTTTAGCGGGCTGGGGATCAGTATCTGGCCACATATCATTCCACCGTCTATTACGCTATGGCAGGCGGCGGCTCCGGCACAAAGTCAGGGCTTTATGTTGGTTGGCGCACTGCTGATTATCCCGATAATCCTGGTGTACACCTTCTGGAGCTACTACGTTTTCCGCGGCAAAGTTCAACATGGTGAGGGGTATCATTGATGCAACAAACAATCTGGAAACGCCTGATGTGGCTGGTGCTCCTCTGGGGCGGCAGCGTGCTGGCCCTGGCCGCCGTTGGTATGTTCTTTCGTCTCCTGATGACAGCCGCCGGATTTAAGTCCTGATACTATCCTTGCAAACAACCGGGCAGCACTGTATTGCCCGGTTGTGACAAATCCCAACACTGGCTAAACAAATATGTAAAAAACATCGAAATGGCAAAACAGAGATTGTCATTAACCCGATTAAAATATTGAATAGTCACCAGGCGAAATTATCGCCAATTCCGCAGCTAACGTACCAGAGGGTGCATGATGTTTAAGAAAGGGTTAACGGTGTTATTGCTGGCCAGCGCGCTTTTTTCCGGTCAACTTTTCGCTACTAATCAGGGACATGAATATCTTCAGGTGCAGGATGCCGATCATTTACTACGACACACGGCCGACAGCGATGAACTTCGAATGACGGCGGAAGAATCCGCCGCCGATCTTCGTGAGCACCATCACTGGCAAAAATCACGCAAACCCGATACACATCTGAGCTAACGATTAACCTTTGCGCTTCGGCAGTGTCTTCATCAGTTCTTCTGGACTGACCGAAGCCACGACGCTGCCCGGCAACGGCATCTTCAGAATGTGATGCTTCATCTTGCCGATTACGTGCATTTCGCACGGTCGGCAATCAAATTTCAGCGTCAGGACTTCATCGCCGTTAACCAGTTGCATCGGTGTTGCTTTCCAGCTTTTGATGTTACCTTTCGCCTGTTTCGGACACAGGTTAAAGGCGAAACGCAGGCAATGTTTGGTGATCATCACCGGCACTTCGCCCTTTTCTTCATGTGCTTCATAGGCTGCATCAATCAACTGAACGCCATAACGGTGATAAAACTCACGCGCTTTTTGGTTGTAGACGTTAGCCAGGAAACTCAAGTGCGTTTGTGGATAAACCGGCGCTGGCTGAGATACCGGTTTGCGGCTACCGCGCTGATAGCTTTGCAAGCGCGCTGCATCCAGCATATCAACGGCTTCACGCCGGAACTGATTTAGTTGACCGTTTGGCACAAACAGCGCGCCCGGCAGATTCACCTGAATATTACGGGCGTAGTACATCGTCTGACCAAGTTTTGCCAGTCCATCCTGTAGGTTACTCAACGCTTTTTCCGCATTGTTCGCTTCCTCAAACTGGCCGTCCAACGTATGGGTGATACTCACGCCCTCTTCACTGGTGAGCGTCAGAATCAACTGCTCCTGCCAGCCGCCGAGCTCAATATCGATCGCAACACGGCGTTCGCTGGAAATTTTTGTTAACGCTTGCTGCCAGTTATGATCGAGGTTGCGATTCAGCGGATGATGCGGACGCACTTTGTGCAGGTCGGCGGGCATTTCATTCGGCCATACCCGATAACGATTGTTCCCCGTTTTTTCCACGGTGTTGGCGCGAAATCCAACAACCTCACGTTTGATTAACACGTTCAGGCCATCCCCGTTTGCCAGCGGTTCAGTCACCTCAACATCGAGATGATCTTTCGCCACCTTCAGGACTTCGCCGACCGGCAAACCGATAAACTTTGGTGAGTCGAATGCGCCGATATCCCCTTTACGGGCATTCACAAAATAATCGGTGCTGCCGCGATGGAAGGTTTTCTCTGTGGATGGGGTAAAGAAATGTTCGGTACGTCCTGCTGATGAACGGGCCAGATCGCCGCGTTCTTCAATGATGGCGTCGAGCATCTGGCGATAATGCGCGGTAATATTCTTCACATAACTCATGTCCTTATAGCGCCCTTCAATTTTGAAGGAACGCACACCTGCGTCAATCAACGCACCCAGGTTGGCGGTCTGATCGTTATCTTTCATCGACAGCAGATGTTTTTCATAGGATACCACGCGCCCCTGATCGTCTTTCAGGGTATACGGCAGACGGCAAGCCTGGGAACAGTCGCCGCGGTTAGCGCTGCGTCCTGTTTGTGCATGTGAAATATAACACTGCCCTGAATAGGCAACGCACAGCGCACCGTGAATGAAAAACTCAATGGTCGCATCGGTAGCCTGATGGATAGCATTAATCTGCTCAAGGCTCAGTTCGCGCGCCAGCACAATCTGGGTGAATCCCACATCGGATAGAAATTTCGCCTTCTCAACGCTGCGAATATCGCACTGGGTGCTGGCGTGCAGTTCAATCGGGGGAATATCCAGTTCAAGAATCCCCATATCCTGCACGATCAGGGCATCAACGCCGGTCTGATACAGATCGGTAATTAACCGTTGTGCGGGCTCCAGCTCATCATCATGCAAGATCGTATTTAGCGTCACAAAGATTTTTGCCCCGTAACGATGGGCAAAAGGCACTAATTCGGCAATATCTTTCAGGCTATTACTGGCGTTATGACGCGCGCCAAAACCTGGTCCACCAATGTAAACGGCGTCTGCGCCGTGCAAAATGGCTTCGCGCGCAATGGCGGTATCCCGAGCCGGGCTTAACAATTCAAGGTGATGAGGCTGCTGGCGCATACAGTTGTTACCATCCACAAGCGGTAAAAATGGCGGTTATTGTAGTCACAAGCGCGGCGTTTCGAAATAGTTTTCCCGATTAACCGCGTGGGTAATGGATCAGCGAGTGAAAATGAACCGTTTGCTCGCTACTGTTACGGTAGCTATGTGCCGTATCTCCGGCGAAACGGACACCTTCACCGGATTTAAGGGTGCGCCACTGCCCCTCAATACACATATCCAGCAGACCACTAATCACCACCACGTGCTCAATTACGCCGGTTTCATGCGGAGTAGATTCACTGAGCGCGCCGGGTGCCAGCAGTATCGAAAAATGATCGAAGCACAGTTGCGGATCCCACGGGAACAACGGCGTGACGACCATCGCCTGCTGCTGGGGATCGAATGTTAGCGTGCCTTCTGACTCTGGTGGTGAAATAAACGTTGAAAACGGGACGTTCAGTCCAGTGGCAATTTTCCACAATGTCGCCACCGTTGGACTGGATTCGTTGCGCTCAATCTGCCCCAGCATCGCTTTTGAGACGCCAGTTTCCTCCGCCAGACGCGAAAGGCTCCATTCACGCTGGTGACGTAGCGTCTTGAGCGTTGTGGCCAGATAGTGGGTTAAGTTGTCCATTTTTCTCCTTCGTCGCTCTCCTTTCTCGGGGCTACAGCTTAGCACTTGTACGCTATAACGCACAGTGCTACAGTAACTGACCGTTATAACGCACGCGGAGTTGCTATGCGCACATTTTCCATCCCCTTGCCTACAGTTTTGTCGGGTTTTGTGGCTGTCCTGGTCGGCTACGCCAGTTCAGCGGCCATTATCTGGCAAGCGGCGCTCGCCGCAGGTGCGACGACCGGACAAATCGCAGGCTGGATGACCGCACTGGGGCTAGCAATGGGGGTCAGTACGCTGGCGCTGACATTGTGGTATCGCGCCCCTGTTCTCACCGCATGGTCAACGCCCGGTGCCGCGCTGCTGGTGACGGGCCTGCACGGGGTATCGATTCAGGATGCTATCGGTGTTTTTATCGTAGCTAATGCATTGATTGTGCTGTGCGGTATAACCGGGCTGTTTGCCCGCCTGATGAAAATTATTCCCCACTCGCTGGCATCGGCCATGCTGGCCGGGATCTTGCTGCGTTTTGGTTTGCAGGCGTTCAATAGTCTGAACAGTGAGCTTATCTTGTGCGGCAGCATGCTGCTGGCGTGGTTGGTACTAAAAGTAATTGCCCCACGGTATGCCGTTATCGCGGCAATGTTGGTAGGTATAGCCATCGCCCTGGTTAAAGGTGACATTGTCACCGATGGTGTTAATCTGTCACCGGTGTTGCCAGCGTTTATTGCACCACACTTTTCATTAGCCCACAGTATCAGTATTGCGCTACCGCTGTTTCTGGTCACTATGGCTTCGCAAAATGCCCCCGGTATTGCGACCATGAAAGCATCTGGATATTCGTTACCCGTTTCACCCCTGATTGTTTTTACGGGTCTGTTGGCACTGCTATTTTCGCCGTTTGGCGTCTATTCCATCTGCATCGCCGCCATAACCGCAGCAATTTGCCAAAGCCCCGAAGCCCATCCAGATGCAAATCGACGCTGGCTCGCCGCAGCGGCAGCGGGTGTCTTTTACATTCTGGCTGGGGTGTTTGGCGGTTCGGTCACAGGACTGATGGCAGCCCTGCCCGTAAGCTGGATCCAGATGCTTGCTGGTCTGGCATTGCTTGGCACGATTAGCGGTAGTTTATATCAAGCCTTACATAATGAAGCAGAACGCGATGCGGCCATCGTGACTTTTCTGGTTACGGCCAGTGGTCTGACGGTATTTGGTGTTGGGTCTGCATTCTGGGGGCTGATCGTCGGCGGTATCTGCTACTCAGTGTTGACGTTATTTCGCCGCGCGTAACTGCGTTGGCGTTTTACCCGTCACTTGTTTAAACCGGTTACTGAAATGGCTCGCCGAACTGAACCCGCAGGCCATTGCAATATCCGACAGGCTGCGTGATGAATAACAGACCAGTTGCTGCGCCAGCGCCATACGGCGTTGCATGACGTACTGATGAGGCGCCATATTCATCGACTGGCGAAACATTCTGGCAAAATGGAATTCACTTAGCGCTGCTTCACCTGCCAGATCGCTCAACGTTATGGGATACGCCAGATGTGCTTCAATATAGGCCAGCACGTTGCGCAATGTGGCAGGCGCAAGCCCTCCGGTGACAACGGGAAGTCGCCATTGCACATTGCTGTAATGCTGGATCAGATGCGTTAACAGTAGTGAAGATGCTGCACTAAGCGTGAGGTGATTGGCCGGTTGCTGCCAGTCGTTACCAAGCAAAAACTGACGGTAAACCGCCGTGATCCCCGGGTCACTGCCAAACGTATGCTCGTCCAGCGTGAAGCTATAGGGGCTTTTGTCCCAGACTTTTTCACCCACTTCGCGCAAATGCGCGTCCGTACAATAGAGATGAACAAAGGAAAGATCGTCACGAATATCCCAACTGGACTCACTCTCTTTCGGCATCAGGCAAAAACGGTCTGGTCCCCCGCCATTCTTCCAGCCTCCCGCCGTCTTGTGGTAACTCTCGTAACCATCTGCGATGTATAAACTCAGCGTATGGTGATCGCAATACTGGGTGATGGTATCGCGTTTGTTCGACCAGGCCGCCAGTTGGATCCCTGAATGTAACGCAACCGATTCATGCAGCACGGCATTATGTTTGCGCAAGTTTTCAAAGGCACCGTAGGGCTGAGACATACCATCACATTCAAAATAAGTTAGCAGGCTTTCAGTCTATATCAGCTACATATCGTTAACAGCTGCCTTTTCACTATTACGCTAAAAAAAGCGCAAGATTTTGCAAGTCCACCGCAAGCCGATGAAAGCCTCCTGCATTCCGTCGTGACACAGTGTAAGTCTGAATGAATAAAGAGAGAGTCGTATGAACGCACTGTTGTACTGCCTGGTGGTGGTTATTTGGGGAACGACATGGATTGCGATTTATTTGCAGCAAGGTCCGGTTTCTGCGCCGGTTTCTATCTTTTGGCGCTTCGCCGTTGCCAGCTCAGTGATGATAGTGATCCTGTTGCTAAGCGGTAAATTACGCAAACTGTCTGGCCGCGATCATCTGTTTTGTCTGTTACAGGGCGGATGCGTTTTTTGCTTTAACTTCTGGTGTTTTTATACGGCTGCGGCGTGGATTAATACCGGCCTGGAGTCGGTGATTTTCTCGATGGCCGTCCTGTTCAATGCAGTCAATAGCTTCATCTTTTTTGGGCAAAAACCACCGCTGCGCTTCTATATTGCAGCGGGTTTGGGACTGACGGGCATCGTGACTCTGTTCTGGCAGGATTTGCTCAACAGCGGGTTTAATCATTCACTGCTGCTGGGCATCGGCTTAAGCGCCCTCGGGACCTTCGGCTTCTCACTGGGCAATATGATCAGTCTGCGTCACCAGAAAAAAGGGTTAGAAGTGTTAACGACCAACAGCTGGGCCATGCTGTACGGCACATTGCTGATCGCGGCCATTGCGCTGGTGCGCGGCGACAACTTCACGCCACAGTGGACATTCAGCTATCTTAGCGCGCTGTTATATCTGGCTATTTTCGGCTCAGTGATTGCCTTTGGCGCTTATTTCACGCTGGTAGGTCGCATTGGTCCCAGTAAGGCGGCATACAGCACGCTGCTGTTCCCGCTGGTGGCGCTGACGCTGTCAACATTGTATGAAGGATACATCTGGCAAGTTAATGCGATTGCCGGATTGGTGTTGATCTTACTGGGAAATCTGGTGATGTTTGCCCGACCGGAAGCGCTGATGGGTAAACTACTCTATCGTCGTCGTGTGGCATAAAAAAACGCACCATCCTGAGATGGTGCGTTCATCATTTTTATTGTGGTTTTTTGTTCACATCAAACATGGAGGCATCGGTCGCCATGTCATCAACAACTTTCTTCAACGTTTCGAACGCCATCGGCGTGCTTTCGTTGTTCAGGTCTTTACCTTCACCCTTACGTACAACTTTAATCACCGGTTTATTGGTCGCTGCATCAATCAACTCACCCTCGAAATAGAGGTTGGTATCCATGGTACGGTGACCCGTCGCCATTTGCGTTCCTGCAACCAGCAGTGCAACCGGGACCACTTCATAGAACTGCAGTCCTTCTTTGCTGGTCGCAACACCGGTAATCGCTCCGCGGAAAATCAGGCTACGTGGCCCTGGGGTTGTAACCAGAGGTTTACGCTGACCGATCGCCGTTTTCAACTTCGTATTGGTATAGGTCAGTAATTGATCAAGAACCTGCTGCCCTACCTGTGTAGTAGGTTTAGGAACCGGATAATACGTTACCGGGTTATACACGATGTTGTCATATTTGGATTCGTTGTAGCTCGGATCAACCCAACGGAGTACCGTTTGTCCCGATGCTGATTTTGTTTCCTTCAGATCAGAGTAATTTTTTAAAAACCCAGAATATTTATCCGGCTCGGTCACTTTTGACGCACAGCCGGATAATACCAACAAGCCAGTAAGCACTGCAACTTTAAATAAAGTTTGAGTACGCATGAAACGATCCCTTTAGTTTTCGCAATGATGCCTAAAAAGGATAGCAAAACAGTTTCATTTTGGATGTACTAAAAATGGTAAGCACCGCACAATTTTATCTCTGCGCTCAGCACAAAAAATGCTGAACGCAGAAAGAGTTAACCCAAACGGGAGGTTCAGGAAGTTTTGCGTGCCAGCATGGTGGCAAAGCGCAGTTTAATTCGATTACCGTTTTCATCTGTACGATGAAGTTCACCTACGTCTTCGTTATATTTCAGCAGATCCCACCCACTGTAATAGTTGCGTAATTCTCCGGTTTTAAACGCGAACGGAAAACCAACTGTGCACGGAAAATCATCAGTATCCATCGCTGCGACGATTAAGTTATATCCACCCGGTTTAGTACAACGTTGCATATTCTCAATAAGGCCAGGGATTGTTTTGGCTTCAAGAAACATCAGCACAACGGTAGATAGAATAAAATCGTATTCACCCTCAAAACGTAACGCATTAAGGTCAGCGACCTTCGCGTTCAGGTTGCTCAGCCCCTCAGCCGCTTTGATGCGCTCAAGGTTAGCGATGCTCATGGGGTTTTTATCCCATGCGGTAACGTCATAGCCGTTTGCCGCCAGGTACAGGCTGTTTCGGCCGTTACCGCAGCCCAGATCTAACGTTTTACCTGGTGCAACCACTTTTGCCGCTTCAACGACATCGGAATGCGTACGGGTTAAATCATATTTTTCAGTAAAGTAGTTTTCGTCGCAAAGGGTCATTATTTATCCTCAGATTTCAGTAATGCAGCACGCTCCGTGCGGATGAGCAGTTTCCCCTGCATCAGCAATGCAAACGTACGTATCAGTAATAATGCAATGATAAAATTGGTAAAAATAAACAGTGGGATAGACAGCGTATGAAAAAATCCTGATTCACTGCCGTGTCCAAGATGCAATCCCGTTGTCGCCAACGCAGACACGCCAAACGAGAAGCTCCAGAATGACGCATTAAATGGCTGTGACAAATACCACGGCATAAGGCGTAGCATGAACAGAAGTTGCAGCAGACCATAACCAAATAGCATTTTAGCTAACGTATCCCCCTCGCCGCCGTTGACGCTAAGCCAGGCGCTACAGGCCACCAGCGCGGGTGCCAACTGTATACCAAGTGAAGTCCGTAAAACCGTCGGCAGTTCACCGCAGCTACGTAAACGCTGCAGAATCACCGGCTCCAGGCTGAGCCAGGAAAATACCCCGGCGCCCAAAAAAACCAACCCGGCATCGTTGAACCCAAGTGCACCACAGGCCATGGCGCTGATAAAGTTATTGGCAACGGTTGGCAGATACAGACCCGGCGTGGTGGCCTCTTCCGGATGCTCCCCACGCCACAGCCCTGCCGTTTGCCAGGCGGCGTACGCCAGCTGTATCACCACGCCGATGCTGAACAATCCTAACGCCAGCGGTCGATACCACGGTACAAAACCAATCGCGACCAGCATCGTTGTTGCTGGAAACAGACTGACAAAACTGCTCATCACCGGATGACGAATTTCCGCCAGTACGCTGTGCGGAAAACGTAGTAAGCGATTCACAAATGCCAGCGTCAGCAATCCCCAGATGACCATCGCAAGGATGACTAAGCCATCACCAATCCAGTGGCTCACCGGCCACACCTGGCTGGCGTAACGCCACGCAAATCCCATCCCAATTGTACCCAGTACCATGCCAAAATAACCGGCCGGAAGATTGAGGACCCGTTCACTCTGTTTGTTCTTACTCATTTTGTTTATTTTTTAAAGTATATTTGAAATGCATTTTATGGAATATCTGCCGGTTTAGCCAGTGCAGAAAACTTTGCTACGTTTAACTAAGGTGCGCAACATGGAAATGAGCTATGACCAAATACCGTCTAAGCGATGAATCTCGCTCCTTTAGTTACCAGGATAATGGCAATAAAAAAAGTGTATTACTACGCCAAATCATCGCACTCATTGATTTTAATGATGTTAGATCCGGTACGCTCGGTGGCTGGATTGATGATGAAAGCGTTCTGTCGCAAAGCGGTAATTGCTGGATATACGATGAGAATGCGCTCGCGTTTTCCGGCGCGACGATAACCGGAGACGCCCGTATTACACAGGTAAGCGTGGTCAGAGACGGCGCGCAGATTGGTGATGCCGTCTGGATTGACCGAGCAGAAATCAGCCATAACGCGCAAATACGTGACAACGTCACTATTCAGGATTCTGTTGTTCGCGGTGAGTGCCTCATCTGCGGTGATGCACGCATTGTGTGTGACTCTGAAATCATTGCAGCCAGAGGGTTAACCTGTGAAAGCGACCAGCTCCTGCAAATTTACGAGCGGGCGGCAGTCAGCAATTCACGCGTGGTGCATCAGGCGCAAATCTATGGCGATGCGATGATCAATTATGCCTTTATAGAACATCGGGCTGAAGTTTTTGATTTTGCACGGATAGAAGGCAACGAAGAGAATAATGTCTGGATCTGCGATTGTGCCAAAGTCTATGGGCATGCACGCGTCATCGCCGGAACGGATGAAGACGCCATTCCTACCCTGCGCTACAGCTCGCAGGTGGCGGAACACGCGGTGGTTGAAGGTAACTGCGTGCTGAAACACCACGTGCTGGTTGGGGGGCATGCGCAATTACGTGGCGGACCGCTCCAGCTTGACGGTCACATCCTTATTGAAGGCCATGCCTGTATTCTGGGTGAAGTGCTGATCGAGCATCATATTGAGATAACCGATCAGGCCCAAGTTGAAGCCTTTGATGGCGATGCGATCCATCTGCGCGGGCCAAAAGTGATTAACGGCGAACAACGTATCACGCGCACCCCTATCGCCGGTTTATTCTGAAGAGCCATCAATGATGCGGGCGTAGAGATTCACGTCATGGTAATCGCCATTAAGGAACTCCGCCTGTTGCATACATCCTTCCAGTCGGAAGCCATTGCGCAGTGCAACCTGGTTGCTCTTGACGTTATTTACACGACATTTAATCACGAAGCGGCGAATCTCCTGGCGCTGCGCATAATGATGAATCATTGCCTGTAGCGCCTGAGACAGAATGCCTTTGCCCTGGTGCTCTTCATCCAGCCAATAACCAATATAAGCGGCTTTGTTCAGCGGCTCTATCTGGTTAAACGAGATAACGCCAGCCACCTCCCCTTGTTCGAAAATAAGGAACATTTTGGCGTAGCCGCGCTGGTGCAACATCATATTCCCCTGCACGTTCTTACGCGTGTCGTCCTCAGATTCGACAAACTGCGGCCAGTTCAGTGACTGTTGGAGCCAGGTTTTATTTTTAAGCACCAACTGATGCAGAGGGGTGACGTGGTGTTCTTCTACCGCCCACAGTTCCAGCGCGTCACTAACGATAATTATTTCTGACATGTTTATCTCCTTTGCGATCGTAAACGGGGCATTTCTGACTGGCAGTAGCCGATATTACTCTGTTTAGCGCCGGGGATGTCTTATTTTTATGCTGTAACAGCAATCACTTAGAAAGAATCTCTGGCGTGGAACCCGTTACTCTGGTGATCCGGGTATCCCCTCATGGATAGACCGTAATGATGACAATAACACTTTCATTCTATTGCTAAGGAGCAAGCATGGCAGCACCTTTGGGTCGTTTAGCACTTATTCCGCTTTTACTGATTACCGCCTGTCACCAACCTGTTTCCACCACGCAAGCGGGCCCCGTTCCCTTTGCCGTCAATAAGCAACAGGTCGTGGATAATACCACGCTGGAAATTTCCCGTAGCGCGCTGGAATATAACATTCATAAAGTTCAGCAACTGCTGGGAGATAAAACCCGGATGTGCGCCATTCTTAAAGGCGACGCGTATGGCCACGATCTCTCACTGGTAACGCCAGTGATGATGCAAAACGGCGTGCAATGTATTGGCATCGCCAGCAACGAGGAGATTAGTACCGTTCGCCTGTCAGGCTATACATCGCAGCTCATGCGCGTGCGTAACGCGACGGAAAAAGAGATGCGCCAGGCGGCGGATTTCGATACCGAAGAGCTTATCGGTAATCTGGATATGGCTAAGCGTCTAAGTGCAATCGCTCAGGAGAAAGGTAAAACTATTCGTATCCATCTGGCGCTGAACTCTGGCGGTATGTCGCGTAACGGTCTGGAAGTCAGTACCGCTGCAGGTCTGGAAGAAGCACGCGCTATTTCCGCATTACCTGGCCTGAAAATTGTCGGCATCATGTCGCATTTCCCGGAAGAAGATGCGGCAGTGGTAAAACGCGATCTGGCCCGTTTCAATACGCAATCAGCCCAGGTACTGAAAATTACCGGGCTTAAGCGCGAAGATGTCACCCTGCATGTCGCGAATACGTTCGCTACCCTGACCGTTCCAGAATCCTGGCTCGACATGGTGCGTGTTGGCGGTATTTTCTATGGCGATACCATCGCCAGCACCGAATACAAACGCGTCATGACGTTTAAATCTGCCATCGCGTCGGTAAACCATTACCCCAAAGGAAACACCGTCGGATATGACAGAACCTATACCCTTAAACGTGATTCCGTTCTGGCCAATATCCCGACAGGTTATGCCGATGGTTATCGCCGTGTGTTCAGTAATGCAGGGCACGTGCTGATCCGCGGCCAGCGGGTTCCGGTACTGGGTAAAACATCCATGAATACCGTGATCGTCGATGTAACCGATTTTCCGCAGGTTGCATCCGGTGATGAAGTGGTGCTGTTCGGTAAACAGGGAAATGCGCAGGTTAGTGCAGAAGAAGTCGAAGAAATTAGCGGCGCGTTGTTCACTGAAATGTCGATCCTCTGGGGGGCGACGAACAAACGCGTGATGGTCGATTAACACCTAAAACAGGAAGGGCTTCCGTTTCTCGCAGGAAGCCCTTTTACACAGCAAGCGCCGTTCTACTTAGCTCTCACTGACACTCTCTTTTTGCAATATTTTGAGCAGATCTTCCTTCAGGTGGAGTTTCTGTTTCTTAAGACGAACAATGTCCAAACTATACCCCCGACCATCCGAACCTTCCAGTCTGGAGATCTCATGATCAAGGCTGTTGTGTTTTTCGAATAAGGACAGAAAGCGAGGGTTCTCGGATTTCAGTCGGGAAATAAGGTCTCTGTATTCTGGAAACATACTTTCTCCCTGTTAGTGGACAAGAACGTGTATAAGAAATACACACCCACAGAGTACCCATTTGCCATACAGAAAAATGCGAACAGGATCGAGTAAATAGTGTACAGAGTCGTTATGAGGATGAATGCAGATACGGCTCCCCATCAGGAGAGCCGTAAAGGGGGGACTTAACGCATCTCGCGGTCGTCAACGTACTGACGTTTATCCGGCGCTGGCGGGAAGTACTGATACAGCCAGGTTTCGCTGATGGCGTCACCCTGACAACGCAGGAACATACGCATATCTACCGGATCGGTTGAGTCAGAGGTCGGATACCAGTCAAACTGAATGCGATAACCGTCGATAGGCTCCACGTAGAGGATCTCAATCTGTTTCGCTTCACCGCTGGAGAGCGTAATCACCGGTTCAATGCCTTTCGGCGCAGCCGCTTTTAGATCGCCACCAACGAAGTCAACGGCAAAACGACGCGCCCATTTTTCTGGGTAATGCTCGCCCGGTGCCCATCCTTCCGGGAAACCGCCCATGCCTGTCCGGGTCGCCATCACGCGAGCCAGCGGTGAACGCACCGGCGGCTGAGCGCTCCAGTACAGGCGATATTTGAATTCCAGCTCATCGCCGGCTTTGATCTTCTTGTCCGGCTGCCAGAAGCAGACAACGTTATCCAGCGTTTCGCCGGTCGTCGGGATCTCCATCAGACCGATGGTCCCCTTGCCCCACTGGTTGCGCGGTTCGATCCACAGGCTTGGGCGCTTGTTATACCAGCCCATGATGTCCTGATAATGGGAGAAGTCGCGATCGAGTTGCAGCAAGCCAAATCCTTTCGGGTTGTTATCGGTATAGGCGTTGAACTGCAGCTTTTGCGGGTTATTCAGCGGACGGCAGATCCACTCGCCATTGCCCCGCCACATCGCCAGACGATCGGAGTCATGGATTTGCGGGTGAATAGTGTCGCACATCCGACGCTCATTGTTGCCGCAGCTGAACATGCTGGTCATCGGCGCAATGCCGAGCTGCTTGATGTCTTTGCGCGCATAGATGTGGTTTTGTACATCCATAATCACCTGCGTTTTCTCGCAGTGGATCACGAACTTGAATGCGCCGGTTACGCTTGGGCTGTCGAGAAGCGCATACACGGTAAAAGAGGTTGCGCCCGGTTTAACCGTTTCAAACCAGAAAGAGGTGAAATCAGGAAACTCTTCTTTGCTGTCAGTGTAGGTATCTACCGCCAGACCACGGGCCGATAAACCGTACTGATAGGTGTCATCCACGGCGCGGAAATAGCTGGCGCCCAGGAAAGAAACGACATCACGGCGGGCCAGTTCTGGCGCTTTAAACACGCGGAATCCAGCGAATCCGAGGTCAGTCTGCCCTTCCAATTGTTTGGTATCCACACCCGCGTCGTTGTATTTAAACAGTTCCGGACGGAAGTGAATTTCACGCGCCATATGCGTACTACCATCAACCGAGAACATGCGTACACGGCGACGGAAGCCCATTCCCACGTGGAAGAACTGCGCATCAAGCTGACGATTTTCAACATTGTTCCACAGAGACTGCTCTGCGTCATATTGAATGCTGTTGTAGGCCTGCGGCGTCAGTTTCGCCAGCGTTTCCGGTAACGCGCGCGGTGCGCCGCCCCAGGGCTTCTGTGCTAAGTCATGGGCCATCGATTGCAGAACGGAAAAATCAAAACGTACGGTTTTTCCGTCTGCAATGTCAGACTCTGCCGCAAAGGCGGCGCGGGAAAAGAGTGATGCAATACCACTGGTTCCGCACACGGCGGCCATTGCCATTGAACCTTTAATAAATCGTCTGCGATTCATGCCTGAAAGTGAGTCCTTCTGGTCGTGTAAATGGTCCCGCGCCGGTCAAAATCAGCGGCAAGAGAGTGCACATTTCTGACCGCTCACTCTAGACAAAATTCATTAATAATCCAATTGTTGGTCGCCGATTATCTGTACAAAATCGAAAATATTTTATGTCGATGGGAACAGACCGAATCCCATGTAAATTCCGTTAAAGTAAGCCACACCGACGTTTACTTCGCTCTTGAGCCTCCTGATACAGCGCAAACTCATCATAAACCGCGCAACCCAGCGCCTGTTCAAACGCGTCGCGGCTGGAATTTCCGTGGCTGCGAGCCTGTGTTTCATTACCCAAATTGGACTGGAAAATTCCTGCGGCGCTCACCGGTAAAAAATCTTCGTAGGTGATGGGTTGCGCAACCAGCCAGCCCCGTTCAATAAGCGGCTGTGGATCGTCATCCGGGCGAATCGCCTGCCGATGCGCTTCACCCGATGGCGTCAGACGATAGCGGAACCAGGCTAGCCCCTGCTGGCGCAGCAGGAATTCGCTGTCCGGGAAGGCCTTGAATACTTCCTGAAGGTGTAGCTGGTGCGTCAGATTGTCTTTCCCTGTTCCCGCTTTATTCAGCAATTCGTCGTACAACGCTCTGCCTTTCGGTGTCAGGGCCACGCCGCGCTGTTCGATTTCACCAAAACGTGCCGTGTGAGTGCCACGCATTTCACCGGCAAACAACACCGGCTCTTCCAGCGCTTTGAAACTGGTCTGACGTAATAAAATCGGCACCTCGCGGCGCGGCGGCCCTTCAATCAGTATTTTGGGCTCAATGCCGCATTCCGGCATCATCGACTGCACCCGGTCAATATCCAGCGTTCGCGGTGTCAGATGGTTGATATGACAACCGGGGAAGCACACTACATCAGCAATCAGCCGGTGTTCGTTATGTAATGCGTGATAGGTCTCTTCATCGACCGTGGCGTGCTGATGCCAGCGGAATGTTTCCAGCGCTTCATGCACAAATTCTTGCGCCTGTTCAGATGTAAAACTGCCCTGTGCATCAAATTCATCCAGTAGTTCGTGGCAACGGCGAGTGAAAATATCGCGTTTCGCGAGGATCTCAGCGGCTTTTTGCCGCAGCGCGGCGTTTTCGATTAGTTCGAGCCGTAATAACGAGGTGAATACCCGAAACGGGTTGCGCGATAGCGAGGCATCGTCGATGGGACGAAAGGCTGTAGAATGTACGGGGACGCCCGCCTGGGAGAGATCGTAATAACTCACCGGATACATGCCCATAACGGCAAACATCCGGCGCAGCGTAGAAAGCTCCTGCGCGGTACCCACTCGAATGGCGCCATGACGCTCAACGTTTAGCCGGGCCAGTTCATCCGCATTCGCCAGTTTTTCATGCAGCGTCGGATTATTTTCCAGTACCGCCAGATTCACATCAGCGACAAGTTCCAGCAACGTGCCATACTGCGGGACTTCCTGCTGGTACATTGCTGACATTGCCTGCGAAAATTGTTCCCGAATCTCATCTGCCGTGATGGTGTTCGCCATAATGTCATGCCTCCAGTGAATATTACCTGGAGTGTAGAAAACGCCGCTGACTCCGGTGGGAAGAATTTACAAAGTGTGACCCGCGTAAACTTCCCACCCATACAAAAGATGAACAGTACTTACTGGCGTGGTTTCAAATGACTTTCCAGCCAGGGCAGCATCTGTTTTTTACGGCTAAGCATACCTTCGACCTTGCAAGGCTGCGGGATGTCTGAAAGTTCTGATCCAGCAAACCATAGGCTGGTGTCACCCAGATTGATGTCAGTGAGCATCAGCACGACTAACGCAGCATTCTTTTCTTCTGCATAGCGCGCCATTTCCTGACGGAGATCGTCCAGCACCACATCCACCTGTTGCAGCGCATACAGTTCGAGCTGTGCTACACAGACTGAATGTCCATGGATGGTGAAAGTTTTAATGTCTTTCTGCAAAAGTTCCCGGGCGCTCATCCCTTCCACGCTTGTTTTAGCTGACAGCAGGTCGCGACTGAAAGCGTCAAGATCCACTCCGGTTTTTTGGGCCAGCGCATCAACCGCCAGGCGATCGTCAGTGGTCGTCGTTGGTGAACGAAGCGTGACAGTGTCACTCAATACGGCGCCGAGCAGTAAAACAGCCTCAGCTGAAGATAATTGATTGCGTTCATCCTCCGTCATCAGTTGCCACAGCAGGGTTGCGCTACTGCCGACGGGCTTCACCCACACTTCCGGTGGCAGACGGGTGACTAACCCACCAAGTCGGTGATGATCGATAATTCCCACCACGTTACTTTCTGTTAACGATTCCGGTCCCTGGGCCGGCTCGGTGAAATCGACCAGCCAGACATCACGATCGGTCAGTTCAAACGTCAACCGTTCAGGCATCGTCAGCCCCGCATGCTCAAAGATAAACTGCGTTTCGCGGTTAGGCTCGCCCAAACGCCATGCCGTCGCCTGCTGGCCACGTAAACTAAGCCAACGCGCCGTCATTGCGGCGGTGCAGATGGCATCGCTATCGGGATTAAGGTGCCCTATTACATGTATCATTCATCAGTGCCTTGTGAAGAGAAATCGTTCAAAAGTAAACAATCACCAAAGTATAACGACTGGCCACACTCCCTTCCATGATCCCACCACCCAGCAATGCTGTACAAAACATAAGCAAAATAAATCAGTTGTAAGTAAAACATGATAAATGTTAATAATATTTTGCTATCAGGTTATCAAAAACAAACAACTTTACTTGTCACCGATACGGCTCTGTTTTTAACATCGCTTATGGAAAAAAATGTTCTGTTCAATCAGCGCATTCGCTTGCGCCACCTTCATACTTTTGTCGCCGTTGCACAGCAGGGAACGTTGGGGCGCGCGGCTGAGACCCTTAACCTGAGCCAACCGGCTCTCTCCAAAACGCTAAATGAACTGGAGCAACTGACCGGTACCCGTCTCTTTGAGCGTGGCCGCCTTGGCGCGCAGTTAACGCTGCCCGGAGAACAGTTTCTTACCCACGCGGTAAGAGTGCTGGATGCGCTCAACACCGCCGGACAAGCGTTAAATCAGCGCGAAGAGTCGCAGACTGACGTCGTACGGATCGGGGCCTTACCCACCGCGGCACTGGGCATTCTGCCTGCGGTAATTGGTCCTTTCCACAAGCAGCAAATGGAGACCACGCTACAGGTCGCCACCATGAGCAATCCGATGATTCTGGCAGGTTTAAAATCCGGGGAAATCGATCTTGGCATTGGTCGCATGGCCGATCCGGAATTAATGGTCGGTCTGAACTATGAATTGTTGTTTCTGGAATCACTTAAACTGGTCGTGCGCCCTAACCATCCGCTGTTGCAGGAAACCATCACGTTAAGTCGGGTAATGGAGTGGCCGGTGGTGGTTTCGCCAAAAGGAACCGCGCCTCGCCAGCACGCAGAAGCATTGTTGCAAAGTCAGGGTTGTAAAATGCCGCCAGGCTGCATTGAAACGCTATCAGCATCGCTTTCCCGCCAGCTGACGGTTGATTACGACTACGTGTGGTTTGTCCCTTCAGGCGCGGTTAGAGAGGATTTACGCCAGACGACGCTGGTGTCGTTGCCGATACCTACCCACGGTGCGGGTGAACCCATCGGTATTCTTACCCGTGTCGATGTGCAACTCTCTCAGGCCGCGCAGATCCTTATCGCCGCAATACGCAAAACCGTACCGTTTTGATGCCAAATATTAAGGGACCATCAGGTCCCTTAATTTATTGTTAAAACGTTTCCCAGTTATCGCCACTGGCCGTTGCCGTCTGCGGACGCGATTGGTCAGGCGTAGTGCTTACGGGAGGGCGTTTAATTGCACTCGTTCCCGTTAAGCGAAATGTACCTACGGCTTCCGTTAAGCGCGCCGCCTGCTCTTCGAGAGAGGCCGCCGCAGCCGATGCTTCTTCAACCAACGAGGCATTTTGCTGCGTAACCTTATCCATTTCTGATATCGCCTGGCTCACCTGTACGATACCCCGGCTCTGCTCATCAGAGGCCGCCGCGATTTCCAGCATGATATCGGTGACGCGTTTTACCGCATCGACAATATCCGTCATCGTATTGCCCGCCGCGACGACTTCTCCGGAGCCCTGGTCAATCAGTCGGACCGATTCGCTGATCAATCCTTCAATCTCTTTTGCCGCCTGAGCGCTGCGGCTTGCCAACGTACGGACTTCACTGGCGACCACGGCAAATCCACGCCCCTGCTCTCCTGCCCGCGCCGCCTCAACCGCAGCGTTCAGTGCCAGGATATTGGTCTGGAAAGCAATGCTATTAATCACGGCTGTGATTTCGGAGATTTTCTTCGAACTCGTTGAGATATTACCCATGGTTTTCACCACGCCAGAAACCATCTGACCGCCCCGACTGGCCTTACCGGACGCATCTTCCGCCAGTTTGCTTGCGTGATGCGCATTGTCGGCGTTTTGCTTCACCGTGGCGGTCAGCTCTTCCATGCTGGCTGCCGTTTGTTCAATCGCTGCGGCCTGTTGTTCAGTACGTGAAGACAGATCGGTATTACCCGCCGAAATCTCGCTGGTACCGCGGTAGATTTCTTCCGCGCCCTGACGTACCGTGCCCACCGTTTTCCCCAACGATCGTTGCATTGTCTGTAGGTGACGGCTCAGACGGCCAATTTCGCTACGCCCGGTCGGTTCATCGTGCATCGTCAGATCGCCTGATGAAATTCGCTCAATACGCTGGGCCGCGCGTAGCAGTGGGTGAATGACGGTACGACGCAGAACAATGAACGTCATCACGGTTAGCACCAGCGCAAGAACGAATGCACCCAGCATAAAAGCCATGCCGAGTTGTGTACGCTGATGCGCCTGTTCGCTTAACTGGTTCGCCCTTGCGGTACGAATGTCGATCGCTTTTAACAATACCTTATTGTAAGCAGAGTCCAGCGGTCGGGCCTGTTCATTTTCATGGTTGATGATCGCTTCAAACATGCCGTTTTTAGCGTACTTCAGCATGGGCTGTAAACCGTCGGTATAGGCTTTGAAGCTGGCGCTCAGTTCAGCATCTAGCGCTTCATCAGCAGACGTTTTTACCGCACGCGACATATAAGCGTTAAAACCGTCCTGCGACTGCTTGATGCGTTTTTCTGCCTCGGCAATATTGGCCTTCATGTCATCCATTTCGGCAATACGGCTCGCCGCGCCGGCGTGGATCATGTTGATACGTGCGGTACGTAAATGGTTAGAGCTGTTAGATAACCCCATCCTGACCTGAATCTCATCGGTCACGTCGCGCTGATCGCGATCAGCCTGCATAAGAAAATAGCTTGCCAGTCCGGAACTTAAGGCGAACAGCAGAAGGATGCCACCGAGAATGGAGGAAAACAGCGGAACCAGCCGGATTTGATGCAGAAAGCCCAGTTTATGCTGGGCTTGCATCGATGTAGTGTTGTCCATGACCGTCGACTCTCTTGTAGGGTTTATGCGTGAAAACACGCCCGTTAGATAGTCATCGGCAATCCGGGAAGTTTACTTACCGTGAAAAGCGCCGGATTCGTCACACTTTCACAACATAATTCTAAAAAATTCAGGAAAGTGCCAGCGGTTAAATCCGCTGGCCAATGAATCAGTTATCGCCAAAGTGGATAACGGTACGGATGGACTTACCCTGGTGCATTAAATCGAACGCTTCGTTAATCTGCTCCAGCGGTAAACGGTGGGTAATAAAGGGATCCAACTGAATTTTCCCGCTCATTGCTTCTTCAACCATGCCAGGAAGCTGAGTACGCCCTTTCACACCGCCAAACGCGGAACCGCGCCAGACACGCCCGGTAACCAGCTGGAACGGACGAGTTTTGATCTCTTGCCCTGCTCCCGCCACGCCAATGATGATGCTTTCGCCCCATCCTTTATGGCAACATTCCAGTGCCGCGCGCATCACGTTAACGTTGCCGATACATTCAAAGCTAAAATCCACGCCGCCGTCGGTCAGCTCAACGATCACATCCTGAATCGGTTTGTCGTAATCCTTTGGGTTGATGAAATCGGTCGCGCCCATTTCACCTGCCAGCTTAAATTTTTCCGGATTGGTATCAACGGCCAGAATACGCCCGGCTTTCGCCTGCACCGCGCCCTGAATTACCGCCAGACCAATACCGCCCAGACCAAATACGGCGACGGTGTCGCCTTCTTTCACTTTTGCGGTGTTATGGACTGCTCCGATACCGGTGGTCACGCCACAACCCAGCAGACACACTTTGTCCAGCGGGGCCTGCGGGTTAACCTTCGCCAGAGAGATCTCCGCGCAAACGGTGTATTCGCTGAAGGTGCTGGTGCCCATATAGTGATAAATCGGCTCACCGTTATACGAGAAGCGCGTTGTGCCATCCGGCATCAGACCTTTGCCCTGGGTCGCACGTACGGCCTGACACAAGTTGGTTTTACCCGATTTACAGAACTTACACTCGCCGCACTCCGCGGTGTACAGCGGGATCACATGATCGCCCGGCTTCAGACTGGTGACGCCTTCGCCTACTTCAACCACAATGCCGCCACCTTCATGGCCAAGTACCGCCGGGAATACGCCTTCCGGATCGTCGCCAGAGAGCGTAAAGGCGTCGGTGTGGCACACGCCGGTATGGGTAATTTTAACCAGCACTTCACCTTTCTTTGGCGGTGCGACGTCGATTTCGACAATTTTTAACGGTTGGCCGGGGCCGAATGCAACTGCTGCACGTGATTTCATTTGTCTCTTCCCATTATTGCGAGGTGATGATGTTATTTTAGATAAGCACGCAGAAGATGGCCGATTTCAGCCATACGCACGGCACGCTGGTCTGGCGTAGTTTCCCCACTGACCAGCTCGTCTTTCAGATGGATCTCAACCATTTCGCCCATCAGGCCATTGGATGCACCGCGCACAGCGGCAATTTGCTGCAGGATAGCCAGACACGGTTCGCCAGATTCCAGTGCACGCTCAAGCGCATCAACTTGACCGCGAATACGGCGTACACGGGTGAGAATGCGTTTCTTGTCTTCAGGTGAATGCGGCATACGCCCTCCAGATACTATAGGGGGGTATACTATCAGATTTGTTATTTGGCTGTAAAATATATGATTTATTTAATATCAGTAGCTTAGATTAAGCTGTTATCGGATATATGCGGACACCCGTTTACTATCGCCTGTGCAGGCAAACGGACCCCCGGTTTATATCCATAGCGCTATGTGGGTATGAATGACTGTCGCCAGTTCCCGCTGGCGGCGGTCAACCACCTTCTAATAGTCACTACGCTGCGATGGAGCTGGGTGCTGATTACTGGCAATAAAAAAATGCCCGAGGGCGGCTGATTTTGATGTATAACTGTTTAGCTAATTGGTTGATGATTAGTGTCTAATATCATTTCCCAAATATTGAAATTCGGCACAATTGATATGAAATTATTAATATTTACCAGCCTATTAATCTGCACTTCCGCGTTCGCGACTGTTTCCCCTACTGGCCCAGAGGCAGCAGCATTGAAATTTAATCACTGGTATATTGCACAATTGTTAAAAGAGAAAAATCCTTTAACGGATTACGCTGGACTTAAACCTTACGTCACTACCAGCACGATTGCCGCATTGAAAAAATCTAATGCGGCTGACCCCAATACCGAAGACGTACCGGACTCTGATATGTTTATCAAAGCCCAGGATTATAGTGAAGACTGGCGGCAGATCGAGATTGTGTCGTCAGATTATGATCCCGTGTGTATGCAAGTTTATGTGTCGTTTGGAACGAATAAAGCACATACCGTTATCGACTGTATGGTGCAGGAAGGCGGGGCCTGGAAAGTTCAATCTGTAGCCAGACAGGATATCTTGCCGAACATCAGTCTAAAGTAATCTATGTAAAGCCCGTTAATTCGTATGGGCTTCATTCCCCTTAATTATTTTTTCGTTGCGCTATAAGCTTGCGCAAATCGATACCAAACCGTTTTTTAATACCCCGAAGATAACTTCCTTCAGCCCCTTATAACCGAGCATACGCAACACAAACACGATCTCATTGTGTGTAAATGTGACCTCGCCAACTTGCGGGATAGTGAACGTTACGTTTGGGAGGTGAGCTGTTGCAAACACCATGATCACTGCCCCGATCAGGACGTCACCGCAACATTCACGGAACTTTCCACCCCAATGAAAAAACCGAACGATAACGCCCAGGGCAACCAGGATTACTAATTTATGGTTCACCGCAGCAGATTTATCAATACCTCATCACAGGCCATCGCGAGGGAACGGATATTATTCAGCATTTCAAGCACAACATTTTTGCCTCTTAGGCTCACAAGCTGATATTTTTCTTGTTTTACATCCGAAAAATAAACGCCATAGTAATTATATACTTGATCATCCACATGATTTTTCAGAGTAAACCGTGGCAGAAAATAACGCCATAATCTACCTTTAGCTCTCGAAACTAAGGATTCTATGAACATAATTACGCTCTAACATCTTTAATTTGTCACAGTTAATGATAGTTCACTGTGCGAATAAAAAAGCCCTCCCCATTCGATAATGTGGAGGGCTTTTGTACACCGATTTAGTACTTATCAGTGATCTCAACAACGACATGGCGATCTGGAGCAAGGCAATTAATCAGCTGCTGTCCGGTCTGCCCATCACAACTGGATCCCGTGACAGAATCACTCGAACCATGTCCTTGTGCAGTAATATTTGCAGCTGGCATGCCTAACGCGACTAATTCATCGGCAACAGCCTGCGCGCGCTGGGCTGACAGTTGCTGGTTATAATCTGCGGCTCCGGTGCGATCGCTATAGCCAATAACAACGGTCGCTTTGTCTTTGGCCGGTTGCAGACCGGGATTTCGGTATAACTGCGCAATCGCCGCTTTCCCTTCTGGGGTTAATGCTGCTGAATCATAACCAAACATCACATCAGATTTTAAGTTAAAACGCTGAGGTTCAGGCGCAGGAGTTGCGGCAACTGCCGGTGCAGGCGTAACCTCCGCGTCGTCATGCTGGCCAAAACGATATGACAACCCAGCGGTAACGGAACTAACATCACTTGATACGCCAATCTGGTTTTCATTACCCACATTGCTCACCCATTGATATTCCACGCGACCAGCCCAGTTCTTGTTAAAGGCATATTCCGTACCAACAGCCACAACCGGACGCACACCAGTATCAAAGCGGTTATTGCCTTTAATATCTGACTCCGCGCGATATCCCATTGCCCCTGCACGACCGTAGAGATCCCAATCATCAGTCAAACCATAACTTGCTTTCAGCGATAATTGCAGACCCTGGCTTTTCATTTGAGAACCAGAAGAACCATTTTTACCGTTGAATTGCATATTACCTAAATAATCATAGCCGCCTTCAACTGCCAGCCATGGAGTAATCTGGTAGCCTGTAAATACCCCGCCACCGACGTTATCGCTATCAAAACCAACATCACCATATTTATTACCATTAGCCCCCGTTTGCTGGCTTGCGCTGGTATCAAAGTAATGCGACCAACCAAATTTCCCACCAGCATACCAGGTTCCCGCATCCGCGGCGGCAAATGCCGTAGTCGCGGTCAGCACATTTGCAATAATGAGTGTAATAAGCGTCTTTTTCATAAATTTCCTATTATAGACTTGCCGTTTGTCAGTTAGTTATCTGTTAGTCGGCGCTACAATAAGATTTTTAATGAAGGCTGATAATCGTTTTTTTATTTATTTCTGGACAGTTTTAGAATCGCTCTGGACGCTTATTTACGATAACAATAGCTATCCCACCCGCAGTAAATCGCTATATCTCGTTGTATAACGTGGTGAAAGCATATCTCGCTTCATCGCCCACGGTTGTTGTATACCTTGCCCGGCAAAATAGAGTGTTCCTTTACCCTTTTCAGCATTGAGTGTATCCAGAACGGCCATCAGCTTATCGCTGTTATGCCGTGGGGCGTTGTCATCAAACAGATTCAACTGCGCAACGCCAGAACTAAAAAAATCGCCCAGCATGACCCCTGCTTTTTGATAACGCAGCCCCTCCCGCCATATTGCGTCCAGGCCTCGTGTGGCCGCCCTTATAATTTCCCGACTATCCTGGGTTGGTGTCAGCAGTTTTATCGATGCGCTGTTACCGTAATACGGTTCATTCAGGGAAAATGGGCTGGTTTTGATAAACGTAGAGATAAACCGGCAGAACTGGTGCTCTCTGCGTAATTTTTCCGCAGCACGTGCAGCATAGGTACAAATAGCCTCTCTCATCGCATTGTAATCCGTGAGTTTTTCACCAAACGATCTTGAACAAATGATCTCCTGCTTAACTGGCGCAAACTCTTCCAACGCCAGGCACGGTTCACCGCGCAATTCCCGCACAGTGCGCTCAAGCACAACGTTGAAATGTTTGCGGATAAAGCGAATATCGGTATCCGCCAGGTCGCAGACCGTTTTAATGCCCATAGCGTCCAGTTTTTTACTGATACGGCGTCCGACACCCCAGACTTCATCAACCGGGAGCGCAGCCATCAGCTTACGCTGACGCTCAATATTCGAGAGATCCACCACCCCGTCAGTCTGTTCCTGCCACTTTTTGGCAGCATGGTTCGCCAGCTTGGCCAGGGTTTTGGTCTGGGCGATACCGACCCCAACCGTGAGGCGCGTTTTCTGTAAAATGGTTTCTCTGATTTCACGACCAAAATCTGTAAGATCCCTGCAGTTTCGCACGCCAGTTAAATCACAAAAGGCTTCATCGATACTGTACATTTCCACGCGCGGAGACAGCTCCTCCAGAATCGACATTACCCTGCTGCTCATATCCGCATACAGCTCGTAGTTCGAACTAAAGCAGAACACGCCGCAGCGCCTGAACAGATCTTTCTGTTTGAAGTATGGTGCTCCCATATTGACGCCAAGCGCCTTCGCTTCCGCGCTGCTGGCAATGACGCAGCCATCATTATTTGAAAGAACAACAACGGGTTTACCTTTCAGGTCCGGTCGGAATGCCGATTCACAACTGGCATAAAACGAATTAACATCCACCAGCGCAAACATGATCAGCCCGCGGATTTAATGATAAATGTCACCACGCCAAATATATCCAGCGTGTCCTCGCTGCCGATCATGATCGGTGCGTAGGCGCTGTTCTCTGGCGTCAGCATCACCACCGGATGCAATTGCAGGCGCTTAACGGTGAATTCGCCTTCAATAGCAGCAATCACAATGTCTCCGTGGGCCGCTTTTCTGGCACTGTCGACTACCAGCAAGTCGCCAGCACCGATCCCTGCCCCCATCATGGAGTCGCCAGACGATTTAACAAAATAGGTTGCGCTGGGATGCTGCACCAACAGGTCGTTAAGATCGATACGTTTCTCAACGTAATCCTGCGCCGGAGAAGGAAAACCGCAGGGCACGAGATCGCTAAATAGCGGGAATTGTTTGATTTCGCGATGTTCTACTGGCTGGAAAAACAACATAATAATCTGCCTCTCATATAACTGTATTTATATACAGTAGTTTTAATGAGGACAGTGATCAAGTGACAGACGTGGCGAACTGAGCGTTGTTTAACCATCTTGCCGGTAAGCGTTTATGCTATCTGGAAAAATAATTTTCGGTTTTATTCCACAGAAGAAAGTACAAATTTTCGCGACATGTACTCAGCCGGAATGATAACGACTACGGCGCCCTGAAAGCGCGTATAGTGGCGTACTAAAATCATTAAAACGGACACATTATGACCACCGCAGGGAAAAGTCATCCGCTGGCCATTGGCGGCCTCATCACCTTAACGCTCATCTGGAGCTACAGCTGGATCGCGATGAAACAGGTCACGCACTACATCGGCGCGTTCGACTTCACCGCACTACGCTGTTCTTTTGGCGCATTATTGTTATTCATCGTTCTGTTACTGCGTGGCCGAGGAATGCGCCCGACACCTTTCGGCTATACGTTAGCGATCGCCTTACTACAAACATGCGGCATGGTTGGATTATCACAATGGGCGCTAGTCAGCGGCGGCGCAGGTAAAGTAGCCATACTGAGTTATACCATGCCATTCTGGGTGGTGATTATGGCCGCCATTTTCCTCGGTGAACGCATGCGGCGTTTACAGTATTTCGCCATTGCCGTGGCAGCAGCGGGATTATTGCTGGTTTTACAGCCATGGCAACTGAACTTTGCCTCAATGCAGAGCGCGCTACTGGCGATCCTTTCTGGGATCAGTTGGGGGGCCAGCGCGATTGTCGCCAAGCGAATGTATACCCGCCATCCGAATATCGATCTGTTAGCGTTGACCGCATGGCAGATGCTGTATGCCGCGCTGGTGATGAGCCTGGTGGCCTGGCTGGTTCCACAGCGAGCTCCAGACTGGCAACCTGTCGTTTTCTGGGCATTGGCTTATAGCGCCGTGCTGGCGACGGCGCTGGCATGGAGTTTATGGCTGTTTGTGTTGCGTAACTTACCAGCCAGTATTGCCAGCTTAAGTACGCTGGCGGTACCTGTCTGTGGCGTTCTGTTTTCCTGGTGGTTGCTGGGTGAAGAGCCTGGCGTTGTTGAAGGCTGCGGTATTGTGCTGATTGTTGTTGCGCTGGCTATCGTCAGCCTGAAAAAACGCGTCTCCCAGGTTCAAAGCGTACGAAAAGCACCACCCTGCGAAAATTAATCGGCTAAAAAACTGCACCTTACTCAGTTGGATGTCCAACTTTTGGGGTGCAGTCCAATTTTGCGGAGCGTTATATCAGGAGCGTTTACGCGGCATCATGCGCAACAGCGTATTATCCTTCCAGAAATAGTGATGCATCAGGGCGGCAACGGCATGCAGACCAATAACAAAATAACCCAGGTTTGCCAGCGTCACGTGCCAGGACTTCAGCATATCCACTAAATCAAAGTTAGCCTCTGCCGCATGCGGCATAACGATGCCGAATGCAATCCACGGATTACCCCGGTTGTACATCATCACCAGCCCAATAATAGGCAGCACAATAAACAACAGATAGATAACCAGATGCCCCAGATGCGCCATGCCGGTCATCATTGGCTTTGGTTTTGGCACAATCGGCGGTGCCGGATATTTCAGCCTGACCAGCAGACGCGCCACCATCAGCGTTAATATCGTGATACCACAGGATACGTGCACCATGTTGAATAAGGGACGATAGCTGCGCGGGAAAAATCCGCGAAACTCCATGGCGCTATAGGCCACAATAACTAACAAAAAGACCAGCCAGTGAATACCGATTTGCAGGCCAGAATACTTATTCCCCATAACACTTCCTGAATAAAAACAATAATGCGTCAACATAACGGGCTTTTGTTAAAAATTCATTAACTTTTGTTCACCCATTTTCAGTCGCTTACGCTTAACCGCAAGAACCGCTATTGCCGAGGATGCCTGTCTGGACTAAGCCTGGTAAGGAAAATATGTCGTACCGCCTCATCCTGACAGGAGAAAACCATGAGTAAAATTGGCATTAACGGTTTTGGTCGTATCGGTCGTCTGGTATTGCGTCGGCTACTGGAAGTCAAAAGCAACGTGGAGGTTGTGGCCATAAATGACCTCACCTCGCCCAAAATTCTCGCCTATCTGTTAAAGCACGATTCAAACTACGGCCCGTTTCCCTGGAGCATCGACTTTACCGAAGACGCGCTGATTGTCGACGGTAAAAAAATCGCGGTTTACGCAGAAAAAGAGGCCAAAAATATTCCGTGGAAAACCACTGGCGCTGAGATAATCATCGAATGCACTGGTTTTTATACCTCGACAGAAAAAGCCAACGCGCACCTGGATGCAGGGGCCAAAAAAGTGCTGATATCCGCCCCGGCTGGCGACATGAAGACCATTGTCTTTAACGTCAACGACGACGCAATGGATGCGAACGATCGGATTATCTCGGTCGCATCGTGCACCACCAACTGCCTGGCACCGATGGCGAAAGCGCTGCACGATAGCTTCGGTATTCAGCTTGGCACTATGACCACCATCCACGCCTACACGGGAACGCAGTCGCTGGTTGATGGTCCACGCGGGAAAGATCTGCGCGCCTCGCGAGCAGCAGCAGAGAACATCATTCCCCATACCACTGGTGCCGCCAAGGCCATTGGTCTGGTTATTCCGGCGTTGAGCGGAAAATTAAAAGGCCATGCCCAGCGTGTTCCGGTGAAAACAGGATCTGTCACGGAACTGGTATCGATATTGGGGAAAAAAGTCACTGCTGAAGAGGTCAACAACGCGCTGAAAAAAGCCACGCAAAATAATGAGTCGTTTGGTTATACCGACGAGGAAATCGTCTCGTCAGATGTCATTGGTTCGCATTTCGGTTCGGTATTTGATGCAACACAAACCGAGATTACCGAAGTTGGCGATCTGCAACTGGTAAAAACCGTCGCCTGGTACGATAACGAATACGGTTTTGTCACCCAGCTTATTCGTACGCTGGATAAATTTATCAAGCTCTAATGTTCTGGCGGAGGCCTGCCTCCGCCCTCTTTCATTTCCCGCGAATTCAATACGTTGTGAGTCTCTCCCCGTTTTCGATTCACTGACTGTGCTATAGCTAACCTTTGCCACTGAGGGAGCATAGTAATGGAAGCACTGAGTCGTGAAACGTTAGAAAACATGATGGAGCAAGCCGTTGCCCACGCAACCACCGTCTCATTCTGGCCGCAGAGTGAAGCCCCCGGAGCAAAAAACAGCGATGCGGTCTTTACGCCAGAACCCCGACATACAGGAACATCTCAGTATGATCGTGCGGCCACCGGCATTCGTGCCCCGGAAATTACCGTTTATGCCCCCGAAAAACCTAACGGCACAGGGATCCTTGTTACTCCTGGCGGCTCTTATCGTCGCGTGGTGATGGATAAAGAAGGCAGCGCACTGGCACCGTTCTTTAACGCCCGCGGTTATACCCTGTTTGTGATGACCTACCGCATGCCGGGTGATGGCCATGAGGAAGGTGCAAACGCGCCGCTGGCCGATGCCCAGCGCGCCATGCGCTACATTCGCGCCAACGCCCATGAATGGAAAATTAACCCTGATCGTATCGGTGTGTTGGGCTTCTCTTCCGGTGGTCACGTAGCCGCCAGCCTGGGAACCCGGTTTGCCGAACCGGTTTATACACCGATTGATAGCATAGACGAGCAACCAACGCGTCCTGCGTTCATGGCGTTGGTCTACCCGGTGATTACTCTGCGCGAAGACATCGGTCACCCGGGCTCTCGTCTTGAGCTGGTTGGCGCTACGCCAGAAAAGGAAGATCTGCGCCACTATTCTCTGGAAGAGCGAGTGGATAACACGACACCGCCGACATTCCTGCTACACGCCATCGACGATCCGGCGGTGAAAGTAGAAAACAGCCTGGTTTTCTTTAATGCGCTACGTGGGCTGGGCGTTCCGGTCGAAATGCATCTGTTTGAACGCGGTAAGCACGGGTTTGGTATTCGCGATGCGCAAGGGTTACCGCTGGCCATCTGGCCGGAAATGATGATGAACTGGATCGCCACCAAAGTGTGAGAATTGCGCCGGGTGGCGTACAGGTTCACCCGGCGAAAAACTTAAGACTGCAAATACACTACCTGTGTTTGCAGGTATTCATTCAGACCGTGTTTACCATCTGCCCCGCCAATCCCGGACTTGCGCCAGCCAGCGTGGAAGCCCTGCATCGCCTCGAAGTTTTCGCGATTAATATAGGTTTCGCCAAACTTCAGCCCCTTAATCGCCTTCATTGCCGTATTCAGATTCTGCGTATAGATCGATGAGGTCAGTCCGTAGTCGCTGTCATTGGCCATCGTCAGCGCCTGTTCCAGCGTATCAAATGCCACCACCGGCAGCACCGGACCAAACGTCTCCTCGTGCATAATCGCCATATCCTGGCGCACGTCTAACAGTAACGTCGGCGGATAGTAATAACCTTTACCGGCAACGGCTTTACCACCCAGCACCACACGGGCGCCTTCCTGAACCGCTCGCTCGACTTTTTGCTCTACACGCGCCAGCGCAGCGGCATTAATCAGCGGCCCCATCGCAATGTCATTGCGTTCGGCCGGATTGCCAAACTGCACGGCTTTCATCGCCTCACCCAGACGATTAACGAACTGGTCATAGATACCTTTCTGAACGTATACGCGCTCGGCACAGTTGCATACCTGTCCGGTATTGATCACCCGCGAGTCAACAATGGCCTTCACCGCCAGCTCAAGGTCAGCATCGTCCATCACGATAGCCGGGGCCTTGCCACCCAACTCCAGACAAACTTTGGTGATGTTTTTGGCCGCTGCGGCCATAATTTTCTCACCCGCACCGACGCTACCGGTCATGCTCACCATGGCGACCTTCGGGTTTCCGGCCAGCTCCTGCCCGACCGTTTCACCGCGTCCCAGCACCAGGTTAAAGACTCCGCGCGGTAAACCAATGTCATCAACAATTTTGGCAAAGGCGATGGCGTTATTCGGTGTGAATTCACTCGGCTTAACGACGATGGTATTGCCCGTCAGCAAGGCGGGAGCCAGTTTGCGGGCAATCAGGAAAAACGGGAAGTTCCACGGCAGAATGCCCGTCGTCACGCCCAGTGCACGCTTAAACAGCAGGATATTCTCACCAGGGCGATCGCTTTGCAGGATCTCGCCTTCATAGCGACGCGCCCACTCCGCCATGTAATCGATATAGTCGGCGGTAAACGCGACTTCAACGTCAGCCAGTTGTTGAATTTTTCCACCTTCCGCCACAATCAACGCGCTGATTTCATCGGCTCGCTGGCGGATACCTGCAGAAATTTTGCGTAACCAGTTTGCCCGTTCAATGGCAGGCAACGCTTCCCATTGCGGCTGAGCGCGATCCGCGGCATCGATCGCTTTACGCGCGTCTTCGGCACGCCCATCGGGAATACGCGAGATAATCTCTTCCGTGGCCGGATTGACGACATCAATCCAGGCGTCATCGTGCCAGGTCACAAACTGCCCATCGATATACATAGGATGTTGTACGGGTACTGACATGCGGCTCTCCTGTGATTGATTTGTTTTTAACAAGTAAAACTATTGTTAATTAATATCAATCATGCATGACGCATTATCGCTGGAGTGGCGGTTCTGTGAACTGCTTCATAAAAGCGTCTGGAAAAGTGATGATGAAGAGAAAAAACGGGTGGGCTTTCTGCCCGTTTGCCGTAAAACGCCGACAAACGGGCAGCAAGAATTACAGAGAACGGCTCTCCAGTAAGTCGGTCAGCGCGGTATCATTTTTTAGCTGCTGCCAGGCTTGCTCGACGTCCTGAGGAATATCGACATGTACGATAAAATCGTGTCCACAGGGCCCGTAGCCGGTTGCATCATCACGCAGGCGCGGAAGTTCACCGGTAATGAGAGAAAGATAGCGTTCTACCGGCCACAGACCTTCTGCGGCGGGCACAAAATCCACGCCGTTGTGCTGTTGGGCCAGTTCAGGGATGAAACCAGGGAAACTCAACCAGCGCGGCGCATGCGGCTCATCGCGGGTGACGCGCTGAAACGTGGCCATTGTGCGGCGTTGCATAGTGGGATCCTGCACCACAATGACGGTATGAATACTTTCTGCCGCCTGATTCAGTAATACACAGCTAAACCGGGCATTCTCACCGCAGTTTGTCGACTGATCTTCCACCCAAATTTTCTCACCCGGAATTTGCCAGAACTGGTGAGCAATATCGGCAAGGATCGCCGCTTCCGCTCGTCCGGTAGTACGAATGATGCTATAACGCGGATGCTGGGCAATCGCATCATACAGAAAGCGCGTGGAATGACCGATACCACCGCTAATCAGCAAGGGAATCTGTTGCTCTTTCGCGATCCGACAGGCGGCGTCGATGGTAGGAATAACCGCGTTTCCTGCCAGAATCACGCAATCTGACTGAACGGTGATATTCCCCGTAAAATCATTCTGCGCCAGCCATCGCCCTACGGTATTGATAGCCGCAAGGGTGGTTGCGGAAAGTATCGGAAACTGACTCATATTGATGACTCCTGGTGTTTATCTTTACCGGGTACAGATGCCGGATGGCGGCTACGCTTCATCCGGCCTACGGCCCTGTACCGATTTATCCCGAAATCTGCTCCATCGCCTGCAGAATACGTTTATCGGAGATCGGATACGGCGTACCAAGCTGCTGGGCAAAATAGCTGACGCGCAGCTCTTCTATCATCCAGCGGATCTCTTTGACATCGGCATCTTGACGGCGTGCGGGAGGCAGTTTATTGAACCACTGCTGCCAGGCCTGCTGCACACTGTCCACTTTCAGCATCTGTGCACGGTCACGGTGCGGGTCGATAGCCAGTTTTTCCAGACGTTTTTCAATAGCCTGCAAATAACGCAACGTATCACCCAGACGTTTGAAACCATTGCCGGTAACAAACCCGCGATACACCAGTCCGCCCATTTGCGATTTGATATCCGCAAGACCCAGCGCCATGGTCATATCCACGCGCCCTTTCAGACGTTTGTTGATATTAAACACTGCGGTCAGGATCTGTTCGACCTGCTTCGCAATCTCCACCACCGTATCGTTCAGTTCAGCCCGCACTTTCTCATGCAGCGCGGTAAAGCCTTCTTCGGTCCACACCGGACCGCCGTTGGCGTCAATTAACTGATCCACACCGCAGGAGATACAGTCGTCAATCAAATCCAGAACTTTACCGTATGGGTTAAAGTACAGCCCCAGCTTGGCTTTATTGGGCAGCTTCTCGTGCAAATATTTGATTGGCGAAGGAATATTCAGCAGCAACAGGCGGCGTAAACCACACCACATCGCCTGCTGTTGCTCCAGTGGGTTATCAAACAGTTTGATGGCGACGCTGTCACGCTCATCCACCAGCGCTGGCCATGCTTTGACCTTATAGTTACCGCGTTTTTGTTCGTAACTTTCCGGAAGCTGACCGAAGCTCCAGATGTGCAACCCGCTCTGTTCGATACCGTCATCCGCCACCGCAGACAATGTTTCCTGAACTTTACCCTTCAGCGCATCCTTCAAATCTTGCAGCGAACGCCCTTCCTGTAGCTTCTTATTTTTATCATCCACCACCCGGAAGGTGATTTTTAGGTGATCGGGCACCTGATCCCAGTGCCAGTCTTCACGGTCAACGGTAACGCCGGTCATGCGGCGCAGTTCACGCTCCAGCGAGTCCAGCAGCGGCAGTTCCAGCGGTGTGACGCGGCCTAAAAACGCTTCCGCATAGTTCGGCGCGGGCACAAAGTTGCGTCGTACCGGTTTTGGCAACGACTTAATCAGGGCGATCACCAGTTCGCGGCGCAGCCCCGGGATTTGCCATTCAAAACCGCTCTCTTCGATCTGATTAAGCAGCGGGAGTGGAATATGTACGGTCACACCGTCCGCATCGGCTCCAGGTTCGAACTGGTAGCTCAGGCGCAGCTTAAGGTTACCCTGATGCCAGAAGTTCGGATAATCCAGCTTACTGATTTTCTCCGCACCCTCTTTGATGAGCATGCTCTTTTCAAAGTTGAGCAGATCCGGTGTTTCACGGCTGACCTTTTTCCACCAGCTATCAAAGTGACGAGCAGAAACCACGTCATGGCTGATGCGTTGGTCGTAAAACTCAAACAGCGTCTCATCATCGACCAGAATGTCGCGACGGCGTGATTTGTGTTCTAACTCTTCCACTTCAGCCCGTAACTTCAGATTGTCACGGAAAAACGCATGGCGCGTTTGCCAGTCACCTTCCACCAGCGCATGACGAATGAACAGTTCACGCGACAACGCGGGATCGATCTGGCTGTAATTTACCTTACGGGCCGCAACAATCGGTAAGCCGTAGACAGTGACTTTTTCTGTCGCCATCACAGCACCCTGCGCGCGTTCCCAGTGCGGTTCACTGTATGAACGTTTGATCAGATGCTGGGCTACCGGTTCCACCCATTCGGGATCGATACGCGCGGCAATACGTCCCCACAGGCGGCTGGTTTCCACCAGCTCCGCGACCATCGTCCACTTCGGCGGTTTTTTGAATAAACCTGAACCCGGGAAGATCGAGAAGCGAGCGTTACGCGCCCCGGTAAACTCCTGTTTATCGGTATCTTTCATCCCGATGTGCGACAGTAAACCGGTCAGCAACGCGACGTGGATCTCCCGATATTCAGCGGGTTCGCTGTTGACCGGAATACCCAACTCTTTCACCACCTGGCGCAGTTGCGTGTAGATATCCTGCCACTCACGCACGCGCAGGTAGTTCAGAAAATCAAGTTTGCACTGGCGACGGAACTGGTTTGACGACAGCGCTTTTTGCTGCTCGCCGAGATAGTTCCACAGGTTCACAAATGCAAGAAAATCAGACTCTTTGTCATGGAAGCGGCGGTGCTTCTCGTCGGAAGCCTGCTGCTTGTCCATCGGGCGCTCGCGCGGATCCTGAATGGACAGCGCTGAGGTAATGATCATCGCTTCGCGCACACAACCATGTTTTTGCGCTTCCAGCACCATTCGCGCCAGCCGTGGGTCCACCGGAAGTTGCGACAGCTGACGGCCCAACGGCGTTAACTTGTATGCGGTTGCCTGTTCGTCGGTGGTTATCGCCCCCAGCTCTTCGAGCAGGCGTACACCGTCCTGAATATTGCGCTTATCCGGCGCTTCAACAAACGGGAACGCCGCGATATCGCCCAGCCCCAACGCGGTCATCTGCAAAATAACGGATGCCAGGTTGGTACGCAGGATCTCCGGGTCGGTAAACTCCGGGCGCGACAGGAAATCGTCTTCGGAATACAGACGAATACAGATCCCTTCCGAAACACGACCGCAGCGACCTTTACGCTGGTTAGCAGAGGCCTGCGACACCGGTTCAATCGGCAAGCGCTGAACTTTGGTGCGGTAACTGTAACGGCTGATACGCGCGGTGCCCGGGTCAATTACGTATTTGATTCCCGGAACGGTCAGCGACGTTTCCGCCACGTTGGTCGCCAGCACGATACGGCGACCGCTGTGCGACTGGAACACGCGGTTCTGTTCGCTGTTTGAAAGACGCGCATACAGCGGTAGCACTTCGGTATGGCGCAAATCCAGCTTATTCAGCGCATCGGCGGTATCGCGAATTTCACGTTCGCCGCTCATGAAGATCAGAATGTCGCCAGGCCCTTCACGCCCCAGTTCATCTACGGCATCAAAAATTGCCTGCAGCTGGTCACGCTCAGTGTCATCTGCATCTTCAACAATTGGACGATAGCGCACTTCCACCGGATACGTTCGGCCGGAGACTTCGATAATCGGCGCGTTATTGAAATGCTTTGAAAAACGTTCAGGATCGATGGTCGCCGAAGTGATGATAATTTTTAGATCCGGGCGACGCGGTAGAAGTTCTTTCAGATAGCCGAGTAGAAAATCGATATTCAGACTGCGTTCATGCGCTTCATCGATGATGATGGTGTCGTACTGCATTAGCAGCCGATCCTGTTGGATTTCTGCCAGCAGGATACCGTCCGTCATCAGCTTGACCATGGTGTTATCACTGACATGATCGCTGAAACGAACCTTATAACCGATACAGCCGCCCGGCTCGGTCTGCAGCTCTTCCGCAATACGGTTCGCCACGGTGCGCGCCGCCAGACGACGCGGCTGGGTATGGCCTATCAGCCCTTTTACCCCGCGCCCCAGTTCCATACATATTTTGGGTAACTGGGTGGTTTTCCCCGAACCGGTCTCACCGGCGACAATCACCACCTGATGGTCGCGAATAGCCTCCAGAATATCCTGTTTTTTCTGGCTGACGGGCAGGTTTTCCGGGTAGCTAATTTCCGGACGCGCCGCTTCACGCAGCACAACTTTACCGGCTGCCAGCTCAATCTCTTTCGCCATCTCCTGGTAAATGGCCTGTTGTGCATCAGGATTTTTAACCTTCTTCACACCGTGCAGGCGGCGGGCAAAACGCTGTCTGTCACGCAGCATCAGTGAGTCCAGCTGTTGCTGCAACATGTTGAAGGTTAATTTTTGTTGTTCTGTCATAGCGTTAAAAGGCAGTGCTCTGCCGGGTTAAATCTCTTTTAGATGATGGGTATAGAGTACCACATCGGCGCTTTTCATGTGTTGTTCAATAATTTCGAACATAGGATTCGATATATTGCGCTATCACTGCGACAGGATTGTGAATAAAGTGTCAACAAGCAACGGGGCACTACCCCTTCAAACACATAAAAGGAAACACCCATGAGCAAGGTATTAGTTCTTAAATCCAGTATTCTGGCAGGGTACTCTCAGTCTGGTCAGTTGTCTGATTATTTTGTTGAACAGTGGCGTGAAAAGCACTCTGCTGATGAAATCACTGTCCGCGACCTGGCTGCAAATCCTGTACCGGTACTGGATGGCGAACTGGTGGGTGCGATGCGCCCGAGCGATACACCGCTGACGCCGCGTCAGCAAGAAGCGCTGGCGCTTTCCGATGAGCTGATTGCTGAGCTGAAAGCGCATGATGTGATTGTTATCGCCGCGCCGATGTACAACTTCAACATCCCAACGCAGCTGAAAAACTACTTTGACCTGATTGCCCGTGCAGGTGTGACTTTCCGTTATACCGAGAAAGGCCCGGAAGGTCTGGTGACAGGTAAACGCGCGGTGGTGCTGACCAGCCGTGGTGGTATCCATAAAGACACACCAACCGACCTGATCACGCCGTACCTGAACGTATTCCTGGGCTTTATCGGCATCACCGACGTGAATGTCGTCTTTGCTGAAGGTATTGCTTACGGCCCGGAAGTGGCGTCTAAAGCACAGTCCGATGCGAAAGCCGCTATCGACAGCGTGGTAGCTGCCTGATAATTCCCCCTCTCACCATCCGGTGGGAGGGTTTCTCCGACACTTACTACTTTCCCTGCATCTGTATCTGTTTGCCGTGAATGCGATTAATATCACGCCAGATGGTTGCATAATCCCTGCATTTCGCCAGATTCTCTTCCCAGCAATGAAGCAAAAATTGTTCAGGCTCCGCGACATCCCGGCTTAACAGCTTGAATACCCAACGATTCCAGACATACCACTTGAGAAGCCACATGATTTCATCCCACGACGCGACCGGTGTTGGACTATACCAGCATCCATTTTATGCCGTGTGGCAACTATTGCGATGTCGATGAATAATCCAGCGTCGTGTCCCTCTGGCTGTGTGAAAAAGCGATTTACTCTTTTCTCAACCACTTACCATTAATACCCTGCACATACTCTCCCGGTTTAGCGCGAGCAACCAGCTTTTGCCCGGCCATTTTCGCCACTTCATCTGGCGGAATATTATTGCTATCAGCCAGTTGCTGATAGCTGGCGTTACGCGCTTTATTAATCTCACTCACCAGCGCCTGCGTTTCGGCATCGGTTTTCAATGCAACCAGATAGCCATTGAGCGTTTCCCCTACTCGCCCCTGAGTTCTGGCTTCATTCAGGGTCAATGCCCACGCATTGCTGCAGAGTAAACTCAGGACGACCAGCGCCACTGCAAACTGTTTTCTCATCATGACCTCAGAACAAATCGCTGCGCGATTTCAATAAACTTTCGACGTCTTTATCAACTTTGATATGGATCTCATGCTCGATTTTGACGTTCATATTAATGGTGATGGGCTCTTTTGGCGCAGCCACTTCGATTCTGGGAGTACACCCTACCAGCAGAGATGAAGTCAGCAGACCCAGCATGGCAGCTATCGTTTTCATTGTTGTTCCTCACATTCCTTGCCTTCCGGGCAATGGGTTTCCGGCAGCGCTGCATTTTGTTCAAGCCATGCCTGTAAATTGTCGCCAAAACGCAAACTGCGCCATAGCGTAAAGACGTTTTCCTCGTGGGTATAATTCAAATTAACCGTACCTACTTTGCCATCTACCCGACTATTGCCAGTCACGGTTGACTGCATGGTTAAGACACCGAGGTTATCCAGATTTATTTTCGTCCACGAATGGCTTATTTCCATATAACGCAGCCAGTTAATGGCCGCCCCCGCCGCCATGTTATCTTTGACGACCGCATCCGCTGTGTCCTTATCAATACGCAACGTCATCGGTCCTGGATTAGTCAACCAGCCGTCTTTTATGATCCATTTTTCGTTATCCAGCCATAATGGCAACGCGCCACTGACCGGACCAGACATGGCGAACTGTTTGGGGTTAACCGCACTGATAAGCTCGCTGGAAGAGATATTCTGCACCCGCAATAAGGCCGGGTCGTGCTGCGGCATCCGCAGTTGCTGCATGATGATTTTGCCACCCAGCAGGTCGGCACTGACATCGCTCAACAGTAACGGGTTGTTTTCACTCCAGGGGTACGCCCCCTGCAGATCGGCGGCGATATTCTTCACCGTCACCTGATTCACCACTTCCGCAATACGCAGTGAAATAGGTCCACGCGTACCCAGTTGCCATGCGCCTTCACTAAACCGGAAAGGCAATACAAAATCGACACCGTTGATTTGGTTATCGGGCATCCAGGCGCTACCGCCTTTTAACACCCCATGACCGCCTGCTTCAAAGCCCTGCTCCGGGGCTGCCGAAAATGCGACCTGCGCATACAGATCACCTTCACGTAGCTTCATTTTCCAGTCAGGTGGAACCAGAGGTTGGAATACGGTGAGCGATTGTTTTGGCCACCAGGCCTGTCCGCGCAGGCGGATACCGTCCCAACGACCATTCAGCTGTACGGGCCCAATCGCCCCAGCGTGAAGCTGGCCTTTGAACTGGAAAATTGTCGGATCGCTACCTTCCACACTGAACTTCAGCGTCGATGGTGGTAACACGCTTCCCCCGGTGAAGGTGGTGTATCCTGCGTCCAGCGACAGCGCGCCGCTAAATGTCGGTTTGGTTGCATCCCGCACCCAAACTATCGGTTCGTCCATCACCAGACGCGGATTTTCAACCTTCATCGTGCCGTATTGCAGATGATCAAATCCGGTAGAAAGATCAAATAGCTTCAGGGTGTTGTCATGCCATTCTCCCTTACCCGCGACGTCCCATCGGGCATGCATCGGCGTAAAGCTGCCTTCCCCCCAATATCGCCACTGCCAACGACCGGCATCAGGAAGAAAATCATTTGCCAGGCCATCCAGATGCAGTTCAAAGCCCCCCATCTGGTTTTCATGCGCACGTAAAATAGCCTGCAGACGCCCATCCACACCACGTTGCGTGACTTTTACGCCTGCCAGCGGCCAGCGAATCTCGTCAATATCCAGCGAATCAATCACCCTCCCACGTGAGCGCAGCAGCGCTCCTGGCTCAAAAGCCAATTGCGGATCGTTCAGACTTCCAGTGAGTCTGGCGGGTAATTTCGCGTAGAAGATCAGATCGCCCTGTTTCGCTTCACCGGTCAACTGTAGCGGCATATCGCTACTATCCATGCCAAGCTTACCTGGCCCCAGCGTTAATACGGCATTTCCTTTACCGGCGTCGCCATGCGTCAGAACGTTCAGACGCCCGCTCACCACCGCGTTTTCCAGTCCGGCCTGCCAGTTTTCAACTTTTATGCCCAACCGCCCGCTTAACGGGAATCCCTGATAAGGCCAGTTCCAGCGTCCGTCGCTGATGGTCAGTTGCTGGCGTGTTATTTCCCACGGAAGGTCCAGCAGCGGATCGGCATTATCACGCGCCATGACAATCAGTTGTCCGCTGTTTTCTTGCCACTCCAGTTCGGCGTCCACAAGCGTAGGCTCTTGCGGCAGACTTAACGTCGCAACCGCATGACCGCTTACCGGTAGCCCATCGGGAACCAGTGGCATAGTAAATTCACCGACCAATTTTACCGGCGGCTGGCCTTCAAATGCCGCAACATCCAGCTCAGTTACCGTGAGGTTTTGTCCGTGCAAACGCCCCTGGAATTTAACTTTTTCACCCTGATAACGCAGCTGTTGAGTGGTGGGAGTGAGCGAGAGTGACAGTTTTCCCTGCCATTCCTGCCATGGAGAAAGAATAAGTTTGTCGATGTTAATCCAGGTATTGGGCAGCATTGACTGCCATTCAGCCAGCGTTTTAGGCGCTGCCGGCGATGGCTCTGCCTGCGGCAATTTGGCCAGGCAAGCTGAATCCAACTCAATGGTCCCGACATTCAGCGACCAGCGGCTGGGGTGAGACAGATCCGCCTGAGTGATGCGTGCTAGCGGGCAATCTTCAACCAGATAGCGGAGTTCAGGTATATGCAACCCATGCCGTGTCAGCCGCGGGCTCTCATCCAGCGCGATGCGTGTTCCAACGGGTAACCAGATACCCACCAACGTAGGCACCCACAGGCCAAGCGTCATCACTAGCGTCAGCGGCACGAGAATCAATAATAAGAGGAGTGCCAGAACGGCTTTATATTTACCCTTCATGGGTAGTTAATATCCTGATTTAGCAAAAATTTAAGCCGGTTTAGGCCTGTATTGTGGCATGTTTAACTGGATATGCCCACATTAAGGATAGATAACCGATTTCCAGGCACGCTGTTACACGTGCCGTCTGGGATATTAAGATTCAGACTCAATGAGGCCTAAGTTGTCCATCGCTATGTTTAGGTCCGATACGACCTGCTTCTATCAGAATTTCCTCAATGAGTTCTTCGAGGCACTCCCTACCATGATGATCGCAGACCAGATGTACCTGCCGGGAAATCTCATCAGGTTTCATACCATCGCATAATGCCGCCTTGAGCATTAGGGTGGCCCATCGTTTTGCTTCAGAGTGAGTCAGCATAACCCCTCCCGATAATTGCTACCTGTATAAGCGTAGCTGTCCGGATGTGATTCGGCTGGCTTTTTACCTGCCGCGATATTCAGGTGTTGAGTTGGATAGAAAAATATCCAGTTGTTGAAATTGTGTAACCTGCCCACACTAACAACAGATACGCTGAAATTATTCATTACGCCTATGACTATCAATAACTTTTTAGATTTTGTAAAATAATTTGAATTGGATTAATGTGACGTCAAAATCACTGGAGAAAGTCTTATGAAACTCGCCATCTATAGTACAAAACAGTACGACAAGAAGTATCTGCAGCAGGTTAACGAGGCTTTTGGTTTTGAACTTGAATTCTTTGACTTTCTGTTGACGGAAAAAACAGCGAAAACCGCCCATGGCTGTGAAGCTGTGTGCATTTTCGTCAACGACGATGGCAGCCGCCCCGTTCTGGAAGAACTGAAAAAGCATGGCGTGAAATACATTGCGCTGCGTTGTGCCGGGTTCAATAACGTCGATCTCGACGCAGCAAAAGAGCTGGGTCTGCAGGTGGTGCGTGTTCCAGCTTATTCACCAGAGGCCGTCGCTGAGCATGCGATTGGCATGATGATGACGCTGAATCGCCGAATTCACCGCGCCTACCAGCGTACCCGTGATGCCAATTTCTCTCTTGAGGGGCTGACCGGTTTTACTATGTATGGCAAAACCGCTGGGGTGATCGGTACCGGTAAAATCGGTATTGCTGCACTGCGGATCCTGAAAGGTTTTGGTATGCGTCTGCTGGCGTTCGATCCTTACCCGAGCGCTGCTGCGCTGGAGCTAGGCGTTGAATATGTCGATCTTAAAACGCTGTTTGCCGAGTCAGATGTCATCTCTCTGCACTGCCCGTTAACACCGGAGAATTATCATCTGCTCAATCACGAAGCCTTTGAACAGATGAAAAACGGCGTGATGGTCATTAACACCAGTCGTGGTGCATTGATCGACTCACAAGCCGCTATCGATGCGCTGAAAAACCAGAAAATTGGTTCTCTGGGTATGGACGTGTATGAGAACGAACGCGATCTGTTCTTTGAAGATAAATCCAATGACGTCATTCAGGATGATGTGTTCCGTCGTCTGTCAGCCTGTCATAACGTGTTGTTCACCGGACATCAGGCGTTCCTGACAGCTGAAGCGTTGACCAGTATTTCTGAGACTACGCTACAGAATCTGGCCCAAATCTCCAAAGGCGAGACCTGTCCAAACGCCCTCTTCTAATTCCTGTGCTCCCCTGGCGTCAGGGGAGCATTTTCAGATAATCACCGATGATAAAACAGTCAGTATCATTATTATATTGAATGTATTCCCGTCACAAACGTAGAGAAATTTAATGAAGAAAGTTGTCACGTTGATTGCGCTCAGCATGCTGATGGCTGGCTGTGTGAGCAATGGAAAAGTTTCCGTCAATCGCGAACAGTTGCAGCATCACCGCTTCGTTTTGCAAAGCGTGAATGGTAAAGCCGTCACCACCACCAACAACCCACCTGAGTTAAGTTTTGGCGAAAACATGACGGTATCAGGAAAGATGTGTAATCAATTCCGCGGTCAGGGCAAGCTGTCCGACGGTGAGTTGAAGGTAAAAGATATGGCGATGACGCGTATGATGTGCGCCGATCCACAGCTTAACGCGCTCGACGGGATCGTCAGCGAAATGTTTAAGCAAGGCGCACAGGTCGATCTGACTGCTGACCAGTTAACGCTGGCGACAGCAGAACAAACGCTGACGTATAAACTCGCGGATTTAATGTAGGAAACGTGGTGGCTTAATAGCTCCCACAACTTCCAGCGGCAAGCGACTGCTCACTACAGCGTTTGCCGTTGGGTAGCGCACACATCCCGATAGCAGAACCATCCAGTTGACGAGCAACAGAGAGCGAACCGCCAATCATGGCGCAATTAGCTTCTCCTGAACTGGACATTGCTGCCTTCATGCCCGGTGCGACATGTGCGGCGGTTGCCTGCTGAACAGGTTCGCTGCTACAAGCCGATAATAATAACGCGGCACATCCTACCCAAAACGCTGCGCGCATCTTACTCCCCTCTGAATATTAACCAAACGACACAGCCATAAATAATAGGCAGCGGAAACACCGCCGTCGAGAGGCAAAATACGCATTTATGCGTACTGTTTACATTTTCTGGCAATTTTTTGCCTGCTCCTTTGATCAAACCATTCATTCTGTTTATTCCAGGGACACAAAAGCGAAAATCTGTCTTTAGCGCTTTTGCTAAAATAGAAAGATAACTACAGGACTCGCCGCTGTTACGCGTGTCCCTCTTTTTGCGCAATGTAAGGGTGTCAGTATGATCACAATTGACGGTAATGGTGCGGTTGCTTCAGTCGCATTTCGTACCAGCGAGGTTATCGCCATCTACCCGATTACGCCCAGTTCGACGATGGCTGAACAGGCAGATGCCTGGGCCGGGAACGGGCTTAAGAACGTGTGGGGGGATACCCCTCGCGTCGTAGAAATGCAGTCAGAAGGCGGCGCGATCGCAACCGTTCATGGCGCGTTGCAGACCGGTGCGCTCTCTACGTCGTTTACCTCATCGCAGGGCCTGTTGCTGATGATCCCAACGCTGTACAAACTGGCCGGTCAGTTGACCCCGTTTGTACTGCACGTTGCGGCTCGCACAATTGCAACTCACGCATTATCGATCTTTGGCGATCATTCCGACGTGATGGCGGTGCGCCAGACAGGATGCGCGATGCTGTGTGCCAGTAGCGTTCAGGAGGCACAGGACTTTGCGCTGATTTCGCAAATAGCCACCCTGAAAAGCCGGGTTCCGTTTATTCATTTCTTTGATGGTTTCCGTACATCCCATGAAATCAATAAAATTGTGCCACTGGCCGACGACACGATCCTCGGACTGATGCCGCAGGCGGAAATCGATGCTCATCGCGCTCGGGCGCTTAATCCTGAGCATCCTGTTATTCGCGGTACGTCTGCGAACCCGGACACCTATTTCCAGTCACGCGAGGCAACAAACCCGTGGTACAACGCGGTTTACGATCATGTAGAACAGGCGATGAACGATTTCGCCGCAGCGACAGGTCGCCAGTACCAGCCATTTGAATATTACGGCCATCCTCAGGCTGAGCGCGTCATTATCTTAATGGGCTCGGCGATTGGAACCTGCGAAGAAGTCGTTGAAGAACTGCTGGCGCATGGCGAGAAAGTCGGCGTTCTGAAAGTGCGTCTGTTCCGTCCATTCTCTGCCAGACATTTACTGCGCGCGCTACCGGAAACCGTACGCAGCATCGCCGTCCTGGATCGCACCAAAGAGCCTGGCGCACAGGCAGAACCGTTGTATCTGGACGTGATGACCGCGTTAGCAGAAGCCTTCAACTGTGGCGAGCGAGAAACGCTGCCGCGCGTGATTGGCGGACGTTATGGCCTTTCTTCCAAAGAGTTTGGTCCAGACTGCGTGATGGCGGTCTTTAATGAGCTGAGCAGCGCGAAGCCGAAACCTCGCTTTACGGTCGGTATCTATGATGATGTCACCAACTTGTCGCTACCGTTACCGGAAAACACCCTGCCCGGTACGGCTAAGCTCGAAGCGCTGTTTTACGGGCTGGGCAGCGACGGTAGCGTGTCAGCCACCAAAAACAATATCAAAATTATTGGTAACTCGACGCCATGGTATGCGCAGGGTTATTTCGTCTACGACTCGAAAAAAGCAGGCGGTCTGACGGTTTCCCACCTGCGTGTTAGCGAGCAACCTATTCGATCAGCGTATTTGGTTTCACAAGCCGATTTTGTTGGCTGTCACCAGCTGCAATTTATCGATAAGTATCAGATGGCCGAGCGCCTGAAACCAGGCGGTATCTTCCTGCTTAATACGCCATACAGTGTGGATGAAGTCTGGGGTCGTCTGCCACAGGAAGTTCAGGCGGTACTGAATCAGAAGAAAGCCCGTTTCTACGTGATTAATGCGGCCAAAATCGCCCGCGAATGCGGTCTGGCAGCGCGTATTAACACCGTTATGCAAATGGCCTTCTTCCATTTGACGCAAATCTTACCCGTCGACAGCGCGTTGGCTGAATTGCAGGGGGCGATTGCGAAAAGTTACAGCAGTAAAGGACAGGACCTTGTTGAACGTAACTGGCAGGCTCTGGCCCTGGCGCGCGAATCCGTCGCCGAAGTAGCACTCCAGCCGGTTGATCCGCACAGCGCAAACCGACCACCGGTGGTTTCTGATGCCGCACCTGATTTCGTGAAAACCGTCACCGCGGCAATGCTCGCCGGTCTGGGTGATGCCCTCCCCGTATCAGCGTTGCCGCCAGACGGCACCTGGCCAATGGGCACCACGCGTTGGGAAAAACGCAATATCGCCGAAGAGATCCCCATCTGGAAGGAAGAGCTGTGTACCCAGTGTAACCACTGCGTTGCCGCTTGCCCGCACTCGGCAATCCGCGCCAAAGTGGTTTCACCTGAAGCGATGGAAAACGCCCCTGCCAGTCTGCATTCTTTGGATGTGAAATCACGCGATATGCGCGGTCAGAAGTATGTCCTGCAGGTTGCACCAGAGGATTGCACTGGCTGTAATCTGTGTGTCGAAGTTTGCCCGGCAAAAGATCGCCAAAACCCGGAAATCAAGGCCATCAATATGATGTCGCGCCTTGAGCATGTTGAAGAAGAAAAAGTTAACTATGACTTCTTCCTCAATCTGCCGGAGATCGACCGCAGCAAGCTTGAACGCATTGATATCCGTACCTCGCAGTTAATCACTCCGCTGTTTGAATATTCCGGCGCCTGTTCTGGTTGTGGTGAAACGCCGTATATCAAACTGCTTACGCAGCTGTATGGCGACCGCATGCTGATCGCTAACGCGACCGGCTGTTCATCGATTTATGGCGGTAACCTCCCCTCAACGCCGTATACGACCGATGCCAATGGTCGTGGACCTGCGTGGGCAAACTCTCTGTTCGAAGATAACGCTGAGTTTGGTCTGGGCTTCCGCCTGACGGTGGATCAACACCGTGTGCGCGTCATGCGTTTGCTGGAGCAGTTTGCGGATAATATTCCGGCTGAACTGAATGACGCCCTGCATGCAGAAGCGACGCCAGAAGTACGCCGTGAGCAAGTTGCTGCGCTGCGCCAGCATCTGAAAGATGTCGAAGGTGCACAGCAACTGTTAACCGATGCCGACGCGCTGGTCGAGAAGTCCATCTGGCTGATTGGCGGCGACGGCTGGGCTTACGATATTGGTTTTGGCGGGTTGGATCACGTCCTGAGTCTCACCGAGAACGTCAATATTCTGGTACTGGATACCCAGTGTTACTCCAACACGGGTGGACAAGCGTCGAAAGCCACGCCGCTTGGGGCGGTTACCAAGTTTGGTGAGCATGGCAAGCGCAAGGCTCGCAAAGATCTTGGCGTCAGCATGATGATGTACGGGCATGTTTATGTCGCACAGATTTCTCTGGGCGCCCAGTTGAATCAGACGGTCAAAGCTATCCAGGAAGCTGAATCCTACCCAGGCCCGTCGCTGATTATCGCGTATAGCCCATGTGAGGAGCATGGCTATGACCTCGCGCTAAGCCACGATCAGATGCGTCAACTCACGGCTACCGGATTCTGGCCGCTGTACCGCTTTGACCCACGCCGAGCAGACGAAGGTAAGCTGCCGCTGGCTCTCGACTCGCGCCCACCGTCAGATGCGCTGGCCGAAACATTGCTTAACGAGCAGCGTTTCCGCCGCCTGAACGCCCAACAGCCAGAAGTCGCTGAACAGCTGTGGAAGGATGCAACGGCTGATTTGCAAAAACGCTACGACTTCCTGGCCCAACTGGCAGGCAAAGCGGAAAAGAACGGTACCGAATAATACGTTTTTCTCAGTATTAGCCCGGAACCAAAAAAAAGCCCGAACAGTTGTTCGGGCTTGTCAATTTATTCGCTGGCTAGTTAATAAGTGTCATCAATATACCAACGAAAAATAAAACGTGACAATAAAGGCATATAACACGCGCAGAATAGCCCAACAAAATTCAATTGTATAATTTTTATTTTATATATATTTTACAAACTCATTCACGGCAATTATCACTATTTCCGTAGAATTATTTGTTTAAGGTTTTACTTAAGACGTAACAATTCATATTTATCTCTTTACGGAACTTCTCCTTTAGCATGCTTTTACTCCCTACATGGGTGGTCACAGGTTAATAAAAAAACTAAAGGATTATTTCAATGAACAGAAAAGTACTGGCTCTCGTAATTCCTGCCCTGCTGGCTGCAGGCGCAGCTCATGCTGCTGAAATTTATAACAAAGACGGCAACAAATTAGATCTCTATGGCAAAGTAGACGGCCTGCATTATTTCTCTGATGATTCTTCTAAAGATGGCGATCAGACTTATATGCGTATGGGTTTCAAAGGCGAAACTCAGGTTAACGATATGATCACCGGCTATGGCCAGTGGGAATATCAGGTTCAGGCTAACACGACTGAGAGCGATAATAGCAACTCCTGGACTCGTCTGGCCTTCGCAGGTATTAAAGTCGGTGACTACGGTTCATTCGACTATGGTCGTAACTACGGCGTGCTGTACGACGTTGAAGGCTGGACCGATATGCTGCCAGAATTCGGTGGCGATTCTTACACTCAGTCTGACAACTTCATGACTGGTCGTGCTAATGGTGTAGCCACTTATCGTAACACCGACTTCTTCGGACTCGTTGATGGTCTGAACGTTGCGTTGCAGTATCAAGGTAAAAACGAAAGCCAGAGCCTGAATGACGCAAATGTAGGCACCAACAACCGCAATGCTGGTGATGATGTGCGTTACGATAATGGTGATGGTTTCGGTATTTCTACAACCTATGATATGGGCATGGGCTTTAGTGCCGGGGCTGCCTATACCTCTTCTGATCGTACCAGCGAACAGTCAAATTCAGACAATGCAAATATTTCTGGTGGCGATAAAGCCGACGCATGGACTGCCGGCCTGAAATACGACGCGAACAACATCTACCTGGCAACCATGTACTCTGAAACCCGTAATATGACTCCTTACGGTAAAACTGATAATAGCGATGTTGGTGGTGTTGCTAATAAAACCCAAAACTTTGAAGTTACTGCACAGTACCAATTTGACTTCGGTTTGCGTCCAGCTGTTTCCTTCCTGATGTCTAAAGGTAAGGATCTGAATTACAAAGGCGCTAACGATGACAAAGATCTGGTTAAATATGCTGATGTTGGTGCAACATACTACTTCAACAAAAACTTCTCTACCTACGTTGATTATAAAATCAACCTGTTGGACGAAGATGACCAGTTCTACAAAGATGCCGGTATTTCTACCGATGATATCGTAGCACTGGGTATGGTTTACCAGTTCTAATCCGTCAGCCCGCTGGCAACAGCGGGCTCTCTTTATGTTCTAATAACTCTGTATTATCCAGATCAAAACATTATATCTATTGCGTTAAAACACATCTCTGATAGATGATATCTTGCATTAAGGTCTGTAGTAGAGGATACCTGCAATGAATCATCATCCTGTAAAATCATCCCGTATTGCATCCGTCGGCTATGACGAATCCTCTTGCACGCTAGAAATTCGCTTTCACCAGTTGGCTACCCTGCAATATCAGCAGGTCCCTGCCCGTATTTTTCGTGATTTCCTGATCGTGGTCTCTAAAGGCCGATTTTACGATGGGGTAATAAAAGGCAAATTTCCTGAAATCAAAATAAAGTGATGCCAAAATGTGATCGTTGTCATTGTACATAAAGTGCCATTACGCGGTAAGCTTTAGGTGGATACTTAAACAGGAGGTTTTATGAACAGAACGATTCTTGTACCCATCGATATTTCAGACTCAGAATTAACTCAACGCGTTATTGCCCATGTTGAAGCAGAAGCAAAGATTGACGATGCGCAGGTTCATTTTTTGACCGTCATTCCGTCATTGCCCTATTACGCTTCCCTGGGACTGGCCTACTCGGCAGAGTTACCGGCCATGGACGATCTGAAAGCCGAAGCGAAATCTCAACTGGAAGAGATTATCAAGAAGTTCAATATCCCAACGGACAGAGTGCACGTTCATGTCGCAGAAGGTGCGCCGAAAGATAAGATTCTGGAGATCGCCAAAAAATTACCGGCCGATATGGTCATTATTGCCTCACACCGACCTGACATCACCACCTACCTGCTGGGCTCTAACGCCGCGGCTGTAGTGCGTCACGCGGAGTGTTCGGTACTGGTAGTCCGCTAAGCTGTCTGGCCCGCACATCGCTGCGGGCTTTTTGTTTCTCCCTCATTTTCCCCACGATTCCTGATCGAAGCATACAAGGCCATTTCAGTATCGCTATGTCGTGACATCATTACGCCCTCTCTTGAAACCCGGATAAAAACAGAGTACAAATACTGTATATACATCCAGCAAAAAGAGCGATAAGCAATGTTCGTGGAACTCGTTTATGACAAAAGGAATTTTGATGGTCTGCCCGGTGCAAAAGATATTATTCTCGGCGAATTGACCAAGAGGGTTCATCGGATCTTCCCCGATGCTGAAGTTCGGGTTAAACCGATGATGACACTTCCGGCGATCAACACTGACGCCAGCAAGCATGAAAAAGAACAGATAAGCCGAACGGTTCAAGAAATGTTTGAAGAGGCTGATATGTGGCTGGTTTCAGATTAAGCACCTTGAATCGTCATATTGCTTAAGTACCATCCGCTGTGACTGGCAATCATTCAATACTCGCACTATCGGACGTTTGCCGGTCGGCCGCAGCCATGCTCTTGCATACGGCATGGTTGCGGCAGTTTGCCACACCCTGCGTTTCGCTCCCTGACATTGCTCGTTGATAGTTCAGAACTGAATTATCTGGCGGTGAACTGCTCCACAATTTTCTTCAGCGCTTCAATATCTGCTTTCAGCTGATTAATTGCTTCCTGTCCGGGGCCATGTACCTTTATTCAATCATGCTGTTCGCAGTTTATTCTGGTCTGGTCACGAAGAGCAAAAATCTTACTACTCTATGAGTAGCATTGGTGCCAGATGGAACACCGCTGTAAAACGTGCTGGTATTCGTCGCCGTAATCCGTACCATACGCGACACACCTTTGCTTGCTGGCTGTTATCGGCTGGAGCGAACCCATCATTTATAGCTAATCAGATGGGGCATGAAAACGCGCAAATAGTGTACGACGTCTACAGTACATGGATTGAAGAAATGAATGACGATCGGGTTGCAATGTTGAATAGCCAACTAGCCCTGTGATTGAAGTTTGCCCATTATATGCCCCTTTTGGTTTTTGAGAACGGTAAGAATGCAATATAATCAACAAGTTACAAAGAAAGAACAATACAACCTGAACAAACTGCAAAAACGTCTGCGTCGTAACGTGGGCGAAGCCATTGCCGATTTCAATATGATCGAAGACGGCGATCGCATTATGGTGTGCCTTTCCGGCGGGAAAGACAGCTATACCATGCTGGAGATCCTGCGTAATTTGCAGCAAAGCGCCCCGATCAGTTTTTCCTTAGTTGCGGTTAACCTCGATCAAAAACAACCCGGTTTCCCGGAGCACATTCTGCCAGAGTATCTGGAACAGCTGGGCGTTGAGTACAAGATTGTCGAAGAAAACACCTACGGGATCGTCAAAGACAAAATCCCAGAAGGCAAAACGACCTGCTCGCTCTGCTCTCGCCTGCGTCGCGGCATTCTGTACCGTACGGCAACCGAATTAGGAGCCACCAAGATTGCGCTCGGCCACCATCGCGACGACATCCTGCAAACGCTGTTTTTAAACATGTTCTACGGCGGGAAAATGAAAGGCATGCCGCCGAAGCTGATGAGTGATGACGGTAAGCACATCGTGATCCGCCCGCTGGCTTACTGCCGTGAGAAAGATATCGAGCGTTTCTCCGAAGCGAAAGGTTTCCCGATTATTCCGTGTAATCTGTGCGGCTCACAGCCTAACCTACAGCGTCAGGTCATTGCTGACATGCTGCGTGACTGGGACAAACGCTATCCAGGCCGCATTGAAACCATGTTCAGTGCGATGCAAAACGTTGTACCTTCACATCTGAGCGATATCAATCTGTTCGATTTTAAAGGCATTAAGCACGGTTCAGAGGTTGTGGACGGCGGGGATTTAGCGTTCGATCGTGAAGAGATCCCGCTGCAACCTGCGGGCTGGCAGCCAGAAGAAGATGATGCTCAACTGGATGAGTTACGCCTGAACGTGGTGGAAGTGAAGTAAGCGTCTGTCAGGCCTACAACGTGCATAAGCGCCTGTAGGCCTGATAAGCGGAGCGCCATCAGGCGCCCCAACGGGTAGTTATTTCAATAACCGGACCCGGCAAGTCTTGCCTTTGATCTTACCGTTTTGCAATTGTTTCCACGCCTTGTGCGCTATGTTCTGGCGAACGGCGACATAGACGTGTGCCGGATGAACAGCAATTTTGCCGATATCTGCGCCATCCAGACCAATATCACCGGTCAGAGCCCCCAGAACATCACCAGGACGCATTTTCGCTTTTTTACCACCATCAATGCATAACGTCGCCATCTCTGCTTCCAGCGGCAGGATTGAGCCGTTAGCTGGCGCAGTTAGCCAGTTCAGCTTCAGTTGCAGCATTTCAGAAAGAATGTTGGCACGCTGCGCTTCTTCCGGCGCACAGAAGCTAATCGCCAGACCGCTGTTGCCGGCACGCGCAGTTCGTCCGATACGATGGACGTGGACTTCCGGATCCCACGCCAGTTCGAAGTTAACTACCAGCTCAAGTGATTTGATATCCAGACCACGTGCAGCCACATCGGTTGCGACCAGGACGCGCGCGCTACCGTTGGCAAAACGAACCAGCGTCTGATCGCGATCGCGTTGTTCCAGGTCGCCATGTAATGACAGTGCGCTTTGCCCTGCCGCATTCAGTGCATCACAAACGGCCTGACAATCTTTTTTGGTGTTACAAAAAACCACACACGATGCGGGTTGATGCTGGCTGAGTAGCTTTTGCAGCAGCGGAATTTTTCCGTGGCTGGAGGTTTCGAAAAACTGCTGTTCAATCGCCGGTAACGCATCGACCGTATCAATTTCAATCGTTAATGGATTTTGCTGTACCCGGCCACTGATAGCAGCAATGGCTTCCGGCCAGGTTGCGGAAAACAGCAAAGTCTGACGTGACGCAGGCGCAAAGCGAATGACATCATCAATCGCATCGCTAAAGCCCATATCCAGCATGCGGTCGGCTTCATCCATAACCAGCGTATTCAGGGCATCCAGAGAAACGGTGCCTTTTTGCAGGTGGTCAAGTAAACGACCCGGTGTGGCAACAATAATATGTGGCGCATGTTGCAGGGAGTCACGCTGTGCGCCAAAAGGTTGCCCACCGCACAGCGTTAAGATCTTGGTGTTTGGCAGGAAGCGCGCTAAACGACGCAGTTCACCCGCCACCTGGTCGGCAAGCTCGCGCGTTGGGCACAGTACCAGAGACTGCGTCTGAAACAGCGCGGCATCAATATGCTGTAATAGCCCAAGACCAAAAGCAGCCGTTTTGCCACTGCCGGTTTTAGCCTGCACGCGAACATCTTTACCCGCCAGGATTGCCGGTAACGCAGCAGCCTGAACAGGCGTCATTTCAAGATAGCCCAGCTCGTTAAGATTCTCGAGTTGAGCAGCAGGTAAAACATTCAGGGTTGAAAAAGCGGTCACAATTTAATCTCGCGGTAAAAACTCACATTCAGCAGGCGCGTATCCTCGCAGATCTGTGCCCGTGATGCGACAATTTAATCGGTTCTTCATCCGGCGGCGGATCCGGCATGGGCTGCGGACGAGGTATGGGGTCGGGAATGGGAACCGGATCGGTCGGTAGCGAATCAGTGTTCGACGTTGCAATCAGACAGGTCATATACCCCTCCAGTCATTCAGGTTGACTCTTTTAGGGTAGACGCTGATTTCCTGCAGGCAAAAAAAAGCCGACTAATCTAAGTCGGCGTCGTACGAATCAATTGTGCTATGCAGTAATTCAAAAAAGGAAGTAAGACAATATGGAGCGCAACGCCCATCGCTTGACGTTGCATTCACCTGCGAGAGAGATATTGCCCCGAATAGGTAGATGGTTTATTGACTTCGCTCAAAAATCAGGACGTTTTCATGCGCAAAAGCCACTAAAAAACGTTGTTGTTACAACCATTTACTACGGTGCAACCATAAAGTAACACCACCAATCAGGACCACTAACAGAATACAAAAAAGTGAGAAACCAAACTGCCAACCACCGCCGGGGATACCGCCGAGGTTAACGCCGAAAAGCCCAGTTAAAAATGTGCTGGGAAGAAAAACCATTGCCATCAATGACATTGTATACGTTCGGCGAGCCAGAGACTCCTGCATCACCTGCGCAATTTCATCCGCCATAATACCGGTCCGGGCAATACAGGCGTCTATTTCATCCAGCCCTCTCCCCAGCCTGTCAGCGATATCCTGCATCCGTCTCCGATGGTCGTCGGTCATCCAGGGTAAACGTTCACTCGCCAGACGCGCATAAACATCTCTCTGAGGAGCCATATAACGGCGCATCACAATTAGCTGCTTACGCAGTAAAGCCAAAAAACCACGCGGTGGGATCTGCTGATCGAGCAGGTTATCTTCCAGATCAATAATCTTGTCGTGCAGCTGTTCGATAAATTCGCTGGCATGGTCGGTTAGCGCATCACAAACATCCACCAGCCAACTGCCACAATCAGCCGGTCCCGTCCCTTCCTGGAGATCGCTGACCACATCATCCAGCGCCAGCACTTTGCGCTGGCGGGTTGAGACAATCAGACGTTCATCCATATATAAACGCATCGCTACAAGTTGGTCAGGACGCTCGTCGGTGCTGCCGTTAATACAGCGCAGTGTAATCAGCGTACCTTCCCCGACTCTACTGACGCGCGGGCGTGTACTTTCGCCTGCCAGCGCATCACGCACATTGTTGGGAAGAAGAGGTGTTGTCGCCAACCATTGGGCGCTTTCAGGATGGGTATAATTAAGATGTAGCCAGCAGGGATGCTGACTATCGATAACATCGTTATCTTCCAAGGGTTTCACCCCACCCCGGCCATCCAACAGCCAGGCAAACACGGCATCCGGCACATTAACATCCGTTCCCTTAATGGCTTCCACAGCGCCTCCACAAACATTCAGCTTTTTTCGTTAGTCTAGCTGTCAGAATATGTTAAGCAATATCTCATTGTCCCATTGTGCTGAAATGATTCATAAAAATATCTGATAATACAAAAAGCGCCGACGATTGCGACGCTTGCATCGAGATGCCCAGTTAAGCCCGCTGCCATCTCGCTGACTCAAGAGCGTTACTTAAGCGAAATTTATGTGTTCGCGACTGGAGATCAATCACCTGGTTTTTCAGGATACCCGAGGAATCAGAAAGCTCATCAACCATAATGGCATTACTTTGGGTTACATTCTCCAGTTCGGCCAGTGCATGAGTAATTCTGATAATTCCTTTCTCCTGCTCCTGTGTAGTGGTTAATATCTCGCCCATCAGTTGGTTTAATTGACCGGCACCACCGACAATATCATGCATATTTTTTTCTGCTTCACGCACAATAGCTGCACCTTGCTGAACATTTTGATGGGTTTGCGCAATCAGCTGCTTAATATTCTTAGCAGCATCCGCACTACGGTGTGCAAGCATTCTGACCTCACCGGCCACCACGGAAAAACCTTTGCCATGTTCACCGGCCCTCGCCGCTTCCACGGCAGCATTCAATGCCAGAATATTTGTCTGGAATGCGATACCATCAATTAGCGTAATAATTTCCGTCATCTGCTGTGCACATTCGGTGATTGAACGCATATTTGTCGCAACCTGCACCATTAATTCGCCACCCTGAATGGCACATTGCGTGGCAACTGTTGCCTGGACGCTGGCGATCTGCGTGTTGTCAGCATTATTTCGCGTATTAACGGCTATTTCATCCATATTAGCAGCCGTCTGCATCAATGCTCCGGATTGTTGTTCCGTTTTCACTGAAAGCTCGGCGCTGCGTTCCGCAAGCTGTTCAGAGAGCGCCATCGCCGTTTGTGAGGATGTTCGGATCTCATTAACGAGTGTTGAAATATTACTCGATAAACTATTGATGCCCGGTATTAGTCTACCTGCACAATTATTACCAAACTCTGGAATACTGATCGCCAGATTCCCAGACGTCACTTCCTCAATGCTCCTTTTTACCGTATTGATCGGCATGACCAGGTATTTCGTCATATACCACCATAAGCATAATAGGTAATGACTCCAACTTATTGATAGTGTTTTATGTTCAGATAATGCCCGATGACTTTGTCATGCAGCTCCACCGATTTTGAGAACGACAGCGACTTCCGTCCCAGCCGTGCCAGGTGCTGCCTCA
>NZ_JBIMRA010000022.1:0-67112 GCF_043945515.1 Citrobacter freundii complex sp. 2024EL-00216 | reverse complement strand
TGAGGCAGCACCTGGCACGGCTGGGACGGAAGTCGCTGTCGTTCTCAAAATCGGTGGAGCTGCATGACAAAGTCATCGGGCATTATCTGAACATAAAACACTATCAATAAGTTGGAGTCATTACCGAAATCCCTTCTCGCCATTGCATTTTTCGCCAGTTTTACCCATGATCGAATTGTGACAATTGTCATACAACTATGGGTATAGCATTTACTATGGAATGGATTGCCGATCCGTCAATCTGGGCCGGACTGGTCACGTTAATCGTGATCGAACTTGTTCTTGGCATTGATAATCTTGTTTTTATTGCCATCCTCGCGGAGAAACTACCTCCTGCCCAGCGGGATAAGGCGCGTATTACCGGGCTACTGCTGGCGATGGTTATGCGCCTGCTGCTGCTGGCATCAATATCCTGGCTGGTAACGCTGACCACGCCGCTGTTCAGCATTCGCGATCTCAGCTTCAGCGCCCGCGATCTGATCATGCTGTTCGGTGGTTTCTTCCTGCTGTTTAAAGCCACTATGGAGCTCAACGAACGGCTGGAAGGGAAAGACAGCGATAACCCCACCCAGCGTAAAGGCGCTAAGTTCTGGGGTGTGGTCGCGCAAATCGTGGTGCTTGATGCCATCTTCTCTCTGGATTCCGTCATTACCGCTGTTGGCATGGTCGATCACCTGGCGGTGATGATGGCGGCAGTCATTATTGCCATCAGCCTGATGTTGCTGGCCAGCAAGTCGCTGACGCGCTTTGTTAACAGCCATCCAACTATTGTTATTCTGTGTCTGAGCTTCCTGCTGATGATTGGTTTCAGTCTGGTGGCCGAAGGGTTTGGTTTCCATATCCCGAAAGGTTACCTGTACGCGGCCATCGGCTTCTCGGTCATGATCGAAGCATTGAACCAGTTGGCTATCTTTAACCGTCGTCGCTTCCTCTCAGCCAACCATACTCTGCGCCAGCGCACCGCCGAGGCGGTAATGCGACTGCTGAGCGGGCAAAAAGAAGATGCCGAACTGGATGCCGAAACCGCGGCGATGCTGGCGGATCATCATGAAGGTCAGATTTTTGCGCCTCAGGAGCGGCGGATGATTGAACGTGTGCTGAACTTCAATCAGCGTACCGTCAGCAGTATCATGACCTCGCGCCATGATATTGAACATATCGACCTCAATGCGCCCGAAGCAGAAATCCGCGCCTTACTGGAAAAAAACCAGCATACGCGTCTGGTGGTCACTGGCGAAGACGAGCAGGAGGAACTGCTGGGCGTGGTGCATGTCATCGATTTACTGCAACAGTCTCTGCGCGGCGAACCGCTCGACCTGCGCGTCTTGATTCGCCAGCCGCTGGTGTTCCCGGAGACCTTGCCGCTGCTTCCGGCGCTTGAGCAGTTCCGTAATGCCCGCACGCACTTCGCGTTTGTAGCCGATGAATTTGGTTCCGTCGAAGGGATTGTGACGCTGAGTGATGTGATGGAAACCATCGCCGGCAATCTGCCAAACGAGGTAGAGGAAATCGACGCCCGTCATGATATTCAGAAAAACGCCGATGGTTCGTGGACCGCTAACGGACATATGCCACTGGAAGACCTGGTGCAGTACGTGCCTATCCCGTTAGACGATAAGCGTGAGTATCACACCATTGCCGGACTGTTAATGGAGTATTTGCAGCGCATCCCGAAAACCGGGGAGGAAGTCCAGGTTGGCGACTATCGGCTAAAAACCCTGCAGGTGGAAAATCATCGCGTGCAAAAGGTCCAGCTGATACCGCTACACGGTGAAGAAGAGATGGATTACGAGGTGTAAGTCACGAGCCGGATGGGGCATTAGCCACCATCCGGCAATATGAATCAGAGCTTATCCAGCAACTTTTTAACATCTTTGCCGTTGCGGGAATCTTTATTGCGATCTGCCCAGTCATTCAGACGAAGTTTTGCTTCATCCTGCAGATGCTTACGCAAAAGCTGATCAACTTGCAGACTGTAGTTCAGTGATTGCCACTGGCCATAGACCCTGAGAGGAACCGGGGTGGCCTTCAGGAAACTAATCAACTTACTTTCGCCATCCCAACCGCCCAGCACGCGAATGTTAAACAGCGTGTCGCAATTCTGCTTCACCAGATCTAACGTTCCTTTGCCGGTTAGCGCCAACATCGCGGACTCCCCTGCCATGTTATCCAGCGTCACCTCACCGTTATCCAGCGTCATATCGGTTACAAAATGATCCAACCGGGTCACGTTATCGAGGTTTTGCTGAGATTTAACATCCCCACCGCTGCGTTCTACAGCCTGTTGAATCATCTGCTGGAAGTTCATCCCTTCCATTCGCGTATCGTTCATTTCGACATGGGCCTGCCCTTGCCAGCTATGGCGAAACGCCTGGGCGTCAATATCTGAGCCGGAAAAATCTCCCGCCAGCGACAGCTTGCCGGTGAGTGCGATGGGGTAATCAAAGGCCTTCAGAATCGTGCCAATTTCCACACCTTCCAGGCGCGGATGAAAGACCGCTCGCGGTTCTCCTTTTCTGGCATCCAGCGTGCCGGGCAGTGAGATCAGCCCGCCATCACTTTTTCCCTGCAACTGCGCAATGTTCAGTAAGCCGAACTGGTTGTCTATTTTTGCCGAAACATTCTCAAACGCCATTTTCCGCCACAGCACTTTGTCAGCCTGCAAAGCGATGTCTGCCGAAAAACCCTTGAGTCCCTGATACGAAACGGCATCAACCTGGGAAGCAATGACGGGGCGCGCCAGCGTTGACTGACTCTGACCTTGCTGAACATCACCTTTTGCTGTCGCCGCTGCGTCATGCTGTACGAGCAGGTTATCCAGATTGAGCTGACCAAATTTTAAGTCGACGGCCCATTCCGGTTTTTCCAACAAGGCCACATGTGCTTGCCCGGAGAACGAAGAGTCATTGGCGGTCAAATTTATCTGGCTAAACGAAAGCTGTTTTTTCTCTTCCAGCCATTGCGCCTGAAGATGTCCCTGACCGTTGATCCCCTGGGGCGGCAGATCGGCCCCCTGCAATTGCCAGCTTAACTGCTCGATATTCGCAGATAAGTTGTGCGGATAATCGGAGGCATCGACCGTGCCGTTAAAGGATAACGCGAGATCGCGCTGATCGCGGTTCACACGCCCGGAAAAATCAAACGTGCCGCGGTGCTGGCTATCTTGTTCCATCTCCAGACGAATATCACGAACGGTAACTTGTTCGTCGTCTTCATGCTGGAATACCAGAACACTGTCGGCAACCCGCAAACGGGCGATATCAAACGACCACCCTTTGTCTTCCGCCAGATCGGGCAACATATTGTCTTTTGGGGCAACGGGCGCATCTTTACCGCGCACCGCCTCAGTTTGCGGGGTCAGTTGAATCACTGCGCCTTTGAGCATCACCTGCTTCACGCTGAGCTGGTGGCTCAACAGCGGCCACAACGCGACGTCGAGACGCATATTGTCGGCACGAACCAGAGGCTCGCTGGCGCCTTCAGCTGTTAACACCACTCGCCCTGAGAGGATACTCAGTTGCGGCCATACGTGCCAACGCAGGGGGCCATCCAACTGCAGCTGATACCCGCTACGTGCGGCAACCTGCTTGACCATATACGCGCGGAAATCATTCGGATTCACCAACAGTACTAACGCAGAAAAGCCGGCCACCAGCACGACCAGAAGAATCATCAGCGTCGTCAGAAATCGTCTCATGCTATCCCCAATGGACTGATAAACACTCAGTCTTTATCGATCCGGCTGGCAACGGCGCCCTGCTGGTCGCGATACTTCGCATCCTGACGACGGTTGTATGGTCGCGCTGCCGGACCGGAAAGCGGTTCGAAACTTAACGCGCCAATCGGCATGCCCGGACGCAGAGCCAGGGGTAATTTTCCGGAGTTGTAAAACTCCAGTACGATACAGCCAGACCAGCCCGGATCGATACGGTGTGCGGTGACGTGTACCATCAGTCCCAGACGCGCCAGAGATGAACGGCCATCTAACCAACCGACGAGATCGGAAGGCAACGTCACGGATTCGAATGTTACTGCCAGCGCAAGCTCACCCGGATGCAAGAAGAATGCCTCGCCGTCCTTGAGGACGATTTCATCACTCATCACGCGATCCAGCGCGGCGCTGACTTCATCTTTCGGTCCGCTCAAATCGATATACGCCGCCGTATGACCGCGGAACGTACGGAATTTGTTGCCAAGACGCACATCTACCGTGGCGCCATTGATTCGCTCGACAGGAGGGCGTGGAGTGATCGACAGGCGACCTTCATCCAACCAGGCTTCAATATCTCGGTCACATAAACGCATGGCACTTTCTCCTTTCGTGCTTCAAACCCTTAATGCCAGGTGCGTTAAGGGTGAACCAGGTTATCACTGAACGGTACACAATTCGCTGAACTTATTCAAAGAACTGACTGATTTTAGCCTTCAGAATATCGATGGCGATGCGGTTTTTACCCCCGCGCGGCACAATGATGTCGGCGTATTGCTTTGAAGGCTCAATAAATTGCAGGAACATTGGACGGACGGTTTTCTGGTATTGCGCCATCACCGAATCCATTGAACGACCACGTTCATTCACATCCCGCTTGATACGGCGCATCAGACAAATATCCAGCGGCGTATCAACAAAAATAGAAAAGTTCATCTCATCGCGCAAACGCGCATCCGTCAGCAGCAAAATGCCTTCCAGGATAATGACTTTCTTCGGTTCGATATGAATAGTGTCTTGCGTACGCGTGTGCTCAACATAGCTATAAACCGGCAGCTCAATGGCAGAGCCGCGCTTCAGCGTTTGCAGATGTTGAAACAGCAGGCTGTGGTCCATCGCGTTCGGATGGTCGTAGTTGGTTTTTACGCGTTCTTCCATCGACAGATGGCTTTGATCTTTGTAATAGCTGTCTTCGGGAATAACGCCAATATGTTCGTCACCGACTTGTTCACGCAATTCGCGATAAAGAGTACTGGCAATAAGGCTCTTGCCGGAAGCCGATGCGCCGGCAATGCCGATAATGACGCACTGATGGGACTGATCAGTCATAAATTTAGCGACCTGATTAACCTGGATGTAAGGAAGGGCGGCGCCGAAACGCCAAACGCGGCAATTATAGGGATTTCAGCGGCGCGATGCCACCCCAGGCTGCACCAATACTGTCCCTGTCGCAAATTAAAATGGTCAGATTTAGAACAGCCGCTATATTTATTCACCTGCCTTAGGAATTAATAGCTTGGGAGTGTTAATTTATGAGCAGCTGGCGTATAAATTGTAAATTGTTTGTACTAGCATAATCCCAGATTAAATGTGATGCGTCCGGCATCTCTGCTGGGCGACAACGGCTATTTGGGTAGAGTGGTAATGAGTAAACAATCCCAACATGTTTTAGTTACCTTACCCCATCCTCTACTGCGCCTGGCCAGTTTAGGTCTGGTGGCTTTCATCTTTACGTTGTTTTCGCTGGAACTATCACGTTACGGCGCACAGCTTGCCCCTCTGTGGTTTCCAACCTCTATCATGATGGTGGCTTTTTACCGTCACGCGGGAAAGATGTGGCCTGGGATCGCGCTGGCTTGCTCATTCGGTAGCATCGGCGCCTCTTTACTTTTTTTCCCCGGACAGTCGCTTAATTTCTCCTATACGGTCATTAACATTATTGAGGCTGTTGTTGGCGCAATGTTATTGCGTAAACTGCTGCCCTGGTACAATCCCTTACAAAATTTGAATGACTGGGCGCGCCTGGCATTTGGTAGCGCGGTTGTTCCGCCACTGTTGGGCGGCATTTTGATGTGGTTGTTGCTGCCGAAGGACACGTCGTTAAATACCTTTCTCATTTGGGTACTGTCAGAATCCATTGGCGCACTGGCGTTGGTGCCGTTAGGTTTACTGTTTAAACCACATTACCTGTTGCGCCATCGCGACCCGCGATTATTGCTTGAGACCCTGATTACCCTGCTGGTGACCTTAACGCTCAGTTGGCTGTCCATGATGTACATTCCATGGCCATTTACCTGCGTTATTGTCCTGCTGATGTGGAGCGCTGTCCGTCTGCCGCGTTTGGAGGCGTTTTTAATATTCCTCAGCACCGTGATGATGGTTTCGCTGATGCTGGCTGCCGACCCTTCGCTGCTTTACACCCCGAAACCGAACATGATGACGGACATCCCCTGGTTGCCGTTTTTGATGATCCTGTTGCCAGCTAATATGATGACCATGGTGATGTACGCGTTTCGAGCCGAACGCAAGCACATTTCAGAAAGCGAGTCACGCTTTCGCAACGCCATGGAATATTCCGCGATTGGCATGGCGTTAGTCGGTACCGAGGGGCAATGGTTACAGGCCAATAAAGCCTTGTGTCAGTTTCTGGGCTATAGCCAGGAGGAGTTACGTTCACTGACCTTCCAGCAATTAACCTGGCCGGAAGATTTGAACAACGACATTGAACAGCTGAACATGCTGGCACGCGGAGAGATTAATAGCTATTCCATGGAAAAACGCTATTACACCCGTTCGGGCGACGTCGTCTGGGCGTTGCTGGCCGTTTCGTTGGTGCGTCATAGCGACAATACCCCACTCTATTTTATCGCGCAGGTTGAGGACATTAACGACCTGAAGCATACCGAGTGGATTAACAAACGGTTGATGGAGCGCATTACCCTCGCCAATGAAGCCGGGGGGATTGGGATCTGGGAATGGGAACTCCAGCCTGACGTGATCAGCTGGGATAAACGGATGTTCGATCTCTACGAAGTTCCTGCGCATATCAAGCCCAGTTGGCAAGTCTGGTATGAGTGCGTTGTACCCGAAGATCGTGAGTACGCCGAAAATGTGATTCGTGATTCACTGGCCGCACGGGCTCCGTTTAAGCTTGAGTTTCGTATCGCGGTAAAAGATGGCATACGCCATATCCGCTCGTTGGCCAACCGGGTACTGAATAAAGACGGTGAAGTTGAACGCTTACTTGGTATCAATATGGATATGACCGAAGTCAAGCAGCTTAACGAAGCGCTGTATCAGGAAAAAGAGCGCCTTCACATTACGCTGGATTCAATCGGCGAAGCGGTGATTTGTATTGATGTCGATATGAACGTGACCTTTATGAATCCGGTCGCTGAGAAAATGAGCGGCTGGCAGCAGGACAGTGCCATCGGCATTCCGCTACTGACGGTACTACATATTACTTTTGGCGAGAACGGTCCGCTGATGGAAAATATCTACAGTGCTGACATGTCACGTACGGCAATCGAACAGGAAGTGGTCCTGCATTGTCGTAACGGCAACAGTTATGACATTCAGTACAGCATCACGCCCCTCAGCACCCTCGACGGCGGCAGCATTGGCTCGGTGTTGGTTATTCAGGACGTCACAGAGTCGCGGAAGATGCTCCGCCAGCTTAGCTACAGCGCATCGCATGATGACCTGACCCAGTTGGCAAACCGGGTCAGCTTCGAAAACCATCTAAAACAATTGCTGCATTCGGTACACGACACGCACCAGCGCCATGTGTTGGTTTTTATCGATTTGGATCGTTTTAAAGCGGTGAACGACAGCGCGGGTCATGCCGCAGGCGATGCCCTGCTGCGTGAACTCTCAGCGCTTATGCTCAGCATGTTGCGATCCAGCGATATGCTGGCGCGCCTGGGCGGCGACGAGTTTGGTCTGTTGCTACCGGATTGTAATATCGAAAGCGCTCGCTTTATTTCAGGTCGCGTCATCAGCGCCATTAATGATTACCACTTCATGTGGGAAGGCCGCTTACACCGTATTGGCGCCAGCGCAGGGATTACGCTCATTGATGAGAAAAACCATGTCGCCAGCGACGTAATGTCTCAAGCGGATATTGCCTGTTATGCGGCGAAAAACAGTGGGCGTGGACGCGTCTGCGTTTATGAACCGCAGCAAAGCCAGGGTCATGCCGCGCGTAGTCAACTGACATTGGATGAGCAAAGACACACCATTATGCACAACCCAATGCTGATGATCGCCAGAGGTGTGGCTTCCCCGCGTATACCGGAGACGTTTAGCTTCTGGCTTCTCTCGCTTCGCTTAGGCACCGCTGAAGGTGAAGCCATTGAGGAGCAAGCCTTCCGCGCCGGGCTGGTCGATCCCGCCTTAAGCAAGGCGCTTGACCGTCGGGTATTTAGCGAGTTCTTCCAGAACTCTGCCCAAGCAGTAGCCAGTAAGGGCCTCAGTATTGCCCTGCCCCTTTCCGCCGTCGGCCTGCTCAACACAGAACTTATCGATGAGCTGCTGGAGCACTTGCAACGCAGTCCACTACCGCCGCGATTGCTGCATCTGACCGTTCCGGCAAGCGTCATCAAAACCAACCCAACGCAGGCGATATCCGCCCTGCATCGGCTGCGCCAGTACGGCTGTCGAATTGTATTAAGTCAGGTTGGTCGCGATTTAGAGCTCTTTGACAACCTGAAATATCGCATTGTCGATTACCTGTTGCTCGACAGCGAGCTAAGTGCCAGCGCTCCCAGCAACCTGATCGACGAAATGTGGGTGTCCATTATCCAGGGTCATGCCCAGCGTCTGGACATAAAAACTATCGCCGGGCCGGTGCAGTTGCCACTTATCATGGATACGCTTTCTGGCATCGGTGTTGATATGATTTATGGCGATATTATTGCCGACGCCCAACCGCTGGATCTGTTACTGAATACCAGTAATTTCGCCATCAACTGACGGCTGCCAGCCATCCGTATACCAGATATGCAACAGCGCATAGGAGCGCCAGGGTTTCCAGCGCTCTGCATACCGTCGGATCTGGGCCGGTGTCATGCCGGGAAAACGCTGCTTAATCAGATAGTCATCCGGCAGAAAAACATCTTTCGCCTGCCAACCACGTAGCGCGAAATAGTTGGCGGTCCAGCGCCCTATCCCGGGAAACGTTTGTAGCTGCTTAACGCCTTGTTCGATATCGGCAGGGGCTGTTGTCGCGAGCGTTCCTTCAAGGGTTGCATGAGCCAGGTGGATCAACGCTTCAGCGCGTTTGAGTGGCATTCCTAACGCTTTCAGGTGCAGCGGATCGGCATTGGCAAGCGCTTCCGGCGTAGGAAAACACACATACTCGGGCGCATCCTCCAGCGCTTCCCCGTAAGCGTGCGCCACTTTCGCCGTCAGTTTAGCGGCCATCAATACGCTGACTAACTGCCCTAAAATCGCCCGTACCCCTTGCTCAAACGCATCGACACATCCCGGCAGGCGCAGTCCCGGACGCGCCGCACCGAGGCTACCCAGCGCGGCGATAATTTGCTGCGGGCAACAGCCAAGATCGAACAAGCGCGTTATTTTTGCCAGGCACTCGGAAGCTACCGGCTGTAACCCTGTGCTCAATGTCACGTGTAGCACGTTGGCGTGCAGATCCGGGACAACGCGCACCAGACCACGATGCCCCCCTACGGACAGGCTTCTGACATAGCTCAGTTCCTCTACGGTTTCGACACCTTCAACCGCACGGGCGGCAAGAAATCCCAGCATCCAGGGCCAGTCATAAGGCGGTTGCCAGCTCAGCGTGAACATTTAGTTTTCCTTTTTCGCAAACCTAAAGCATAAACGGTATTCAATCAGTACGCCTTGCTTTCATATTCCAGTTGTCGGGGCGTCAACTATTCGTTAAAGTCACGCCCCTTCTTCACTGGCATGGGGATTTTTACGGTGTTTATTGGTTTTGACTACGGTACGGCAAACTGTTCAGTGGCCGTTATGCGTGATGGGCAGCCTCACCTGCTCAAAATGGAAAATAACAGCACGCTGCTACCCTCAATGCTGTGCGCACCAACGCGCGAAGCGGTTAGCGAGTGGCTGTATCGCCATCATGACATCCCAACTACGGACGATGAAACGCAGGCGCTGCTTCGCCGTGCGATGCGCTACAACCGCGAAGAAGACATCGACGTTAACGCCAACAGCGTGCAGTTCGGTCTGGCATCGCTGGGTCAGTATATTGAAGACCCGGAAGAGGTGTACTTCGTTAAATCACCAAAATCATTTTTGGGTGCCAGCGGTCTGAAGCCGCAGCAGGTTGCGCTTTTTGAAGATCTGGTCTGCGCAATGATGCTGCACATTCGCAACCAGGCGCAAAGCCAGCTGCCGGAAGCTATCACTCAGGCCGTGATTGGTCGGCCCATCAACTTCCAGGGATTAGGTGGCGATGACGCCAACACCCAGGCGCAGGGCATTCTTGAACGTGCGGCCAAACGCGCCGGTTTTCAGGATGTCGTCTTCCAGTACGAGCCGGTAGCGGCGGGACTGGATTACGAAGCGACGCTGCAGGAAGAAAAACGCGTGTTGGTGGTGGATATCGGCGGGGGTACGACTGACTGTTCACTGCTGCTGATGGGGCCGCAATGGCATCAGCGCGCCGATCGCGAAAACAGCCTGCTGGGACACAGTGGCTGCCGCGTAGGCGGGAACGATCTGGATATCGCGCTGGCGTTTAAACACCTGATGCCGCTGCTGGGTATGGGCGGTGAGACTGAAAAAGGTATCGCCTTACCGATTCTCCCCTGGTGGAACGCGGTCGCAATCAACGACGTTCCCGCGCAAAGTGATTTCTATAGCAGCGCCAACGGTCGACTGCTCAACGATCTTGTCCGCGACGCGAGAGAAGCCGATAAAGTCGCTCTGCTGCTTAAAGTCTGGCGCGAGCGTCTGAGCTATCGCCTGGTGCGCAGTGCAGAAGAGAGCAAAATCGCACTTTCCGACCAGACCATTGTAACGGCGGCGATACCGTTTATCAGCGACACGCTGGCAACCGATATCAATCAACACGGACTGGAAGCTGCGCTCAATCAGCCCCTGGCGCGTATTCTGGAGCAGGTCCAGCTGGCGCTGGACAATGCACAGGAAAAACCGGACGTGATTTATCTGACCGGCGGCAGCGCGCGTTCGCCGCTGATTAAAAAAGCCCTCGCCCAGCAGCTTCCCGGGATCCCTATCGCGGGTGGCGATGACTTCGGTTCTGTCACCGCCGGACTGGCCCGCTGGGCTGACGTTGTTTTCCGCTAAGCCGCTCGCATGCTGAAAAGTGTGCGTATTGACATCATCCTTGCTGTGGCTTATTTTCAGGAGTGAGGGTTAGGGAGGGTTTCCCCTCCCCCTGGTGTCTTAGTAAGCCGCGAAGCTAATGACTAAGAGTATCACCAGTATGATGACCTGCTTCATCATAACCCTTTCCTTATTTTGGCCCCTTCCTCGGGAGGGGCTTTCCTGTTCCAGCGTCCTGCTGAAATCTCTGGCTTTCCTCCTTTTTGCCTTGTCAGCACTCTATCGCACAATTGCGTATTCGCTATCTTCACCACCGATTGTTGCGTAACGCCTCGCAAAGCCGCGTCAGCATTCAGACGAATCCCGACAGTGTTTCATAATTCCTCCATTTTTCTCCCTTGTTCACTGGCTAAACTAGTATCATTCCGCGAATCGTTTCAGGATGAGAAACTCATAACAATGAAAGGCAGTAATAAATCCCGCAGGGTGATAGCAATCGTGATCGTCGTGGCCGCCGTCGCCGCCATCTGGTTCTGGCAAAGCCGTAGCGCATCCCAGGGAACCGCACCGGGCGCAACCAAACCCGCGCAGCACACTGCGGGGTCAGGACGGCGTGGAATGCGCTCCGGACCGTTGGCTCCCGTGCAGGCTGCCACCGCCACCGAGGAAGCCGTGCCACGCTATCTGACAGGGCTGGGGACCGTTACTGCCGCAAATACCGCCACGGTGCGTAGTCGGGTGGATGGCCAACTCATCGCCTTACACTTTGAGGAAGGACAACAAGTAAAAGCCGGCGACCTGCTGGCAGAGATAGATCCCAGCCAGTTCAAAGTTGCTCTGGCTCAGGCGCAGGGACAACTGGCAAAAGATAAAGCCACGCTGGCGAATGCCCGTCGCGATCTTGCCCGCTATCAACAGTTGGTCAAAACCAATCTGGTCTCCCGTCAGGAGCTGGATGCCCAGCAGGCGCTGGTCAATGAGACGTTAGGCACAATCAAAGCGGATGAAGCCAGTGTCGCCAGCGCTCAGTTGCAGCTCGACTGGAGCCGGATAACCGCGCCTGTCGATGGTCGTGTCGGCCTGAAACAGGTCGATGTCGGTAACCAAATTTCCAGCGGCGATACCACCGGAATCGTCGTCATTACGCAAACGCATCCCATCGACCTGATATTTACGTTGCCTGAAAACGACATTGCTACCGTGTTGCAGGCACAAAAATCGGGGAGCCAGCTGAAGGTCGAAGCCTGGGACCGAACCAATTCGCAAAAGCTGAGCGAAGGTGTCCTGCTCAGTCTCGACAATCAGATTGATGCCACCACCGGAACAATCAAAGTTAAGGCTCGTTTTAACAATCAGGATGATGCTTTATTCCCTAACCAGTTCGTTAACGCCCGCATGCTGGTCGACACACAACAAAATGCCGTTGTGATCCCAACTGCCGCCCTGCAAATGGGTAACGAAGGCCATTTTGTCTGGGTACTGAATAGCGACAATAAAGTGAGCAAACACCTGGTTAAACCGGGTATTCAGGATAGCCAAAAAGTGGTGATTGCCGCCGGGCTTTCTGCGGGCGATCGGGTCGTGACCGACGGGATTGACCGTCTGACGGAAGGCGCAAAAGTCGAAGTCGTTGAGGCGCACGACGCCTCTGTTCAGGACGAGAAAACAGCGCCACGCGGATACGGCAAAAAAGGAGCTAACTCCTGATGCAGGTGTTACCTCCGGACAACACAGGCGGACCATCGCGCCTGTTTATTCTGCGCCCCGTCGCCACCACGCTGCTGATGGTCGCGATTTTGCTTGCCGGTATTATCGGTTATCGCTTCCTGCCAATCGCTGCCTTACCTGAAGTGGATTACCCCACGATTCAGGTCGTTACGCTCTACCCCGGCGCCAGCCCGGACGTCATGACCTCGGCGGTCACCGCACCGCTTGAACGCCAGTTTGGACAGATGTCTGGCTTAAAACAGATGTCATCACAAAGCTCCGGTGGCGCATCGGTCGTTACGTTACAGTTTCAACTGACGCTCCCGTTGGATGTTGCCGAGCAGGAAGTTCAGGCCGCGATTAACGCCGCCACCAATTTATTACCCAGCGATCTCCCTAACCCTCCGGTCTACAGCAAGGTAAACCCGGCAGATCCACCGATCATGACGCTGGCGGTAACATCCAGCGCCATGCCGATGACGCAGGTGGAAGATATGGTCGAAACCCGCGTCGCGCAGAAAATCTCTCAGGTCTCCGGCGTGGGTCTGGTAACACTTTCTGGTGGGCAACGTCCGGCGGTCCGCGTGAAGCTTAACGCTCAGGCTATTGCCGCACTCGGTCTGACCAGCGAAACCATCCGTACGGCCATTACCGGTGCCAACGTCAATTCGGCAAAAGGGAGTCTTGATGGTCCAACGCGTGCCGTTACCCTTTCAGCCAACGACCAGATGCAGTCCGCGGATGAATATCGTCAGCTCATTGTTGCCTATAAAAACGGGGCACCGGTTCGTCTGGGCGATGTCGCCACCGTTGAGCAAGGGGCCGAAAACAGCTGGCTGGGCGCATGGGCCAATAAGCAACAAGCTATAGTAATGAATGTTCAGCGCCAACCTGGCGCAAACATCATCTCCACGGCAGACAGTATCCGCCAGATGCTGCCGCAGCTCACCGAGAGCCTGCCCAAATCGGTTAAGGTCAGCGTACTTTCCGATCGTACAACCAATATTCGTGCGTCCGTAGCGGATACCCAATTTGAGTTGATGCTGGCGATTGCGCTGGTAGTCATGATTATCTACCTGTTTTTGCGCAATATTCCGGCAACCATTATTCCTGCGGTCGCCGTACCGTTATCGTTAATCGGTACTTTCGCGGTGATGGTATTTCTTGATTTCTCCATCAACAACCTGACCCTCATGGCGCTAACCATTGCGACAGGTTTTGTGGTGGATGACGCTATCGTGGTTATCGAGAATATTTCACGCTATATCGAAAAAGGCGAAAAACCGCTGACTGCTGCCCTGAAGGGCGCGGGCGAGATTGGTTTTACCATCATCTCTCTGACATTTTCACTGATCGCCGTACTGATCCCACTGCTGTTTATGGGTGATATCGTAGGTCGATTATTCCGGGAGTTCGCTGTGACGCTGGCCATAGCGATTCTGATTTCCGCCGTTGTCTCGCTCACTCTTACGCCGATGATGTGCGCGCGTATGCTGAATCAGGCCTCATTGCGTAAGCAAAACCGCTTCTCCCGTGCCTCAGAGCGCATGTTTGATCGCGTTATTGCCGGGTACGGCCACTGGCTGGCGAAAGTGCTCAACCATCCGTGGCTCACGCTGAGCGTTGCGCTCGGCACGCTGGCGCTGAGCGTTATGCTATGGGTCTTTATCCCCAAAGGCTTCTTTCCGATCCAGGATAACGGCATTATCCAGGGCACGCTACAGGCACCGCAGTCCAGCTCATTTGCCAGCATGGCCCAGCGCCAGCGTCAGGTTTCAGATGTCATTCTGAAAGATCCGGCGGTAGAAAGCCTGACCGCTTTTGTCGGTGTGGACGGCACTAATACGGCATTGAACAGCGCGCGCTTACAAATCAACCTTAAGCCGCTGGATGAACGCGACGATCGGGTGCAGAAAGTGATTGCGCGCCTACAGGATGCGGTTGACAGAGTTCCCGGCGTTGACCTTTATCTTCAGCCCACTCAGGACCTGACGATTGATACTCAGGTCAGCCGGACGCAATATCAGTTCACGCTGCAAGCGACATCCCTTGATGCCCTCAGCATCTGGGTTCCACAGCTGATAGCAAAACTAAATCAGCTACCGCAACTGTCCGATGTCAGTAGCGACTGGCAGGACAAAGGGCTGGTAGCGTATGTGAACGTCAATCGCGACAGCGCCAGCCGTTTGGGCATCAGCATGTCAGATGTCGACAACGCCCTGTACAACGCCTTCGGCCAGCGACTGATTTCAACCATCTACACCCAGGCAAATCAGTATCGCGTGGTGTTAGAACATGACACCAACAATACGCCAGGGCTTGCGGCACTGGATACAATTCGTCTGACCAGTAGCGACGGCGGCATAGTACCGCTCAGCGCGATCGCCAGTATTGAACAGCGTTTTGCCCCGCTGTCGATTAACCACCTCGATCAGTTCCCGGTCACCACCATCTCGTTCAACGTGCCAGACGAGTGGTCGCTGGGTGATGCGGTACAGGCGATTCTGGATGCCGAAAAAACGCTTAACCTGCCCGCCAATATTACCACCCAGTTCCAGGGCAGTACGCTCGCTTTCCAGGCCGCGCTGGGAAATACCATCTGGTTGATTGTGGCTGCGGTTGTCGCGATGTATATCGTACTGGGTGTGCTGTATGAGAGCTTTATTCACCCAATTACTATTCTCTCCACGTTGCCGACGGCGGGCGTCGGGGCGCTCCTGGCATTAATGATTGCCGGGAGCGAACTGGACGTCATCGCGATTATCGGCATTATTTTGCTCATCGGTATCGTCAAGAAAAACGCCATCATGATGATCGACTTCGCCCTGGCTGCGGAGCGCGAACAGGGAATGTCACCACGCGATGCCATTTTCCAGGCCTGTCTGCTGCGTTTTCGCCCGATCCTGATGACTACACTGGCGGCACTGCTCGGCGCGTTGCCACTGATGTTAAGTACCGGCGTGGGTGCAGAGTTACGTCGCCCATTAGGTATTGGCATGGTCGGTGGGCTGTTGGTGAGTCAGGTATTAACCCTGTTTACCACCCCGGTGATTTATCTGCTGTTTGACCGTCTGTCACTGTACGTGAAAAGCCGCTTCCCGCGTCAGGAAGAGGAAGCGTAAATGAAATTTTTCGCGCTTTTCATTCATCGTCCGGTGGCGACCATTCTTATTTCGGTAGCCATCACCCTGTGCGGCATACTCGGATTTCGTCTGCTGCCGGTCGCTCCGCTACCGCAGGTGGATTTTCCGGTGATCATGGTCAGCGCATCGTTACCGGGTGCCTCACCCGAAACGATGGCGTCCTCGGTCGCAACTCCGCTGGAGCGCTCGCTGGGGCGCATTGCGGGCGTGAACGAAATGACTTCGAGCAGTTCACTTGGCAGTACGCGTATTATTCTCGAATTCAAATTCGACCGTGACATCAATGGCGCGGCGCGGGACGTTCAGGCCGCAATTAACGCCGCGCAAAGTCTGCTACCCAGCGGGATGCCGAGCCGACCAACGTATCGCAAAGCCAACCCTTCCGATGCGCCAATCATGATCCTGACGCTGACGTCGGACACGTACTCGCAAGGTGAATTGTACGATTTCGCATCAACACAACTGGCGCAGACCATCGCACAGATCGACGGCGTGGGCGACGTGGACGTTGGAGGCAGCTCACTGCCTGCGGTGCGAGTAGGGCTTAATCCGCAGGCGCTATTTAACCAAGGCGTGTCGCTGGACGACGTGCGTAGCGCAATTGACAACGCCAATGTGCGTAAGCCGCAGGGCGCTATCGAGAATGATACCCACCGTTGGCAGGTACAAACCAACGATGAGCTGAAAACCGCCGCCGAATACCAGCCGATTATCATCCACTACAATAACGGCGCGGCCGTGCGACTGGGCGACGTTGCGTCTGTAACCGACTCGGTGCAGGACGTACGCAACACGGGGATGACCAATGCCAAACCGGCCATTCTGTTGATGATCCGCAAGCTACCGGAAGCCAATATCATTCAGACGGTAGACAGCATTCGCGCCAAATTGCCGGAGTTACAAACGCTGGTCCCGGCCGCCATCGATCTGCAAATCGCCCAGGACCGCTCGCCGACTATTCGCGCCTCGCTGGAAGAAGTCGAACAGACGCTGATTATCTCCGTGGCGCTGGTTATCCTGGTGGTCTTTATTTTCCTGCGCTCCGGGCGTGCGACGCTGATCCCCGCGGTAGCAGTTCCGGTCTCGCTGATCGGTACCTTTGCCGCCATGTATCTGTGTGGATTCAGCCTGAACAACCTGTCGTTGATGGCGCTCACCATTGCTACGGGATTTGTCGTCGATGACGCCATCGTTGTGCTGGAAAATATTGCCCGCCACCTGGAAGCAGGAATGAAGCCGCTCCAGGCGGCGTTACAGGGTACGCGCGAAGTGGGATTCACCGTGCTCTCCATGAGTCTGTCGCTGGTGGCGGTGTTCCTGCCACTGCTGTTAATGGGCGGATTGCCTGGGCGCTTGCTACGCGAATTTGCCGTCACGCTGTCGGTTGCTATCGGTATCTCGCTGCTGGTGTCGCTGACATTAACGCCAATGATGTGCGGCTGGATGCTCAAATCCAGCACCCCGCGCGAACAGTCTCGCAAACGGGGTTTTGGTCGTATGCTGGTGGCGCTGCAACAGAGTTACGGTACCTCGCTTAAATGGGTGCTGCGCCATACGCGGCTGGTAGGCGTGGTGTTACTCGGTACCATCGCGCTGAATATCTGGCTTTATATTTCCATCCCCAAAACCTTCTTCCCGGAGCAGGATACGGGTGTATTGATGGGTGGGATCCAGGCCGACCAGAGCATCTCATTTCAGGCCATGCGCGGCAAACTGCAGGACTTTATGAAGATCATCCGCGACGACCCGGCGGTGAATAACGTCACCGGTTTTACCGGTGGTTCGCGGGTCAACAGCGGGATGATGTTTATTACCCTCAAGCCACGCGATGAACGCCGTGAAACCGCTCAACAGGTGATCGACCGCCTGCGCGTCGCGCTTTCAAAAGAGCCAGGTGCGAATCTGTTTTTAATGGCGGTGCAAGATATTCGCGTTGGTGGACGTCAGGCCAACGCCAGCTATCAATACACATTGCTGTCCGACGATCTCGCGGCGTTGCGTGAGTGGGAACCGAAGATCCGTAAGGCGCTTGCCGCCCTGCCCCAACTGGCAGACGTCAACTCCGATCAGCAGGACAATGGCGCGGAGATGAATCTGATTTACGATCGCGACACCATGTCTCGTCTGGGGATCGACGTGGCAGCCGCCAACAGCCTGTTGAATAATGCTTTCGGACAACGACAGATCTCTACCATCTATCAGCCGATGAACCAGTACAAAGTGGTGATGGAGGTCGATCGACGTTACACCCAGGACATCAGCGCACTGGACAAAATGTTCGTCATCAACAATGACGGTAAAGCGATCCCGTTATCGTACTTTGCTAAATGGCAGCCGGCGAATGCGCCGCTGTCTGTGAATCATCAGGGTTTGTCTGCCGCCTCAACCGTGTCGTTTAACCTGCCGACAGGTTCTTCACTGTCAGAAGCGACAGAGGCCATCAACAGAACCATGACCCAGCTAGGCGTCCCTTCCACGGTTCGCGGTAGCTTTGCCGGTACCGCACAGGTATTTCAGGACACCATGAATTCGCAGGTGATCCTGATTATCGCCGCCATCGCCACGGTTTATATCGTGCTGGGTATGCTGTATGAAAGCTATGTCCATCCGCTGACCATTCTCTCCACGCTACCTTCGGCTGGCGTCGGGGCGTTGTTAGCGCTGGAGCTGTTCAATGCCCCATTCAGCCTAATCGCCCTGATAGGGATCATGCTATTAATTGGCATTGTGAAGAAAAACGCCATCATGATGGTCGATTTTGCGCTGGAAGCGCAGAGAAACGGCAAGCTACAGCCGGAAGAAGCTATTTTCCAGGCCTGCTTGTTGCGCTTTCGCCCAATAATGATGACCACGCTGGCGGCGTTGTTTGGCGCGTTGCCGTTGGTGTTATCCGCAGGCGATGGCTCTGAACTGCGTCAGCCTTTGGGGATAACCATTGTCGGTGGGCTGGTCGTGAGCCAGCTCCTGACGCTGTACACCACGCCCGTGGTCTATCTCTTTTTCGACCGTCTGCGTCTGCGTTTTTCGCGTAAAAACAGCAAACCGGTAGCAGAGTTATGACAGAACTTCCCGACAGCACCCGCTGGCAACTTTGGATTGTGGCATTTGGCTTTTTTATGCAGTCGCTGGATACCACCATCGTTAACACCGCGCTTCCCTCGATGGCGGCAAGCCTCGAGGAAAGCCCGTTACACATGCATATGGTCATTGTGTCATATGTTTTAACTGTTGCCGTGATGCTGCCCGCCAGCGGATGGCTGGCGGACAAAGTTGGCGTGCGTAATATCTTCTTCACCGCCATCATCCTGTTTACGCTTGGCTCGCTGTTTTGTGCCGGGTCCAGCACGCTCAACGAGCTGGTGATGGCGCGCCTCTTACAAGGCGTTGGCGGTGCGATGATGGTGCCGGTCGGCAGGCTAACGGTGATGAAAATCGTCCCGCGTGAGCAATATATGGCGGCAATGACGTTTGTCACTTTACCCGGTCAAATCGGCCCGCTGCTGGGCCCGGCGTTAGGCGGAATTCTGGTTGAATACGCCTCCTGGCACTGGATATTTTTGATTAACATTCCGGTAGGCATTGTCGGCGCGATAGCGACGTTAATGCTGATGCCCAACTACACCATGCAAACCCGACGTTTCGACCTCTCAGGGTTCGCGATGCTGGCGGTCGGCATGGCGGTACTGACGCTGGCGCTCGATGGCAGCAAAGGAACCGGCCTCTCCAGTATCACGCTGGCGGCGTTGGTTATCTGCGGGGTGTTGGCTATTGCGCTGTATCTGAAACACGCCCATCGTAATCCACGTGCGCTATTCAGCCTGAATCTGTTTCGCACACCAACCTTCTCGCTAGGTCTGTTCGGCAGTTTTGCCGGACGCATCGGCAGCGGCATGTTGCCGTTTATGACACCGGTGTTTTTACAGATTGGCCTCGGTTTTTCACCTTTTCATGCCGGGCTGATGATGATCCCGATGGTGCTGGGCAGTATGGGCATGAAGCGCATTGTGGTGCAGGTCGTTAACCGCTTTGGTTACCGTCGTGTACTGATTATTACTACGCTTGGCCTGTCGCTGGTCAGTCTGTTGCTAATGACCACGGCACTGCTGGGCTGGTATTACGCCCTGCCCTTCGTGCTGTTTTTACAGGGAATGGTCAACTCAACGCGTTTTTCATCCATGAATACGCTTACGTTAAAAGATCTGCCTGACGATCTGGCCAGCAGCGGTAACAGCCTGCTGTCGATGATCATGCAGCTATCGATGAGTATTGGTGTGACCATCGCAGGCCTGCTGCTGGGCATGTTCGGCCAACAGCTTATCGCCATCGACAGCGGAAGTACGCATACCGTCTTTATGTATACCTGGCTGTGCATCGCCTTCATTATTGCGCTGCCCGCCATTATTTTTGCCCGCGTGCCGAACGACACGCAAACCAACGCGGTGATTTCACGGCGCAAAAGGAGCACCTGATGAAGTTCTGGCGGCCCGGTATCACCGGCAAACTGTTTCTGGCGATTTTCGCCACCTGCATTGTGTTGCTGATCAGCATGCACTGGGCCGTACGCATTAGCTTCGAACGTGGTTTTATTGACTATATCAAGCACGGCAACGAGCAGCGGCTGCAAATGCTCAGCGACGCATTAAGCGAGCAGTACGAGCAGCACGGCAACTGGCGATTCTTACGCAATAACGATCGTTTTGTTTTCCAGATCCTGCGCTCTTTTGAACACGACAACGACGATGATAAACCGGGTCCAGGCATGCCGCCGCACGGCTGGCGTACACAGTTTTGGGTTGTCGACCAAAACGCCCGTGTGCTTGTCGGCCCGCGCGGCCCAGTTCCTCGCGACGGCATGCGCCATCCCATACGCGTTAACGGTAGCGAAGTGGGCGCCGTGATTGCCTCTCCCGTGGAACGTTTAACGCGGAATACGGATATCAATTTCGACATGCAGCAAAGACGATCCAGTTGGCTTATCGTTGCGCTCTCCACGATCCTGGCCGCGCTGGCGACGTTTACGCTGGCGCGCAGCCTGCTGGCCCCGGTTAAGCGGTTGGTGGAAGGCACGCACAAACTGGCAGCGGGCGATTTCACCACTCGCGTTACGCCAACCAGTACGGATGAGCTGGGCAAGCTGGCGCAGGACTTCAACCAGCTCGCCAGTACGTTAGAAAAAAACCAGCAGATGCGTCGTGACTTTATGGCCGATATTTCTCACGAATTGCGTACGCCGTTGGCGGTGTTGCGCGGTGAACTGGAGGCCATTCAGGATGGTGTCCGCCAGTTTACCCCTGACTCCGTTGCCTCGTTGCAGGCTGAAGTCGGTACGCTCACCAAACTGGTTGACGACCTTCATCAGCTCTCCATGTCAGATGAAGGCGCGCTGGCCTACCAGAAAACATCGCTGGACCTCATCCCCCTATTGGAAGTGGCAAGCGGCGCATTTCGTGAACGCTTCGCCAGCCGTGGATTGACCATACAGCTTTCGCTCCCCGACAGCATGACGGTATTTGGTGACAGGGATCGTCTGATGCAGCTGTTCAACAACCTGCTGGAAAACAGTCTGCGCTACACCGATAGCGGTGGCGGGTTGCATATCAGCGCCGAACAACGCGAACGCATGGTGTTATTAACCTTCGCAGATTCCGCTCCCGGCGTAAGTGACGAGCAGTTACAGAAGCTGTTTGAACGATTTTATCGCACCGAAGGCTCGCGCAACCGCGCCAGCGGAGGTTCCGGGTTGGGGCTGGCGATTTGTGTCAATATCGTACAAGCGCATAATGGTCTGATTCGTGCCGCCCATTCGCCTTTTGGTGGGGTTAGCATTACAGTAGAGTTACCGCTGGAACGCGATTTACAGAGAGATGTATGACTGAGTTACCCATTGATGAAAACACACCGCGTATTCTGATCGTGGAAGATGAGCCTAAGCTGGGGCAACTGCTGATCGACTACCTGCGGGCAGCGAGCTATGCCCCTACGCTGATCAACCACGGCGACCTGGTTCTGCCTTACGTGCGCCAAACGCCGCCCGATCTGATCTTGTTGGATCTGATGCTGCCCGGTACCGACGGTCTGACTCTGTGTCGGGAAATCCGCCGCTTCTCAGAAGTCCCCATCATGATGGTAACCGCTAAAATCGAAGAGATTGATCGCCTGCTGGGGCTGGAGATCGGTGCTGATGATTATATTTGTAAACCTTACAGTCCACGCGAAGTCGTGGCTCGCGTGAAAACAATTCTACGCCGCTGCAAACCGCAGCGCGAACTGCAACAAATGGATGCAGACAGCCCGCTTATCGTCGATGAAGGCCGTTTTCAGGCCTCCTGGCGTGGGAAGATGCTCGATTTAACGCCCGCCGAATTCCGCTTACTTAAAACGTTGTCACATGAGCCGGGTAAAGTGTTCTCCCGTGAACAGTTGCTCAATCATCTCTATGACGATTACCGCGTCGTTACCGACCGCACCATCGACAGCCATATTAAGAACCTGCGACGCAAGCTGGAGTCGCTGGATGCCGAGCAGTCGTTTATCCGCGCGGTCTATGGCGTGGGGTATCGCTGGGAAGCCGACGCCTGCCGAATTGCTTAAACTCTCCTGCCCTTCAGGGCTCCGCTGCTCCGTGAGCCCTGGTAACTAGCAACTCTCCAAATATCGCTCATACTCTTTCTGACAATACTGTCGTCAATAACTGTTTGATATAAAACTTTTAATCAAGGAGTTCATATGGCTGGTTGGTTTGAATTAAGTAAGAGTAGCGATGATCAGTACCGCTTTGTTCTTAAAGCTGGGAACGGGGAAATAATCCTTACCAGTGAGCTTTACACTACAAAAGGTGCTGCAGAAAAAGGGATCGCATCTGTCCATGCTAACAGCCCTCTGGATGAGCGTTATGAGAAAAAAACAGCGTCTAATGGCAAATTACATTTCAACCTGAAAGCTGCAAACCACCAGATTATTGGTAGCAGTCAACTGTATGCGAATGAACAGTCACGCGAGACCGGTATTGCTTCAGTTAAGACCAATGGTGTCAGTCAGACGATAAAAGATAAGACCTGATAATTATTTGCTCAGCCGGGTAACGCAACGCTGTCGCCCGGCGTTTTTCTTTACCTGACTTCCTCGCAGCGCTACAATGCCCGCCCTTAATATGGGGGCACTCCCCTAACCGCCTCATTGAGTGAGGCGAGTCTGACCTGTCATCAGAACGAGAAAATTATGTTTAAACCGGAACTCCTTTCCCCGGCGGGAACGCTGAAAAACATGCGTTACGCTTTCGCCTATGGCGCTGACGCTGTGTATGCGGGCCAACCGCGTTACTCACTGCGCGTACGCAACAACGAATTCAACCACGAAAACCTGCAGCTCGGCATTAATGAAGCCCATGAACTGGGTAAAAAATTCTATGTGGTGGTTAACATTGCCCCACACAATGCCAAGCTGAAGACCTTCATTCGTGATCTGAAACCGGTGGTGGAAATGGGGCCGGATGCACTGATCATGTCAGACCCTGGTCTGATTATGCTGGTGCGCGAAAACTTCCCTGACATGGACATTCATCTTTCAGTACAGGCTAACGCCGTAAACTGGGCGACGGTGAAATTCTGGAAGCAGATGGGACTGACCCGCGTGATCCTCTCCCGCGAGCTGTCGCTGGAAGAAATCGAAGAGATCCGCACCCAGGTGCCGGATATGGAGCTTGAGATCTTCGTTCACGGCGCGCTGTGTATGGCCTACTCCGGCCGTTGCCTGCTTTCTGGCTATATCAACAAACGTGACCCTAACCAGGGTACCTGCACCAATGCCTGCCGCTGGGAATACAACGTGCAGGAAGGCAAAGAAGACGTGGTGGGCAATATCGTGCATAAGTACGAGCCTATTCCGGTACAAAACGTTGAGCCTACGCTGGGTATTGGCGCACCGACAGACAAAGTCTTTATGATTGAAGAAGCCCAGCGTCCGGGTGAGTATATGACCGCGTTCGAAGACGAACATGGCACTTACATCATGAACTCAAAGGATTTGCGTGCCATTGCCCACGTTGAACGCCTGACGCAGATGGGCGTGCATTCCCTGAAGATCGAAGGCCGCACCAAGTCATACTATTACTGTGCACGTACCGCGCAGGTCTATCGTAAAGCCATTGATGATGCCGCAGCCGGTAAACCGTTCGACCCGCAACTGCTGGAAACGCTGGAAGGCCTGGCGCATCGTGGTTACACCGAAGGGTTCCTGCGCCGCCATACCCATGACGACTATCAGAACTACGAATACGGCTTCTCTGTTTCCGAGCGTCAGCAGTTTGTCGGCGAATTTACCGGCGAACGTAAAGGTGAACTGGCCGCCGTACTGGTGAAAAACAAATTCACCGTCGGCGACAGCCTGGAGCTGATGACCCCACAGGGCAACATTAACTTTACCCTCGAACAGATGGAAAACGCGAAAGGTGAAGCCATGCCGGTTGCGCCGGGCGACGGTTACACCGTGTGGATGCCAGTACCAGAGGATATCGATCTGAATTATGCATTGTTGATGCGTAATTTTACCGGTGAGTCCACGCGCAACCCGCATACTAAGTAGTTAATTACGGTTATTTTTCAGCGTTCGGAAGATTCTTAGAAATCGATCACATACCGTTTCGTTCATTAAGGGTATTATCCCCTCCGCTGAAAAACATAACCCATAAATGCTAGCTGTACCAGGAACCACCTCCTTAGCCTGCGTAATCTCCCTTACGCAGGCTTATTTTTTGCCTGCCGTTTAAACTCCCTGAATATCCCAATTCAAATCACTTTTATCAGGCGAAAAAAAACCGGGCATTATGCCCGGCTGATTAGGTGATTAGGTGATTAGGTGATTAAAGATTAATGTGCAGCTTCTGGCTTGTGCTTTTGTGCACTCTGGAAACCATAGGTCAGCTCATTTTTCTCTTTATCCAGCGCAACGGTCACCTGGCCACCATCCACCAGCGAACCAAACAACAGTTCGTTAGCCAATGGTTTTTTCAGGTTATCCTGGACCACACGCGTCATTGGACGTGCGCCCATTGCGCGGTCGTAGCCTTTCTCTGCCAGCCAGTCACGTGCTTCCTGGCTCACTTCCAGAGAGACACCTTTCTGATCCAGTTGAACCTGAAGCTCGACGATAAACTTATCAACAACCTGATGAATCACCTCGGTAGAGAGATGATCGAACCAGATAATGTTGTCGAGACGGTTACGGAATTCCGGCGTAAACACTTTTTTGATTTCGCCCATTGCATCAGTACTGTTGTCCTGATGAATCAACCCAATCGATTTACGCTCAGTTTCACGTACACCGGCGTTAGTGGTCATGACCAGCACCACGTTGCGGAAATCCGCTTTACGCCCGTTATTGTCGGTCAGCGTGCCGTTATCCATTACCTGCAGCAGCAGGTTAAAGACGTCCGGGTGCGCTTTTTCGATTTCATCCAGCAGCAGTACCGCATGCGGATGCTTAATAACAGCATCGGTCAGCAAACCGCCCTGGTCGAAACCGACATACCCCGGAGGCGCACCAATCAGGCGGCTGACGGTGTGGCGTTCCATATACTCGGACATATCAAAACGCAGTAGTTCAATGCCGAGTGCTTTGGACAACTGCACCGTGACTTCAGTCTTACCGACGCCAGTTGGTCCGGCAAACAAGAACGAACCAACCGGTTTATGCTCGTGTCCCAGACCGGCACGGCTCATTTTGATCGCTTCAGTCAGCGCCTCAATGGCTTTATCCTGTCCGAATACCAGCATTTTCAGACGGTTGCCCAGGTTTTTCAGCGTGTCGCGATCGCTCTGCGAAACGCTCTTCTCCGGGATCCGCGCAATGCGGGCCACAACGGACTCGATATCCGCCACGTTGACGGTTTTCTTGCGCTTGCTGACCGGCATCAGACGCGCACGCGCGCCCGCCTCATCGATCACGTCGATCGCTTTATCCGGCAGATGACGATCGTTAATGTATTTCACCGCCAGTTCGACCGCTGCACGCACCGCTTTGGCGGTATAGCGGACATCATGGTGCGCTTCGTATTTTGGTTTCAGACCGTTGATTATCTGTACGGTCTCTTCTACCGATGGCTCAGTGACATCAATTTTCTGGAAACGGCGCGCTAACGCACGGTCCTTTTCAAAGATATTGCTGAATTCCTGATAGGTTGTGGACCCTATCACACGGATCTTACCGCTGGAGAGCAGCGGCTTGATCAGGTTAGCCGCATCCACCTGGCCGCCCGATGCCGCACCCGCACCGATAATGGTGTGGATCTCATCGATAAACAGAATACTGTTAGTATCCTGTTCCAGCTGTTTCAGCAGCGCCTTAAAGCGTTTCTCAAAATCACCGCGATATTTGGTGCCAGCCAACAGCGAGCCGATATCCAGGGAGTAAAGGGTGCAATCAGCCATGATTTCAGGCACATCACCCTGGACGATACGCCAGGCGAGCCCTTCAGCAATGGCGGTTTTACCGACACCAGACTCTCCCACCAGCAGCGGGTTGTTTTTTCTGCGACGGCACAGTACCTGAATGGCGCGCTCCAGCTCTTTGTCCCGGCCAATGAGCGGATCAATTCCGCCCACTCGGGCAAGCTGGTTAAGGTTAGTCGTGAAGTTCTCCATACGGTCCTCCCCGCCAGCTTGCTCTTCGTTATTTGGCTGATTCCCAGAGTCAGAAGACTGACTGGGTTCGTCTTTGCGCGTGCCATGAGAAATAAAATTCACCACATCAAGACGACTTACTTCATGCTTACGCAGCAGATAAGCCGCCTGAGATTCCTGCTCGCTGAAGATAGCGACCAGCACATTTGCGCCGGTAACTTCATTACGCCCGGAGGACTGAACATGAAAGACCGCGCGTTGCAGTACACGCTGAAAACTCAACGTTGGCTGCGTGTCGCGTTCTTCCTCACTGGCAGGCAATACAGGTGTGGTCTGTTCAATGAAGGCTTCGAGTTCCTGACGGAGCGCCACCAGATCCACAGAACACGCTTCCAGCGCTTCGCGGGCCGATGGGTTACTGAGCAACGCCAGTAACAAGTGCTCGACGGTCATAAACTCATGTCGGTGCTCGCGCGCTCTGGCGAAAGCCATGTTTAAACTGAGTTCCAGTTCTTGATTGAGCATAGGCACCTCCCCCAATGTTTATGCCTGCATTCAGGCTTTTTCCAGCGTACACAGCAACGGATGCTCGTTCTCCCTCGCATATTTGTTCACCATCGCTACTTTGGTTTCAGCCACTTCGGCAGTGAACACACCGCAGATAGCTTTGCCTTGATAGTGAACTGCAAGCATCAGTTGCGTTGCACGTTCTACATCATAAGAAAAGAATTTTTGTAACACGTCAATAACAAACTCCATCGGAGTGTAATCATCATTGACTAATATCACTTTATACATAGATGGCGGTTTTAGCGCGTCGCGCAATTTGTCTTCCGCCAGCAGATCGAAATCCAGCCAGTCGTTCGTCTTACCCATTGTCAGTCGTCATCTTCAGTTACGGTTTCCGGCAGAAAATCTTGCCGCTGACAAGCAGCCTATGCGCACAATCAATCTACCTCAAGTATTAGATAACTATCATCTATTAGTGCCATCCGCGACATCTGTCACATAACCGACAATAGCGTTAACTGCTTCAAATTTTGATGCATTTTTACCCTATTCCGTCTGCATGGCGCTTGACGCCCCGCCTGATTTCTCTAAATTGTAGTCTCGAGAGTTGGCGAGGTTTTGAACAGCCCCCACTCCGCCACCGGTTCATTCCATCTTACTTATATAAGATTTACGAAGGATGTCGAAGTATGGAAACGGGTACTGTTAAGTGGTTCAACAACGCCAAAGGGTTTGGTTTCATTTGCCCCGAAGGCGGCGGCGAAGATATTTTCGCCCATTACTCCACCATTCAGATGGATGGTTACAGAACGCTAAAAGCCGGACAGTCTGTCCAGTTTGATGTCCACCAGGGGCCAAAAGGCAATCATGCCAGTGTCATCGTGCCTGTCATTGAAGCAGAAGCTGTCGCATAGCTCTTCTGTCTCATTGTGTACATCCCGCAGTCAAAATGCCAGCCCTTGCGGCTGGCATTTTTATCTCTGTGGCATTATTCCCGCGCCAGAGCATCTACCGGATCCAGACGTGCCGCATTCCGCGCCGGTAGCCAGCCAAACAACACCCCGGTTGCAGTCGAACACAGAAACGCCGTCAACAGCGCGACGGGTGAAAATCCAATTTCCCAGCCCGGCAGAAATAGCTGTAGCGTAAAAGCGATCAGCATCGACAGGCTAATGCCCAACGCGCCGCCAACCAGACACACCAACACTGCTTCAATTAAGAACTGTTGCAGCACGTCACTGGCGCGAGCGCCAACCGCCATACGAATGCCAATCTCACGCGTTCGTTCGGTTACTGAAACCAGCATAATATTCATCACGCCAATCCCACCGACCACCAGCGAAATCACCGCCACCAGCGTCAGGAAGAGTTGTAATGTACGTGTGGTCTTTTCGGCGGTTTTCAAGATGCCGTCCATATTCCAGGTGAAGAAATCCTTCTTGCCGTGGCGCAACGTCAACAGTCGGGTCAGTTGCTGTTCGGCCTGGGCACTGTCAAAACCATCCTTCACTCGCACGGTGATCGAGTTCAGCCACGACTGTCCCATAATGCGCCCGGACATAGTGCTATAAGGCAGCCAGACACGCAGGATCTTGCTACTGCCAAACATCGACTGTTTCTCTTCTGCAACACCAATCACCGTGGCAGGCATATTCCCCACCAGCACGACTTCGCCAACAACTTTCGCTTTATTGGGGAACAACTGACGACGGGTATTGCTGTCGAGCACCACCACCTGAGCGCGCCCCGCCAGTTGCTCGGCGTTAAAGGTGGTCCCTTCGCTAAATGTCATGCCATAGACGTTGAAATAGTCGCCGCTAACGCCATTAGCACTGGCAGCAACATCGATATTGCCATAGCGCAACCGCAGGTTCTTCGACACCGCAGGCGTTACTGAACTGACCCAGGGCTGCTTCTGTAGCGCCGTCAAATCGTCATACTTCAACGCCTGTTGATATTGCGGATCGTCGTCGCCGAAGTCTTTGCCAGGATAGATATCAATGGTGTTAGTACCAATAGCGCGAATATCTGCCAGTACCAGTTGTTTAGCCGCATCGCCTACCACCACGATCGACACCACCGAAGCAATACCGATGATGATCCCAAGCATGGTCAGTAGCGTACGCATCTTATTCGCGGCCATTGCCAGCCAGGCCATGGTAAGCGCTTCACGAAAACCGCTGACAAACTGGCTCCAGCCGGATGCCGTTTTCACCGTTGGCTCCGCAATATCGCGTCCGCCAGAGGGTTTCTGTGGCGGTGGATTGCGCACAATCTCACCGTCACGAATTTCAATGACCCGTTCGGCCTGCGCGGCGACCTGGCTGTCGTGAGTAACGATAATTACCGTATGCCCGCGATCGCGCAGCTGATGCAAAATCGCCATCACCTCTTCGCCGGAATGGCTATCCAGTGCGCCGGTGGGTTCGTCGGCAAGAATAACCTGCCCCCCGTTCATCAGCGCACGCGCGATACTGACCCGCTGCTGCTGACCACCGGAAAGCTGGGAAGGTTGATAGTCAACCCGGTCACCCAACCCCAGCCGCTGGAGTAATTCCTGCGCACGCGCCAGGCGCTGCTTACGTTCAGTGCCCGCGTAGACCGCCGGTACCTCAACGTTTTGTGCGGCGGTTAAATGCGACAGCAGGTGATAGCGCTGGAAGATAAAACCAAAATGCTCACGACGCAGTTGCGCTAGCGCATCGCTATCCAGCGTAGAGACATCGCGTCCGGCAACCCGATACGTACCGCTGGTTGGCTTATCCAGACAGCCGAGAATGTTCATCAGCGTCGATTTACCCGAACCCGACGCCCCGACAATCGCCACCATTTCCCCGGCCTGAATGCTCAAGGATACGTCCTTCAACACCTCAACCTGGCCTTCGCCTGACGGATAGCTGCGGCGGATATGGCTCAGTTCAAGCAATGCCGTCATTTTGCAGCTCCAGCGTTGCCCTCACCGGTAATGACTTCATCCCCCTCTTCCAGCCCTTTCACGATCTCCACATCGGTGTCATTACGCGCGCCGATAACCACTTCACGTTCGCGGGTTTCGCCGTTACGCAGTAGTCTGACGTTATAGCGGTTGTTGCCAATAGGATCGCCCAGCGCCGACAGCGGGATGGTCAGGACATTTTTGACATCAGTGAGCTGGATATGGACTTGCGCGGTCATATCCAGGCGCAGGATCCCTTTCGGGTTGGGAACTTCGAAGCGGGCATAGTAGAAAATCGCATCATTCACTTTCTCTGGCGTCGGAAGAACATCTTTGAGCTTACCTTCATAGCGTGTTTGCGGATCGCCCAGCACGGTAAACCAGGCCTTTTGCCCAGGATGCAGGTGAATTACATCAGCCTCAGAAACCTGCGCTTTTACCAGCATGGTGCTCATATCGGCCAGGGTCAGAATGTTAGGTGCCTGCTGGGCGGCAATAACGGTTTGCCCTTGCAGGGTAGTAATTTGCGTTACTTCGCCAGCCATTGGCGCAACGATGCGGGTGTAATCAAGGTTGGTTTTTGCCGTATCGAGAGAGGCCTGATTACGCTTAATTTGCGCGTCAATTGTGCCAATTTGCGCCTGTTTGACCGCCATTTCGGTGGCCGCCGTGTCGAGATCCTGCTGTGAAACGGCCTGAGTTTTCGCCAGCTGTTGTTGGCGGGAGAGAGTGACCCGCGCCAGCTTCCACTCAGCTTCGGCTTGTAAACGCTGGGCGCGCAATTCCATCAGCGTCGCTTCAACCTCTTTGATTTGGTTTTGCGCCTGTTCAGGATCGATAACACCGAGCAACTGATCTTTTTTCACTTTATCGCCAATCGCAACCGACAGCGTTTTTAACTGCCCGCTGACCTGTGCCCCGACGTCAACTTTACGCAGCGCATCCAGCTTACCGGTCGCCAGCACGCTTTGTTGCAGATCGCCAGGTCGAACAATTAATGTTTGATACTGAGGTAAAGGCGCATTAAGCGTTCGCCAAAGTGCAATTACCGCCACAATAAGGATGACGGCGAACAGAAAATAGCGTTTTTTGATTTTTCCCTTGAGCTTCATAAATGTCCCAATACCCCCAATACGTCCACCAGAGTGGAGTGCTAATCATCAACGTTAAATAAATCGCCGTTGAAAAGCGCAAGAATAACAGAGTTATTGATGAATGGTTAAGATCCGCTGTGCTGAAATTAGTACAAGGGTATCAATCGGATTTATATTATGAGCCAGCTAACTGAAAGCACTTTTCTTTCTTCAAAACCAGTCACAAGTTTTAGCCTCTTTTGTAGCCTGATGACCGGACATTGGCGCCCAGGACAATTTTGGCATCAGCGTAGCTTTCGTCGTAAGTTTTTGTTGCGCTCAGCGCTTATGCCGCGATTAACGCGTGAATGGATGACCGAGTTGGCGCAATGGCCTGACCTTGATAGCATACTTGCACGCCAGCCGCGATTGCCGGTTCGTTTGCATCGCGCCTATCTCGCGAAAAACCTTGACCACAAAACGAAACTGGATGCCGTGCGTTATCACTACAATGCTATCCGCAGCTTTTTTTCAGCCACTGAATTTAAGGATTATTTAAGTGAAGATGGATTACAACTAGCACAAATTGAGGGAAAAAATAGCGAAGTATTTAGTGTAATAATGACTTCATTCATCATACTGGATAAAGAAGGTGAAAGCACCATTCTGGTACGCAATTGCGCTGGCGAGACTTTAGCGGAAATGACGTTTACGCTGTGCAATTATGAAGGGAACAGTACGTTGTTTATTGGCGGGTTACAGGGAGGAAGCCGATTACTGCCACATGAAGAAATTCAAAAAGCGACCAAATCATGCCATGGAATTTTCCCAAAACGTATTGTGATGGAAACCATTTGCCGTTTAGCCGAACAGTTGAATATTGAAAAAGTTATGGCTGTAAGTAATGAACAGCATATCTTTCGCAGTCAACGCTACCACGATAAAAACAAGGTGATCCATTCTGACTACAACGCTTTTTGGGAGTCGGTTGGCGGTGAGTGTGACAGCAACGGGTACTATCATATTCCACGCACGCTGGCGCGAAAAAGCGAGGCGGATATTGCCAGCAAAAAACGCGCAGAATACCGCCGCCGCTATCAGCTACTGGACAGCATCCATTCGCAGCTGTCGTCGATGTTTCGCCACTAATCCGCTCTGCCGCGTGCCAGCCACAGCACGCGGGAAAACATTTTTCGCAGCAGCGTTGGCACCGCATCAACGCCCCGCCGCCCGGCTTCCATCGCCACCTCAATGGCCAAATCCGGTTTTGACGAACGATGTATCGCCTTGGAGATAATTTTGCGCATATTCATAGGCACATTCTCAGGGATTTGTGCCACCCGGTGAAAGACGTCAGCAAACCCCTGGCGATACATAAAGTGTTCCATATCCAGCGCGGGGAGCATGGTCAAATGCTCACGCTCTTCCTCTCTGTCGTCATTCAATAAGCTACGTACCGTGGCCGCGTACTTTTTCCCGGCTTCATCGCCATCGACCAGCACATGCCACTCTATCCCCATCCGGCGGGCGAATTTAACCAGCGGCTTAAGACCGGACTGGGCAAATTCAATGACTTTAATCCCTTCTGCATCAAAGTGGTGTCCGCACTGGCGGGCCAGTTCGTTAATAACCCATGTTTCCGTTTCACCTTCCACCAGCAGCCAGCAGCGGGCAAACAACGATGACGCACGATTAAAACGAATATGAAATGCGATTCGCCGACCATCTTCTGCACTGATCCCACCCGGCCCCAGCCGCCAGGCAGCGACGCGGGATGATTCACGTACCAGACGAACAACATGCTCAACAGGCGTAAGGGACAGCAGCTCACCGGAGTTGGTGGTCGCCACTCGCTGCAGAGGCAGTAAATTCAACAAGTGCCAGGCCACCGACAGCATGATGGGATGTAAACGCGTTTCCGGATCTTCCACCAGCAGTAAAGGTCGGGCGTCTTTATCCAGCCTTAGCGTGCCTTTGGCCTGCAACAAGGTCGAAAACAGGCCCAACAGAATAACCCGGTGCGTACGTCCGCCGGGTTTATCAATCATGCGGTTAATAATGTCCAGATAGCGCCAGCTCCGTTGTTCGTTATTGGAGCGACGGCGCATCAGACGGTAGCGGGACTGGCCAGCCCCCTGCTCGGAAAAATAGTGCTCCAACAACTGAACCATGGCCGATAACCCCTGGCGGATCTGCCCGTCGGTCAGGTTTTGCGGCCGGGTAGCCAGCTCACGCGCCAGAAAATCCAGTTGGCGGGCGGTGACTTCGACATCCGCCGAGTCCGGCACGGTACCGTTGCGGATCCGTCGCATAAATCGCGCGTCGCGCAGACGCAGTACCGGCATCAGACGCACAAGGTGGCGCGCCTGATCGTTAATGTCATCGAGAGGTAATGGATGGCCGTCGCCATCAAGAAAACTGCGTAAGGTCAGAACGCTACCGTCATCCGCACACTCGCCTTCCAGGCGATAAAAAATGCGGTGATAGCCATCCTGGCAAGGCGTCCAACTGGCTTCCAGAGGACGATAGCGACGCACCCGGTGACGACCCGGCTGGGATTCACGAAACGTCAGGATAATGTGCAGGTGGTGTTCCCTGCCCTGTATATCACCCGGCGGGAACCAGAAATCCTCGCGGACAAAATGATACAAGTCTGACTCCGGCGACAGCAGCAGGGTCAAGGCATCCAGCAGACTGGATTTACCCCACGCGTTCTCCCCAATCAGCACGTTGCTCTGCTCCAGCATCAACGACAGACGGTTAATACCGCGAAATCCAACAATCTCAACGCGTTCGAGAATCATATAGCCTCCGGAAATGCTAACTTTTTCCTTCAAGTTATCAGGAGTATAACGGCAAGCGGGCGCTCAGGACACCCGATATCAACCTGGCGTGAATCGCAAAAGCAAAAAAAATAAGAATATTCTTCTTATGTTTTCTCCTGAATATAATTTCAGAACTTAATCATCGTCCTTTCGCTAATTGAACTATGCTTCATTCACCCAAGATTCAAAAAGGAATCGCAACATATTGCCTTAAATCAAATTTTTTCATCAATTTAACTGGCGAAGGGATGATATTTTTTTCTAAAATACCCGCTCTTTCATCATCGTCCCTTTTAGCGATGAATTACCGGGCAAGGAACACGAACCCGGAACTTTTAATTGAGGTGGTTATGTTCAGGAAATTAGCAGCTGAATTCTTCGGTACGTTTTGGCTCGTTTTTGGTGGGTGCGGTAGTGCAGTGCTGGCAGCCGCATTCCCGGAATTGGGAATTGGATTTGCCGGTGTCGCGCTGGCATTCGGCCTGACAGTATTAACCATGGCATTCGCTGTGGGTCATATTTCAGGTGGACATTTTAACCCGGCGGTAACCTTCGGTTTATGGGCTGGCGGTCGTTTCCCGGCAAAAGATGTTATTGGTTACGTTATTGCTCAGGTTGTGGGCGGTATTGTTGCAGCTGCGGCACTGTATCTTATTGCCAGCGGTAAAGCAGGTTTTGATGCAACGGCCAGTGGTTTTGCTTCGAACGGCTTTGGTGAACATTCACCAGGCGGTTATTCCATGCTTTCTGCCGTCGTCATTGAAATTATTCTGACCGCAGGTTTCTTATTAGTGATCCACGGCGCGACCGATAAACATGCTCCGGCAGGTTTTGCACCTATCGCAATTGGTCTGGCGTTAACACTGATTCACTTGATCAGTATTCCGGTCACCAACACCTCCGTGAACCCGGCACGTAGTACCGCAGTAGCCATTTTCCAGGGCGGCTGGGCATTGCAACAATTGTGGTTCTTCTGGGTCATGCCGATTATCGGTGGGGTTCTCGGCGGTCTTATTTACCGCACCCTGCTGGAAAAACGCGATTAATCGCTAACAAAAAGGCCTGGCGAAAGTCAGGTCTTTTTTTTCCTCTCTATATTTCCTTTTATTTGCAACTTTACTCCCCTCTTTGCATTGAGTAGTGTGTATACCCGTTATACTTCAAGTTGCAGATGTGTTGACTGCGCTCGCTCCCCCCAGTCACGTACTTATGTACGCTCCCGGGGATTCACTCCCTTGCCGCCTTCCTGCAACTTGAATTATTTAGGTTATAGTGACGCATTTCGTCTTACTTCTCAGCAAGGATCTGGTTTTCATGTTTTCAGGGCTGTTAATCATTCTGGTTCCCCTTATTGTGGGCTACCTTATTCCGCTCCGGCACAGGACTGCATTACAACTTATCAATCGCCTGTTAAGCTGGATCGTCTACCTTATTCTCTTTTTTATGGGTATTAGCCTGGCGTTTCTGGATAATCTCGCCAGCAACCTGTTAGCCATTCTTCATTATTCTGCGGTCAGCGTGACGGTCATTATACTGTGTAATATTGCGGCGCTGTTCTGGCTGGAGCGTTCGCTGCCCTGGAGACACAACCACAAGCAAGAAAAGCTCCCCTCGCGAATTGCAATGGCGCTTGAGTCGCTTCAGCTTTGCGGCGTCGTCGTCATCGGTTTCCTGCTCGGCCTCACTGGGCTTCCCATTCTGCAGCATGCCACCGAAGCCAGCGAATATACGTTAATCTTTTTACTGTTCCTGGTGGGGATTCAACTGCGCAATAGCGGCATGACCTTAAAGCAAATTGTGCTGAACCGTCGGGGGATGATCGTGGCCGTCGTCGTCGTCGTCAGTTCGATGCTGGCGGGGGTTATCAATGCCTTGATCCTCGGTCTACCGCTGAAAACCGCGCTGGCGATGGCATCAGGTTTTGGCTGGTATTCCCTGTCCGGTATTCTGTTAACCGAATCGTTCGGGCCCGTAATTGGTAGTGCCGCCTTCTTTAACGACCTGGCCCGTGAGCTGATCGCCATTATGTTGATTCCAGGAATGGTGGGCCGCAGCCGCTCTACCGCGCTGGGATTATGCGGCGCGACATCAATGGATTTTACCCTGCCCGTTTTACAACGCAGCGGCGGTCTGGAAATGGTCCCGGCAGCCATCGTCCACGGCTTCATTCTGAGTCTGTTAGTACCTCTGCTGATGGCGTTTTTCTCCGCCTGACGCCGGGACAAATACCTCTCTGGCGGTAGTCAGCTACCGCCAAAATTGCGCTAAATCAATCTCCCTGCAAGTAGTAGCAGAAATCCCTTTTATCCCTTCGCGCACAGGCATAACCTTAAACATGTATATTAAATATAACTTTAAAAGGTGTGACCATGTTTTGTGTGCAATGTGAACAAACCATCCGTACTCCGGCAGGAAACGGCTGCTCTTACGCGCAGGGTATGTGCGGTAAAACGGCTGAAACCTCCGATTTGCAGGATCTGCTGATTGCTTCCCTACAAGGTCTGTCTGCATGGGCTGTTAAAGCACGTGAATACGGCATCATCGACCATGAGGTTGATAACTTTGCTCCGCGTGCATTCTTCTCCACGCTGACTAACGTTAACTTCGATTCCCCGCGTATTGTTGGCTATGCCCGTGAAGCTATCGCCATGCGCGATGCCCTGAAAGCGCAATGCCTGAACATCGACGCGAACGCAGCGGTCACCAACCCGATGGCCGATCTGCAACTGGTCAGCGACGATCTGGGCGACCTGCAACGTCAGGCCGCTGAATTTACCCCGAACAAAGACAAAGCAGCCATTGGCGAGAACATTCTCGGCCTGCGTCTGCTGTGTCTATACGGCCTGAAAGGTGCGGCAGCTTACATGGAGCACGCGCACGTTCTCGGTCAGTACGACAACGAAATCTACGCTCAGTACCACAAAATCATGGCATGGCTGGGTACCTGGCCTGCCGATATGAACGCTCTGCTGGAGTGTTCAATGGAAATCGGCCAGATGAACTTCAAAGTGATGAGCATTCTGGACGCCGGTGAAACCACCAAATACGGCCACCCGACCCCGACTCAGGTCAACGTAAAAGCAACCGAAGGTAAGTGCATCCTGATCTCCGGTCACGACCTGAAAGATCTGTACAACCTGCTGGAGCAGACCGAAGGTACCGGTGTTAACGTTTATACCCACGGTGAAATGCTGCCGGCGCACGGCTACCCGGAACTGCGTAAGTTCAAGCACCTGATCGGCAACTACGGCAGCGGCTGGCAGAACCAGCAGGTAGAGTTTGCCCGCTTCCCAGGTCCGATCGTCATGACCTCTAACTGCATCATCGACCCGACCGTTGGCGCGTACGACGACCGTATCTGGACCCGTAGCATCGTCGGTTGGCCGGGTGTGAGCCACCTCGAAGGCGACAACTTCGGTCCGGTTATCGCTCAGGCACAGCAGATGGCTGGCTTCCCGTACAGCGAAATCCCGCACCTGATCACCGTAGGTTTCGGTCGTCAGACCCTGCTGGGCGCTGCTGATACCCTGATCGACCTGGTGAGCCGCGAAAAACTGCGTCACATCTTCCTGGTTGGCGGTTGTGATGGTGCACGTGGTGAACGTAACTACTTCACCGACTTCGCCACCAGCGTGCCGGATGACTGCCTGATCCTGACCCTTGCTTGCGGTAAATACCGCTTCAACAAACTGGAGTTCGGCGATATCGAAGGCCTGCCGCGTCTGGTGGATGCTGGTCAGTGTAACGATGCTTACTCTGCCATCATCCTGGCGGTAACCCTGGCTGAGAAACTGGGCTGTGGCGTGAACGATCTGCCGCTGTCTCTGGTGCTCTCCTGGTTCGAACAGAAAGCGATTGTTATTCTGCTGACCCTGCTGTCTCTGGGCGTGAAAAACATCGTCACTGGCCCGACTGCACCTGGTTTCTTCACACCGGATCTGCTGGCAGTTCTCAACGAGAAATTTGGTCTGCGTTCCGTGACCACCGTTGAAGAAGACATGAAGCAACTGCTGAGCGCGTAAGGAGTAAAGAATGACAATGCCAACTCATCAGTGCCCATGGCGGATGCAGGTTCACCACATCCATCAGGAAACGCCGGATGTATGGACAATTTCGTTGCTATGCCACGATTATTATCCTTACCGCGCCGGGCAGTATGCACTGGTCAGCGTACGTAATTCAGCGGATACGCTGCGTGCTTACACCATTTCTTCAACGCCGGGCGTTAGCGAGTACATCACGTTGACCATCCGCCGGATTGACGATGGCGCAGGTTCACAGTGGCTAACCCGCGACGTGAAGCGCGGCGACTATATCTGGCTGTCGGATGCAATGGGTGAGTTCACCTGTGAAGATAAAGCGGAAGACAAGTTCCTGATGCTGGCCGCCGGCTGTGGTGTTACGCCAATCATGTCAATGCGTCGCTGGTTGGCAAAGTACCGCCCACAAGCGGATGTACAGGTAATCTTTAACGTTCGCTCGCCGCAAGATGTCATTTTTGCCGACGAGTGGCGCGAATATCCGGTGACATTAGTTGCTGAAAACAATGCCACAGAAGGTTTTGTTTCCGGCCGACTGACGACCGAACTGCTGAAAAGCGTACCGGATCTGACCTCGCGTACCGTGATGACCTGTGGCCCGGCACCGTATATGGATCTGGTCGAGAAAGAAGTCAAAGCGCTGGGTGTGACGCGCTTCTTTAAAGAGCAGTTCTTCACACCTGTTGCCGAAGCCGCCACCAGTGGCCTGAAGTTTACCAAGCTACAGCCGGCGAAAGAGTTCTACGCGCCAGTGGGCAGTACGCTGCTGGAAGCGCTGGAAAGCAACAAGGTTCCGGTTGTCGCCGCATGCCGTGCAGGTGTTTGCGGCTGCTGCAAAACCAAAGTGGTTGACGGTAACTACACGGTCAGCAGCACCATGACGCTGACCGACGCAGAAATCGCTGAAGGTTATGTGCTGGCTTGTTCCTGTCATCCGCAGGGTGATTTAGTGCTGGCATAATTGGCCGGGATCTGATGTGCAAAAGGCCGCCTGGCTGTACCGGGTGGCCTTTTTTTATGCTGTCAGGCGTTGCAAAATTCTGATGTTTTCACTCTCCCCGCAAATTATCGACCACACTTACCCTGCGCAGATTAAACATAATCCCCGACTAGCACGTCGAACTTTCTACAAGGATCCCCATGAAAAAAGTGGCCATTGTCGGCGTCGGTCCCACCGGGATTTATACGTTTCATGCCCTGGTTGAGCGCGGTGAACCGCTGGAAATAGAGCTTTACGAGCAAGCTGAAGAGGCGGGCGTTGGCATGCCTTACAATAGCGACAACAACGCAGACCACATGCTGGCAAATATAGCCAGCATTGAGATCCCGCCGATCTATATCAGTTATCTGACGTGGCTTCAGAATCAAAGTGATGACTATCTGGCCCAGTTTCAGATTGAACGCGCGTCTTTGCATGAGCGGCAATTTTTGCCCCGCGTGATCCTCGGCGACTATTATCGCGATCGTTTTTTAGCCATTGTCGAGAAAGCGCAACAAGCCGGTTTCACGATTCGCGTACATGAATCAAGCGAAGTCACCGACCTGCGAGCAGACCCGAATGGGGTTTCTTTGTGGATCAACCACGCGTCACAGCCCGTTGAGGTGGATTTCGCCGCTATCGCCACTGGTCATCTGTGGCCTGAAACGGATGCTCAGGCGCGCAAGTTTTTCCCCAGTCCGTGGACCGGTCTGATGGACGCGCAGATTGGTGCTTGCCGGGTAGGGATTCTGGGCACCTCGTTAAGTGCTATCGACGCCGCGATGGCTGTGGCCAGTCAGCATGGCACCTTCACTACCAATACCGACCATTCACTGCAATTCACACCTAAATCCGACAGTCAAAACCTGAAGCTGACCCTGATGTCGCGCAGCGGGGTACTGCCTGAAGCGGATTTTTACTGCCCCCTTCCGTATGAATCGCTGAATATCGCGACGCCAGAAGCAATTGAAGATGCCATTGCCCATGGACAAAACGGATTACTGGACCGCATCTTTCAGCTTATGGCGCAACAACTGCAAGACGCAGCGCCAGGCTGGTGCCAACAGGTGGCGCTTGCGACGCTTAACGCCGACACGTTCCCCGAAGTCTATTTCGCCGACAGGCTCAGGCATGACCCTTTTGACTGGGCGAGACGTAACCTGGTAGAAGTTGAGCGCAACAAGCAGAAACAACATACCGTCGCCTGGCGCTATACCTTGCTGCGCCTGCACGAGGTTATCGAGGAGATAGTCCCTCATCTTGATACCCGCGACGAAAAACGTTTCAAGCGCGGACTGGCGCGGGTATTTATTGATAACTATGCGGCAATCCCGTCAGAGTCAGTTCGCCGACTGCTGGCGCTGCACGAAGCCGGGCTGATTGAGATCCTCGCTCTCGGCACAGATTATGAGCGCATGAATGAACAGGAAATAACGGTAATTTCCCACCACGGTCAGCGCAGCGAATTTGATGTGTTTATTGACGCCCGAGGACAACGGGCATTGCAGAGCAAAGATATCCCGTTCCCAACGCTACGCGATCAACTGCTGGCCTGTGGCGATGAGATCCCGGATATCGGCGAAGATTACACGCTGCAAGCGCCGGAAAACGCCCGCAATCGCATCGCTTTTGGCGGGCTGCCGTGGTTAATGCACGATCGTCCGTTTATTCAGGGACTGGTGGTCAGCGCTGAAATAGGCGCCGCGATGGCAAGGGCATTGACGCAACGAGCGCTGAGACGTCGGCACAAACTATGGAACAGTGACGACATATAGATTAGCGACAAATTGAACGACGAGGCGGAGCAATGTTACGCTTTCCCGCCTCGGTATTGACTCTCAGATGGTAACTATCGCCAGGCTGAATTCCCGGCAACGGAGTAACGCCCCGCCCCCAAAAACGCCACGGCCAGCGCGCCGATGAAGAAATAAACCAGACTTTCAATCGCCCATGCACCGGTTTTATCCAGTGTCCAGGTTTCACCCATCCCGACCATCAGCCACGCCACAACCATCGTAAACGCCAGCCCCAACGCCGCCGGACGCGTCAGGATGCCAAGAATAATCAGGCACGGTGCCACGACCTCTCCCAACAGAACGCCATACGCAATAAAGCCTGGGAAACCTTTCGCTATCAACATACCGCTGATGCCATCAATACCCGCAAAGAGTTTATGCAGCCCATGAAACAGCATCAGCCCACCTACGGCAAAGCGTAACAATAACTTGCCAAAATCTTCGTGAGTCAGTACTCGGTTAACTGAATTTAATAGTTTTATAACCATTTGAATTTATTCCTTGTTTCACCATGTCCAATAACAAACTACGCTTAATACAGGTTAAATGAAACCTGCCGGAAATAAGGGGGAAATGAGAAGCATAACTATTATCTTCATCTAAACTTGTAACCGGTATCACATTAGAGGAGAAGGAAAACCATGAAACAAACGGTTGCCGCTTTTATTGCTAAAACACTCGAACAGGCTGGCGTAAAACGCATTTGGGGTGTAACGGGTGACTCACTTAATGGTCTGAGTGACAGTCTGAATCGTATGGGAACAATTGACTGGATGCCAACCCGTCATGAAGAGGTTGCAGCCTTCGCTGCGGGCGCTGAAGCGCAGTTGACGGGCGAACTGGCCGTCTGCGCAGGCTCGTGCGGGCCAGGCAACCTGCACCTGATCAACGGGCTGTTTGATTGTCACCGTAACCACGTCCCGGTACTGGCAATCGCCGCGCATATTCCCTCCAGTGAAATAGGCAGCGGTTATTTTCAGGAGACCCACCCGCAAGAGTTGTTCCGCGAATGTAGCCACTATTGCGAGCTGGTTTCCAGCCCAGAACAGATCCCACAGGTGCTGGCAATTGCCATGCGTAAGGCGGTGCTCAACCGTGGCGTTTCCGTGGTGGTTTTACCCGGTGACGTGGCGCTAAAACCTGCACCTGAAAGCGCCACCACGCACTGGTATCATGCGCCGCTCCCGGTGGTGACTCCACAAGAAGAAGAGCTGAGAAAACTGGCGCAACTGCTGCGCTACTCCAGCAATATCGCCCTGATGTGCGGCAGCGGCTGCGCCGGTGCACATAAAGAACTGGTTGAGTTTGCGGCTAAAATCAAAGCGCCGATTGTTCACGCCCTGCGTGGTAAAGAGCATGTTGAGTACGATAACCCCTATGATGTGGGTATGACCGGGCTGATTGGCTTTTCATCCGGCTTCCATACCATGATGAATGCCGACACGTTGATCCTGCTTGGCACCCAGTTCCCCTATCGCCCGTTCTACCCCACCGACGCCAAAATTATTCAGATTGATATCAATCCGGCGAGCATTGGCGCGCACAGTAAAGTTGATATGGCGCTGGTAGGCGATATTAAATCTACGTTACGTGCCCTACTGCCGCTGGTGGAGGAAAAAACCGAGCGGCAGTTCCTGGACAAAGCGCTGGAGCACTATCGCGAGGCGCGCAAAGGGCTGGATGATTTAGCCAAACCCAGCGATAAAGCCATTCACCCGCAGTATCTGGCGCAGCAGATCAGCCACTTTGCCGCTGACGATGCCATCTTTACCTGCGACGTTGGTACGCCAACGGTGTGGGCAGCACGCTATCTGAAAATGAACGGCAAACGTCGTCTGCTCGGATCGTTTAACCACGGGTCGATGGCGAATGCCATGCCGCAGGCACTCGGCGCACAAGCCACAGAACCAGGACGCCAGGTTGTGGCAATGTGCGGTGACGGCGGCTTTAGCATGCTGATGGGAGACTTTCTGTCGGTTGTCCAGATGAAGCTGCCGGTGAAGATTATTGTCTTCAACAACAGCGTACTGGGATTTGTCGCAATGGAGATGAAAGCGGGCGGTTATCTGACCGACGGCACTGAACTGCACGACACCAACTTCGCGCGGATTGCCGAAGCCTGTGGCATTACAGGCATTCGCGTGGAAAAATCCTCAGAGGTTGATGAAGCGCTACAAAGGGCGATGTCGATTGACGGCCCGGTGCTGGTCGATGTGGTCGTGGCGAAAGAAGAGCTGGCGATCCCGCCGCAGATCAAACTCGAACAGGCCAAAGGTTTTAGCCTGTATATGCTGCGTGCAATCATCAGTGGACGCGGTGATGAAGTGATCGAACTGGCGAAAACGAACTGGCTCAGGTAAAACATCCTTATTAAATCACACACAAAATCATTCATGATGCATCAAGGCGGCTAGCCCGAAAATCCCCAGGAGCATAGGTATACTATGTGACTGGGGTTTAAGGGTGCGGCCAACGCCGAGGCAGCTTGAAGGATGAAGTGTAATAAGGAGACACCATGATTGATTTACGCAGTGATACCGTCACCCGGCCGAGTCGCGCCATGCTGGAAGAGATGATGGCAGCCCCGGTCGGGGATGACGTGTATGGAGACGACCCTACCGTTAACGCCCTCCAGCAATACGCCGCAGAGCTTTCTGGTAAAGAAGCCGCTATTTTCTTACCTACCGGTACTCAGGCTAACCTGGTGGCGCTGCTCAGCCATTGTCAGCGTGGCGAAGAGTACATTGCCGGCCAGGGCGCGCATAACTATCTCTACGAAGCAGGTGGCGCAGCGGTGCTCGGTAGCATTCAACCGCAACCTATCGACGCCGCACCGGATGGCTCCCTGCCTCTGGACAAAGTAGCTGCAAAAATCAAAGTGGACGATATCCATTTTGCCCGCACCCGCTTGCTCAGCCTGGAAAATACCCACAACGGCAAAGTGCTACCGCGCGAGTATCTGAAAGACGCCTGGGAATTCACCCGTGAGCGTAATCTTGCCCTGCACGTCGACGGCGCACGTATTTTTAACGCCGTCGTCGCTTACGGCTGTGAGCTGAAAGAGATCACGCAATACTGCGACTCGTTCACCATTTGTCTCTCCAAAGGTTTGGGGACGCCGGTAGGCTCACTGCTGGTCGGCAGCCACGAGTACATCAAACGCGCTATTCGCTGGCGCAAAATGACCGGCGGCGGAATGCGTCAGGCCGGTATTCTGGCAGCGGCCGGGCTGTATGCGCTGAAAAATAACGTGGCGCGGTTACAGGAAGATCATGACAACGCCGCCTGGATGGCGGAGCAGCTGCGCGAAGCAGGGGCGGACGTCATGCGCCACGACACCAACATGCTGTTTGTTCGCGTTGGCGAAGAGCACGCTACCGCGCTGGGCGAGTATATGAAAGCGCAAGGTGTGCTGATTAACGCCTCCCCGATTGTGCGCCTGGTGATGCACCTGGACGTATCACGTGAACAACTTGCTGAAGTCGTCGCCCACTGGCGCGCTTTTTTAACCCAATAAGGAGATGGGCGTGCCGCAACGGATTTTGGTTCTTGGCGCCAGTGGCTACATTGGTCAGCATTTAGTACAGGCGCTCAGTCAGCAAGGGCATCAGGTGTTGGCTGCGGCACGTCGCATTGAACGGCTGGAAAAGCAGCAACTGGCCAATGTCAGTTGCCACAAGGTCGATTTGAATTGGCCAGATAACCTCACCCCGCTGCTGACGGGTGTTGATACGGTTTATTATCTGGTTCATGGTATGGGCGAAGGCGGTGATTTTATTGCCCACGAACGTCAGGTGGCGATGAACGTGCGCGATGCGCTGCGTAATACGCCAGTTAAACAGCTTATTTTCCTGAGCTCATTGCAGGCTCCCCGGCATGAACAATCCGATCATCTGCATGCGCGACAGATAACCGCAGACACCCTGCGCGAGTCAGGCGTACCGATGACGGAATTGCGCGCGGGCATTATCGTGGGGGCTGGTTCCGCTGCTTTTGAAGTCATGCGCGATATGGTTTACAACCTGCCGGTTCTCACCCCTCCACGCTGGGTACGCTCGCGTACCACGCCTATCGCGCTGGAGAATTTAATGTACTATCTGGTGGCATTGTTGGAAAATCCCACACCACATCACCGCGTCCTCGAAGCCGCCGGGCCGCAGGTGTTGAGCTATCAGGAACAGTTCGAGCATTTTATGGCGGTCAGCGGTAAACATCGCCTGCTCATCCCCATCCCCTTTCCTACCCGCTGGATTTCGGTCTGGTTTTTAAACGTCATTACGTCAGTGCCGCCAACCACGGCCAAAGCGCTGATCCAGGGCTTAAAACACGACCTGCTGGCCGATGACACCGAATTACGTGCGCTGATCCCTCAAAAACTGATTGCCTTTGATGACGCGGTGCGCAGCACGTTGAAGGAAGAAGAGAAGCTGGTCAACTCCAGCGACTGGGGTTACGACGCACAGGCGTTTGCCCGCTGGCGTCCAGAATATGGCTATTTCGCCAAACAAGCTGGCTTTAGCGTTGAAACCTCTGCCAGCACAAAAGCGCTGTGGCAGGTTGTGAATCGACTCGGCGGCAAAGAAGGCTATTTCTTTGGCAATATTCTATGGAAGACGCGCGCGGCGTTGGACCTGCTGGTCGGCCATAAGCTGGCAAAAGGTCGTCCCGAACACCCACTATTGCAAGTTGGCGACACCGTTGATAGCTGGAAAGTCATCATCGTTGAGCCGGAGAAACAGCTGACGCTGCTGTTTGGGATGAAAGCGCCGGGACTGGGTCGCCTGAGCTTCACACTGGAAGATAAAGGCGATCACCGACGCATTGATGTACGCGCGTGGTGGCATCCGCACGGTATGCCTGGCCTCTTCTACTGGCTGTTGATGATCCCCGCCCACCTGTTCATTTTCAGGGGGATGGCGAAGCGTATAGCCAAACTTGCAGAACAAATCACAGACTAATGATAAAAAGAGCCTGTATTCTTTCATGTTTCCCATTGCATACAGGCGTAATTCACGGAAGAATGCGCACGACGTTTTTTAAACACAGTGGATTGATATGAAGGTACTGGTTACCGGAGCCACCAGCGGCTTGGGCCGAAACGCGGTTGAGTTTTTATGCAGCAAAGGCGTCAGCGTCAGAGCCACCGGTCGCAACGAAGCGATGGGCAAGCTGCTGGAGAAAATGGGCGCAGAGTTTGTGCATGCGGATTTGACCGAGCTGGTTTCTTCGCAGGCAAAAGTGATGCTGGCCGGCATTGACACGCTGTGGCACTGCTCCAGTTTCACCTCTCCGTGGGGAACTCAGGAAGCTTTTGATCTGGCCAACGTTCGTGCTACCCGCCGTCTGGGCGAGTGGGCCGTAGCCTGGGGCGTACGTAACTTTATTCATATCTCTTCTCCGTCGCTGTATTTTGATTATCACCATCATCGCGATATCAAAGAAGACTTCCGTCCCCATCGCTTCGCCAACGAATTCGCCCGCAGCAAAGCGGCTGGTGAAGAGGTGATTGCGCTGCTCGCCCAGGCCAACCCGCAGACTCGCTTTACTGTCTTGCGCCCACAAAGCTTGTTCGGACCTCACGATAAAGTCTTTATTCCCCGCCTCGCCCATATGATGTACCACTACGGCAGCATCCTGTTGCCGCACGGCGGGAGTGCGCTGGTAGATATGACCTATTACGAGAACGCGGTTCACGCGATGTGGCTGGCGAGTCAGCAAGCCTGCGATAAGCTGCCGTCGGGTCGCGCGTACAATATAACCAACGGTGAACATCGCACCCTGCGCAGTATTGTGCAGAAACTTATCGACGAGCTGAATATTGATTGCCGTATCCGCTCCGTGCCCTACCCGATGCTGGACATGATTGCCCGCAGCATGGAGCGCTTAGGCAATAAATCGGCGAAAGAGCCAAAGCTTACGCATTACGGCGTTTCGAAGCTGAATTTTGACTTTACGCTGGATACCAGCCGCGCCCAGGAAGAGTTAGGTTATCAGCCCGTTGTGACGCTGGATGAAGGGATTGAGCGTACCGCGGCCTGGCTGCGCGACCACGGTAAGCTGCCGCGTTAGGCTGATAGCCATTGCAGGGTGGCGGCACAAGCGCCACAAAAACCTGCCAAATTAACCGTAGGCCTGATAAGCGAAGCGCCATCAGGCATTGGTGTATGCGTTAACCCTGCCCGTATTTCTCCAGTAACGCTTCGGCAATCGCCTGCGTTTCCGCGTCCGCCACGCCATTCCACAACGTCGAGCGGAAATGCATCTGGAACGCCATAATCACCCGCTGCTGTTCACGCGGCGTCATCTCGGGTTTTACCTCATAGCCATAGCGTGACAGCAGATCGAGCAATGACGCGGTTTCTACCGGCGTATGGGGCGCTCGTCCGGCGAGATAAAATGCCACACGCTGAGCATCCGGCCATGCGCCAATGCCCTGAGCGGCCAGTGCTTGCCACGGAAACAGCGGACCGGGATCGTCCTTACGCTGCGGCGCAATGTCTGCATGAGCCACCACGTTTTGCGGTTTTATGTCGTAGCGGGCGATGATATCTTTCGCCAATGGGATTAACGCCTGAATCTGCGCGGGCTCAAACGGCGCAAAATACTTGCTGCCCGCTGATTTTTGCCAGCCGCGGTTTTCCAGCTCAATACCAATTGAGGTATCGTTAATACGCGTAGCGCCGCGCCAGAAGCTAATCCCCGCATGCCAGGCCAGATCTTTTTCCGGCACCAGTTGCCAGATACGCGGTTTACCATGGTAAAGCGGCGGCACTGCGGGGATCAAATAGTGTGAACTGACGTTTTTATCGGTCAGCGTAGCCAGGGAAGAGTCAAAATCATCGGCCGTGTAATGGATAACCAGTACTTTAATGCGTGGATAAGCAGCCTGGGCCTGACGGCGGGTATCTAACTGATACCCGTCTTTGTCGACAATCCCTTTTTCGCCAGCACATCCCACCAGCAACAGCGTAAATGCCAGCAGACACAACAGACGTTTCATCGGCGAGTTTTCACCGCGGTACCGCTGACGCTCACCATCAGCATGCTACCGTCTTTGCCTACGGTTTCGTAATCGATATCGATACCGACCACCGCATCAGCACCCAGCGCTTTCGCCTGTTCGCCCAGCTCCTGAAAAGCAATTTCACGCGCTTTACGCAGCTCTTTTTCATACGCGCCGGAGCGACCGCCGACAATATCGCGAATACCGGCAAAAAAATCGCGGAAGATATTCGCGCCTAAAATGGCTTCACCGGTAACAACACCGCAGTACTCCACGATGCTCTGTCCTTCCAGCGTAGGGGTTGTCGAAAACTGCATGGTTAATCTCCTTTTTGCGCTAAGAGCACGACCTCAAAAGCATTATCAAACCAATACACTATGACACTCAAAGGAAAGCCCGCCAAATAAAACTGCTATCCTTGTTGATGTGTAGCGGTTTCAGGTAGTGCGTTTTTTATTTTTATTTGACTGGCATGCCGCCAGAAATAAAAAAGCCCCCAGATGTTTGGGGGCCTGAAGTTATTATTTTCTGAAATCTAATGGCGCCTGGCCGGACTGAATGTACATTGCTACGTTATCAAATGTAATCATTTTTGATTTACAAAAAATACATTTTGCCCCGAATGGATTTCCTTCAGTAACATCAAAGGTTGATGTTCTGTATTGGGAGCCATGGCAACATGGACAGCGAAAGTGAATATGATTAGTAATAATAGTTACCTCAAAGCGCCACAACATTAATTGCGGATGGACCTTTAGGTCCCTGCTCCACACCGAATTCGACTTTCTGGTTTTCATTCAGTGTCTTAAACTCATTACTTTGAATCGCTGAGAAATGGACAAAGACATCTTTGCTGCCATCTGCAGGCGTAATGAAGCCAAAACCTTTTTCAGGATTGAACCATTTAACTAAACCAGTCATTTTAGTAGACATATATTTATTCCTTAATTTGAGCCTTTCGGCAAGCTTGGTTTTTATGACAGAAACTTCGTAGTGCTTAATGAAGAGACTCAAAGAGGGGATAAACGGATTACACCTGAAAATGAGAACTGCTTGAGTAAACTACTTTGTATATCGTCTGTTATTCAAACCGACCGGATCATTAACGCACGGGCACCGAGATTAAGCAACTCTTATTTTAGCCATCCGGAGTCCCTTATAGCCAACAACACGGCATGAGTTTTGTTTAGCCAGGCGTAAAGCGCGGCAAATGGAACATGCAAATGCTCAGATGGTCTATACAGTATAAGAAGCATGAATGGCCGCCAACGCCCCGTTGCAGGTTGATATACTAAAGCTGAAGCTGGCAACGAGCGCCACCAACATGCTTCAGGTCGGGTGTCCGCGAATTTGCTTTAGCAAAAACAATGTGTTAATCGATCATACAATCTTTAGTGAGACCGAATTGTTCATCGTAGAACACAATTAGTAGGAAGCTTATAAGGAAATCATTATGCGCTATTCGAAACTCTCTCTGCTGGTTCCATGTGCACTACTTCTCAGCGCCTGTACGACCGTGACGCCGGTCTATAAAGATAACGGCACGCGTAGTGGTTCATGCATAGAAGGTGGGCCAGACAGCGTGGCTCAACAATTCTATGATTACCGTATTCAGCATCGAAACAATGACATTACCGCCCTCCGTCCGTACCTGAGCGACAATCTGGCTAAACTGCTGACCGATGCCAGCCGTGATAATGCACACCGCGATCTGTTTAACAGCGATCCGTTCTCCAGTCGCGCTACGTTACCAGACAGCGCCAGTGTCGCCAGCGCATCGACTATTCCGAATAGTGATGCACGCAACATTCCACTGCGCGTAGAGCTGAAACAGGGTGACCAAAGCTGGCGTGATGAAGTGCTGATGATCCGTGAAGGTCAGTGCTGGGTCGTTGATGATGTACGCTATCTGGGCGGCAGCGTACACGCGCCAGCCGGGACGCTGCGCCAGTCTGTCGAAAACCGCTAACCGCCCCATTCACCCGCTTAAATCATAACCCCCATAAATTGTCCGGCATTCTGCGTAGAATGCCGACATTTATTCTTGCCCACTGGTGGCCCCGCTATTTTGTGCTATGTTTAGAGAAGAATGCGGTTTGCATTTAACTTTTAACGCATAAATATTGCATAACTATTCTGTCAAAGGTAGTATCTGCGGCTTCAATAGCTATCAGACTGCCAGTATCGAGTGTCAATGAGTATTCAATTAAACGGCATTAACTGCTTCTACGGCGCACATCAGGCGCTGTTCGATATCACGCTGGATTGCCCTCAGGGTGAAACACTGGTGTTACTTGGCCCAAGTGGAGCCGGGAAAAGCTCGCTGCTGCGCGTACTCAACCTGCTTGAGATGCCGCGCTCGGGCACGCTCTCTATTGCAGGCAACCGTTTCGACTTCACGAAGACCCCGTCAGATAAAGCCATTCGGGATCTGCGTCAGAACGTAGGCATGGTCTTTCAACAATATAATCTCTGGCCGCATCTCACGGTTGTGCAGAACCTGATTGAAGCACCCTGCCGCGTACTGGGTCTGACAAAAGAGCAAGCGATGGCGCGCGCCGAGAAACTGCTGGAACGTCTGCGCCTCAAGCCTTACAGCGATCGTTACCCATTACATCTTTCCGGTGGCCAGCAACAGCGTGTAGCCATTGCCCGCGCGTTGATGATGGAGCCGCAGGTGCTGCTGTTTGATGAACCGACCGCCGCGCTTGACCCGGAAATTACCGCCCAAATCGTCAGTATCATTCGCGAACTGGCGGAAACCAACATTACTCAGGTGATCGTCACCCACGAAGTGGAAGTTGCACGTAAAACGGCCAGTCGTGTGGTGTATATGGAAAACGGTCATATCGTCGAGTTTGGGGATGCGAGCTGCTTTGCCAACCCGCAAACCGAAGCGTTTAAAAACTATCTTTCTCACTAAGATTCGGGACAATACAATGAAAAAAGTTCTGATTGCCGCGCTAATCGCAGGTTTTAGTCTTTCCGCTACCGCAGCCCAAACCATTCGTTTCGCCACCGAAGCGTCTTATCCTCCGTTTGAATCTATCGATGCGAATAACAAGATCGTAGGTTTTGACGTTGATCTGGCAAACGCGCTGTGTAAAGAGATTGACGCTACTTGTACCTTCACCAATCAGGCCTTCGACAGCCTGATTCCTAGCCTGAAGTTCCGTCGTTTTGACGCGGTAATGGCCGGTATGGACATCACCCCTGAGCGTGAAAAACAGGTGCTGTTCACCACCCCTTACTACGACAACTCTGCGCTGTTTGTGGGCCAGCAGGGTAAATACACCAGCATCGACCAGCTGAAAGGTAAAAAAGTCGGCGTTCAAAACGGTACCACGCACCAGAAATTCATCATGGATAAACATCCGGAAGTGACCACTGTGCCGTATGACAGCTACCAGAATGCCAAACTCGATCTGCAAAACGGTCGTATTGACGGCGTCTTTGGTGATACCGCAGTAGTAACCGAGTGGCTGAAAGACAATCCTAAGCTTGCCGCGGTTGGTGACAAAGTGACGGATAAAGATTACTTCGGTACAGGTCTGGGCATCGCGGTACGCCAGGGCAATAACGAGCTGCAGCAGAAGTTTAACGCTGCGCTGGAAAAAGTGAAGAAAGATGGGACTTACGAAACCATCTACAACAAATGGTTCCAGAAGTAATATTTGATGAATGAATTTTTTCCTTTAGCAAGCGCCGCCGGGATGACCGTCGGCCTTGCCGTTTGTGCGCTGATCATTGGCCTTGCGCTCGCCATGTTGTTTGCCGTCTGGGAGTCAGTAAAATGGCGCCCGGTGGCATGGGCGGGCTCGGCCCTGGTCACCATCCTGCGCGGTCTGCCAGAAATTCTGGTGGTTCTGTTTATCTATTTCGGCTCCTCACAACTGCTGCTGACGCTGGCCGATGGCTTTACGATCAATCTCGGGTTTGTACAAATCCCGGTTCAGATGCAGATCGAAAACTTCGACGTCAGCCCGTTCCTGTGCGGTGTCATTGCACTGTCATTATTGTACGCCGCTTACGCGTCGCAAACGCTGCGTGGCGCGCTGAAGGCCGTGCCACTCGGACAATGGGAATCAGGTCAGGCGTTGGGTTTGTCTAAAGCCGCGATCTTCTTTCGTCTGGTGATGCCGCAGATGTGGCGTCATGCCTTACCGGGACTGGGTAACCAGTGGCTGGTATTGCTGAAAGATACCGCGCTGGTCAGCCTTATCAGCGTGAACGATCTGATGCTGCAAACGAAGAGTATTGCCACCCGCACCCAGGAGCCGTTTACCTGGTACATTGTGGCGGCCGCTATTTACCTGGTGATTACGCTGGTGAGTCAGTACATTCTCAAACGCATTGACCTGCGCGCGACACGTTTTGAGCGGAGACCAGGCTGATGCTTGAGTATTTACCTGAATTGTTGAAAGGGCTGCATACCAGCCTGACGCTGACGGTCGCCTCCATCGTGGTTGCTCTGGTGCTGGCGCTGATCTTCACCGTCATCCTGACGCTGAAAACGCCGGTGCTGGTGTGGCTGGTTCGCGCTTATATCACGCTGTTTACCGGTACACCGCTGCTGGTGCAAATCTTCCTGATCTACTACGGACCAGGACAGTTTCCGGCATTGCAAGAATATCCGGTACTGTGGCATCTGCTCTCTGAACCCTGGTTATGCGCCTTAATTGCGCTGTCGTTAAACAGTGCGGCCTACACTACGCAACTGTTCTACGGCGCTATCCGTGCAATCCCGGAAGGCCAGTGGCAGTCCTGCGGAGCGTTAGGGATGAGCAAAAAGGATACGCTGGCGATTCTGTTGCCGTACGCCTTTAAACGCGCCCTCTCCTCGTATTCCAACGAAGTGGTGCTGGTATTTAAAAGTACCTCACTGGCTTACACTATCACGCTGATGGAAGTCATGGGCTATAGTCAGCTGCTGTACGGTCGTACTTATGACGTTATGGTCTTCGGTGCGGCAGGTGTGATTTATCTGATCGTCAACGGTTTGCTGACGCTGATGATGCGCTTAATAGAGCGTAAAGCGCTGGCGTTTGAACACCGGAATTAAGCATATGCCTGATGGCGCTACGCTTATCAGGCCTACGGTTCATGCACCTTTTGTAGGCCGGATAAGGTGCTAGCACCGCCATCCGGCAAATATGCATAAAGCAAAATAATAAAGACGGACAACAACCTAAATTGTCCGTCTTTTTTTATACTGTAAAAAATACTTAATCATTTTTATTGCATATAAATTCATAAAATGGCATTGTTACTCCACGCCGCAGACACGGTAATAATCATAAGATTGACAGACGGGAGTTCCACCATGAAAAAGTTAGTACTGGCTGCATTACTTGCTACTTTCGCCGCTGGCGCCTCAGCTGCTGATAAAATTAGTTTCGGTGTATCAGCCACGTATCCGCCATTTGAATCACTGGACGCGAGCAATAAAATTGTCGGTTTTGACATCGACCTGGCAACGGCGCTGTGCAAACAAATGCAGGCAGAATGTACTTTCACCAATCACGCTTTCGACAGCCTGATCCCCGCGCTGAAATTCAAGAAATATGATGCGGTAATTTCCGGAATGGATATCACACCTGAGCGTAGCAAGCAGGTTGCATTTACTCAGCCTTACTATGCCAACTCCGCACTGGTGATTGCGAAAAAAGACACCTATAAAACCTTTGCCGACCTGAAAGGTAAGCGCATCGGTATGGAAAACGGCACCACCCATCAGAAATACCTGCAGGACAAACATCCTGAGGTGAAAACCGTGGCCTACGATAGCTATCAGAATGCGATTATCGACCTGAAAAATGGCCGTATTGATGGCGTATTTGGCGATACCGCTGTGGTTAACGAATGGCTGAAAACCAACCCGCAGTTAGGCGTAGCCACTGACAAAGTAACCGATCCGCAATACTTCGGTACTGGCCTTGGCATCGCGGTTCGCCCGGATAACAAAGCCCTGCTGGAAAAACTGAACAGCGCGCTGGCGGCAATCAAAGCTGACGGCACGTACCAGAAAATCAGCGACCAGTGGTTCCCGCAGTAACGTCTGCCCAATCTGAAAAGCCGCGCTCTGCGGCTTTTTTTATCTCTTCGCCTGCGCTTTCAGTCAGTTCTTACGCCATAAACGCTTTCCTGGCATACACTTGTTAAAACGAAAAAAAGTGAGGCAAACGGATGATAGCGTTCCCTGCCAGTTTACTGATCCTCAATGGAAAAAGTGCTGATAATCTCCCCCTGCGTGATGCCATTGCGAAGCTTCGCGATGAAGGCGTGGAAATCCATGTTCGCGTGACCTGGGAAAAAGGCGATGCCCAACGCTACGTTGATGAAGCTCGTCAGCTAGGCGTTGCTACGGTGATAGCCGGCGGCGGTGACGGCACCATCAACGAAGTTTCGACAGCGCTGATTCAGTCGCAGGGTGGCAATATTCCAGCGCTGGGTATTTTACCGTTGGGAACGGCGAATGACTTTGCCACCAGCGTTGGTATACCCGACGACCTTGATAAGGCGTTAAAGCTGGCTATCGCTGCAAATGCGACTGCGATCGATATGGTACAGGTCAACGATAAAACCTGTTTTATCAACATGGCGACCGGCGGGTTTGGCACTCGCATCACCACCGAAACGCCGGAAAAACTCAAGGCCGCACTGGGCGGTGTATCGTATTTTATTCACGGATTAATGCGCATGGATACGCTCAAGCCCGACATCTGTGACATTCGCGGGGAGGATTTTCACTGGCAGGGTAAGGCGCTGGTGATTGGTATCGGTAACGGTCGCCAGGCCGGTGGTGGGCAACAGCTTTGCCCGACGGCGCTGATCAACGACGGCCTGCTGCAACTGCGCATTTTTACCGGCGAGGAACTACTGCCAGGACTGCTTTCGGCGTTAACGCAATCCGAAGACAACCCTAACATTATCGAGGGCGCATCATCGTGGTTTGATATCCGCGCCCCGCATGAAATTACCTTTAATCTCGATGGCGAACCGCTCAGCGGACAAGAGTTTCATATTGAAATCTTGCCCGCGGCGTTACGTTGCCGACTGCCGCCGGGTTGTCCGCTATTGCGCTAACCCAACGACAATCCGAAGGATCAGGCAATAGTGACTTTGCTGTCCAGATAAACGTCCTGTACGGCGTTAATCAGCTTAACGCCGTCGGCCATGGTTTTCTTGAATGCCTTGCGCCCAAGAATCAGCCCCATACCGCCCGCACGTTTGTTAATCACCGCAGTACGTACCGCATCGCTCAGATCGGTTTCGCCGCCAGCCGCACCGCCAGAGTTAATTAACCCGGCGCGCCCCATATAACAGTTCGCCAGTTGGTAACGCACCAGGTCAATTGGATTCTCGCTGGTCAACTTGGTATAGACGCGGTCGTCGGTGTAGCCAAAATTAACAGCTTTATACCCGCCGTTATTTTCCGCCATTTTCTGCTTAACGATATCCGCTCCGATAGTGGCAGCCAGATGGTTAGCCTGCCCGGTAAGATCGGCGGAAACATGGTAATCCACACCATCTTTTTTAAACGCGGAGTTACGCAGATACGCCCACAGCACGGTAACCATACCCAACTCATGGGCGCGCTCAAACGCTGCTGAAATCTCTTCAATCTGGCGGCGAGATTCCTCAGAACCGAAATAGATGGTTGCCCCTACCGCAACCGCACCCATATTGAACGCCTGCTCTACGCTGGCATACAGCGTCTGGTCAAAGGTATTCGGATAGCTGAGCGTTTCGTTGTGGTTAATTTTAACGAGGAACGGGATACGGTGCGCGTAGCGGCGGGAGACAGAAGCCAGCACACCGTAAGTCGATGCCACGCAGTTGCACCCTGCTTCGATAGCCAACTCCACAATATTCTTCGGATCAAAGTACAGCGGGTTAGCGGCAAACGAAGCCCCAGCAGAATGCTCTACCCCCTGATCCACCGGTAGGATCGACAGATACCCTGTCCCCGCAAGTCGCCCCGTGTTATACAGCGTCTGCATATTACGCAGCACGGCAGGCGGACGATTGTTATCCACCATTACGCGATCGACGTAATCATGTCCAGGCAGGTAAAGTTGGTCAGAAGGAATGGTCATACAACGATGCTGTAAAAGGCTGTCGGCATCTTTGCCAAGCAACTGCGCAATATCAGTCATAGCTATGCTCCCGTAAGTTCCGGTTTAAAACCGGAATATGGATTGTCCTGACCCGCCTTTTTGCGGGCAGCATTAAGCCTGGTACCGACTGCGCTTTTTTTCCATCTTTAGCGCACTTTTCAGCAACTTCTGCTGGCTCGATTCAGGAAAAAATAATGTTAAGACGGTCAAAGTTTAATCTCAAAGGTATTTTAAAGGTATTATTGAATGGTACTATCAGCGCGTACCTTACCTGTCATGAAGGATTTAAAGATGAAAACTACAGTTAAGCTGTCGTTCATGATGTTTGTAGAGTGGTTTATCTGGGGCGCCTGGTTTGTACCGCTGTGGCTTTGGCTGAGTAAAAGTGGCTTTAGTGCCGGAGAGATCGGCTGGTCCTACGCCTGCACAGCCATTGCGGCGATCCTGTCGCCCATTCTGGTCGGTTCAATCACTGACCGCTTTTTCTCCGCGCAAAAAGTGCTGGCGGTGTTGATGTTCGTCGGCGCTATTCTGATGTACTTCGCCGCCCAGCAAACCACCTTTAGCGGATTCTTCCCTCTGTTACTGGCCTATTCGTTGACCTATATGCCGACGATTGCGCTGACCAACAGTATTGCTTTTGCCAACGTACCGGATGTTGAACGTGATTTCCCGCGCATCCGCGTGATGGGGACCATTGGCTGGATTGCCTCCGGTTTGGCCTGCGGTTTCTTACCGCAAATGCTTGGCTATAACGACATCTCACCCACCAATATTCCCCTGCTTATCACTGCCGGAAGCTCCGCATTATTAGGCGTTTTTGCCTTCTTTTTACCGGATACGCCGCCAAAAAGTACCGGCAAAATGGATTTCAAAGTTATGCTGGGTCTGGATGCGCTGATCCTGCTGCGCGATAAGAACTTCCTCGTCTTCTTCTTTTGCTCTTTCCTGTTTGCGATGCCACTGGCGTTCTATTACATCTTTGCCAACGGTTACCTGACAGAAGTCGGTATGAAAAACGCCACCGGCTGGATGACACTGGGCCAATTCTCTGAAATCTTCTTCATGCTGGCGCTACCGTTTTTCACCAAACGCTTTGGCATTAAAAAGGTATTGTTGCTTGGTCTTATTACTGCGGCGATCCGCTACGGATTTTTCGTTTACGGCGGTGCGGAAGAATATTTCACTTACGCCCTGCTGTTTCTCGGCATTCTGCTGCACGGCGTCAGTTACGACTTCTATTACGTCACGGCTTACATCTATGTCGATAAAAAAGCGCCGGTCCACATGCGCACCGCAGCTCAAGGGCTTATCACCCTCTGCTGTCAGGGGTTCGGCAGCCTGCTCGGTTACCGTCTGGGCGGCGTGATGATGGAAAAAATGTTTGCTTATCAGGAACCGGTTAATGGTCTCACCTTTAACTGGGCTGGCATGTGGGGATTTGGCGCGGTCATGATTGCCGTCATTGCCGTGATGTTTATGATTTTCTTTCGCGAATCAGACAAAGAAATCACCGCCATTAAGGTGGACGATCGCGATGTAGCGTTGAAACAAGGGGAAGTAAAATGAAAGCAGAACGTATTCTCGGTGCTCTTTATGGGCAGGCGTTAGGGGATGCGATGGGCATGCCGTCGGAACTGTGGCCAAGAACCCGGGTTAAAGCACACTTCGGTTGGATCGACCGTTTTTTGCCCGGCCCTGCGGAAAATAATGCCGCCTGCTATTTTAACCAGGCGGAGTTCACTGATGACACGTCCATGGCACTGTGTCTGGCAGATGCCCTGCTTGAGTGCGACGGCGAAATTGTGCCAGACGTTATTGGTCGCAATATTCTGGCCTGGGCCGAGCAGTTTGATGCTTTTAATAAAAACGTGCTCGGCCCGACCTCAAAAATTGCGTTGAACGCTATTCGTGACGGTAAACCAGTCGCCGAACTGGAAAACAACGGCGTGACCAATGGCGCGGCAATGCGCGTTTCCCCGCTGGGATGCCTGCTGCCCGCCCGCGATCTTGATGCCTTTATCGATGATGTGGCACTGGCCTCCAGCCCAACGCATAAATCGGATCTGGCTATCGCGGGAGCCGTTGTCGTCGCGTGGGCGGTATCGCGCGCCATCGACGGAGGAAAATGGTCAGAGATTGTCGACGCGCTACCTGCCATTGCCCTGCATGCGCAGCAAAAACGAATCACCACCTTTAGCGCATCGCTTTGTGCACGCCTTGAACTGGCGCTGAAAATCGTCCGTAACGCCGATGGCGTCGAGTCCGCCAGCGAGCAGTTGTATCAGGTTGTGGGGGCAGGAACCAGCACCATTGAGTCCGTTCCTTGCGCTATCGCCATGGTTGAGCTGGCACAGACCGATCCTAACCGCTGCGCCATTTTGTGCGCTAACCTTGGCGGCGATACCGACACCATCGGGGCGATGGCAACCGCCATTTGTGGTGCATTACACGGCGTGAGCGCGATCAACCCGGCATTGAAGCAGGAATTGGACGCGGTGAATCAGCTGGACTTTACCCACTACGCCAACGGGTTAATGCGACTGCGCGAGCAGCGGGAGGCGCTATGAGCAACACGCATCTGCAACAACTTCTCTCGCAGTTACGTACACAGCGGCCAGTAACGGTGGTGGGTGCGGCGGTGATTGATGTCATTGCCGATGCATATGCCCTCCCCTGGCGCGGCTGTGACATCGAGCTCAAGCAGCAAGGTGTTAACGTTGGCGGCTGCGCACTCAATATCGCCGTCACGCTTAAGCGTTTAGGTATCGATGCCTGCAATGCTCTACCACTGGGTCAGGGAGTGTGGGCCGACATTATCCGCAACCGGATGACAAAAGAGGGACTGCACAGCCGGATCGACAATGCCGAAGGCGATAACGGCTGGTGTCTGGCGCTGGTGGAGCCGGATGGCGAGCGTACCTTTATGTCTTTTAGCGGCGTTGAGAATCAGTGGAATGCCGCCTGGCTGGCACAGCTGGATATCCCGCGTCATAGCCTGGTGTATCTTTCGGGTTATCAGCTAGCGTCCCCGTGCGGTGAATTGCTGGTGCAGTGGCTGGAAGGTCTGGAAGAGGTGACACCATTTATCGATTTTGGCCCGCGCATCGGCGACATTCCCGAGCCCTTACTGGCAAGAATTATGGCCTGTCGTCCGCTGGTTTCCCTCAATCGCCAAGAGGCGGAAATTGCTGCCGAGCGGTTTGCATTAAGTCAGGATGTGGAAGGTTTTGGCGCAGAATGGGTGCAGCGTTTCACCGCACCGGTGGTCGTGCGTCACGATAAAGACGGCGCATGGTATTTCAGCGCACAGACATCCGGCTGCGTACCGGCATTTGCAACGGCGGTCGTTGATACTATCGGCGCAGGTGACAGCCACGCTGGCGGCATGCTGGCTGGGCTGGCGTCTGGCTGGACGCTGGCCGACTCAGTGCTGTTAGGTAACGCGGTGGCGTCCTGGGTAGTTGGACATCGCGGCGGCGATTGCGCCCCGTCACGCGAGGAGCTACTCCTCGCACACAAAAACGTATAGATCGCTACGACAGTAACTGATGCTGTATTCAATAGGCCGTTGCTGCTGGTCAAGCGCTACCTGCTTGATCACCAGTACCGGCACTTTGCTATCCATTTGAATGTGCGCCTGGAACTCTGCGTCAGGCATTCTGGCGCTAACACGTGAGCGCGTGCGCTGCGGGAAAATATGCTGGCTACGAAAATAGTCATACAGCGAAACACCGATGGCATCCACGTCATGAATTAGATGTGCGGGTACCCAGGACTCTTCAATAGAGACTGCGTCTTCGTCAACGTAACGAATGCGTTTGAGCAGGAAGACATCACTCCCTGCGACAACAGCCAACTGCTGTGCCACCTCTTCCGGGCAAGGCACAATTCTTTTGTTAACCCACAACGTATCCGGTTTTTTACCGCGCAACACCACCTGCTGAGAAAAACCGCGCGCTTCTTTAAGCGAATACTCGAAGATATTGTTAATTTGCGTTCCGTAACCGCGGGCACGTGTTACTACACCTTCTTCTTCCAGAGCCTGCATCGCCTTGCGTACCGTAATCCGAGAAACGCCGGTCAACTGGCTGAGGTCGCGCTCGCCGGGCAGGATATTGCCGTGCTCCAGGATCCCACTGCGCACAGCATTCTTCACCGTCTGCGCAAATTTCATATACAGCGGCGTGTTATCCGCCGCTGAAATACGTTCATTCAGTTGTGCGATAAGCTGGGTATGCGCTTGTTCCATTTATCTTTTTCCTGGCCGCCGTTTCTGCAGCCAGTATACCCATTACCACCACGCGTGGAAATGATGCACCGGACCAATTCCCTCGCCAACTTCTAGCGTGTCGGCCTGTGCCAGCGCCGCTGAAAGCCACAGTTTGGCTTCCTGTACGGTATCGGCCCAGTTGTTATGGCGCGGACGCAGGGCTGCCAACGCCGCCGATAGCGTACAACCGGTGCCATGGGTATTTTTGGTCATCACCCTTGGTGCGGTAAAACGCTGCTCACCATCACGCGTAAAGAGCCAGTCGGGGCTTTGTGCATCATCCAGATGACCGCCCTTCATCAACACTGCCTCGCAGCCCAGCGCCCGTAGCGCCCTTCCCTGCTCTAACATCTCCTGCTCAGTTTGCGCATGCGATGCCCCGAGCAGTGCAGCAGCTTCGGGTAAATTAGGGGTGATAATCGAAACCTGCGGCAGCAAACAGGTACGCAACGTTTCTACCGCCGAGGGCGACAGCAACGGATCGCCGCTTTTCGCCAACATCACCGTGTCCAGCACCACATTTTGTACCCGATGGCGACGTAAACGTTCGGCAACAGCTTCGACAATGTCCGTCTCAGCCAACATACCGATTTTAGTCGTATCAATACGCACATCATTGAACACAGAATCCAACTGCGCGGCGACAAAATCAGGTTCAATGCGATACACCGACTGCACCCCACGCGTATTTTGCGCCACTAACGCCGTGATAACGGAACAGCCGTAAGCGCCCAGCGCCGAGAAGGTTTTTAAATCAGCCTGAATACCCGCACCACCGCTTGGGTCGGTTCCGGCGATCGTTAATGCGTTAATCCGTTTCATGCTTGCTCCTGGGCGTTCAGATTATAGAGGGCGTCGAGAAATGCCGGGACAAAGCTGCCCGGTCCGTTTGATTGTTGTGTGGCTATTTGCCCGGCCTGTTTCATCCAGCTACAGGCGGAGGCGACGTTATCAAGTCGGTCACCACGTAAAGCGCAACTGGCCGCAACAACCGCTGATAGCGCGCATCCGGTGCCCACCACGCGAGTCATCAACGGGTCACCACCGTCCACGCAAACGGTACGCTGACCATCGGTGACGTAATCCACTTCGCCGGTAACCACGACAATGGTCCCAATCTGACGAGCCAGCGCCTGCGCTGAGGAAAGCGCAGCGGCTGGCGTATCAGTCGTGTCGACGCCGCGGCCCCCGCTGTTCATACCCGCCAGAGCAAGTATTTCCGAAGCGTTGCCACGAATAGCGGCAGGCTGTAGTGACAATAATTCCAGGCAGAAGCGGCGGCGAAACGCAAGCGCGCCTACGGCAACGGGATCGAGCGTCCACGGGGTTTTAGCATGATGAGCCTGCTTAACTGCGGCACGCATCGCCGTGGCCCGTTCCCGAGTTAAGGTGCCGACATTAACCAGCAATGCACTGGCAATAGCGGTGAATTGGCTGGTTTCCTCAGGCTCGATCACCATCGCAGGCGATGCGCCCAGCGCCAGTAACGTATTGGCAGTAAAGCTTTGCACGACCTCATTGGTCATACAGTGTGTGAGCGGGGATAAGGCTCTAAATTGGTGCAAAGTGTGAGCCGCGAGCGCGCGGCTGTGCAGGTCAGGCTGCATGGTTCAGCTCCTGCCCGCGCGAAGAAGGGACACGAGCAGTGTCAGACTTCCCTACGCTGGCATTATCCAGATCAGGTGGTACGGGTATTTCTCAGCCTTCACCAGAAGGGCACCCCGAGTCGTTGAAACACAAACGTAATACGCTGGTTTCAGTAACAGGATACTGCCTGTGCTTAACGATGTAAATTGGCGCACTCCCCACTCCCGCAGTGAAACTACTGGTCAAGGTTGCTGCAATTCTGTACTTTCATTTACACTTTTTACGAAATGACTGGAGTGATCACAAAATAGTGCTTGTCAGGCATCCGGTATGCCAGGAATGATACATGACTGATTTTGATGACCCGAAGAGGTAGAGAGGATGGGTATGAAGAATAAAATGTTGCTGGGTGCACTTCTGCTTGCAAGCAGCGTCGTCTGGGCCGCACCAGCTGCAACAGCAGCCCCCACCGGTATCGATAAGTATGAACTGAGCAGCTTTATTGCTGACTTCACCCATTTCAAACCCGGTGACAAGGTTCCACCACTGTATCTCACCGAAGAATACACCATTAAACAGTGGAATCTGCGCAACCTGCCCGCGCCGACGGCAGGCACCCACTGGACCTACATGGGCGGCGCGTATGTACTGGTCAATGATGCCGATGCTAAGATCATTAAAGCCTACGACGGCGAGATTTTTTATCACCGGTGAAAAAATACGCACTCGCTCTGATGAGGGAGTGCGTAAAATACCATACCATTATTAATCATAATCGATAACAATTTTTACACGGCTCAATACCTGCCCGGCTTTAAATATCTTATCTCCATAAGGAGTATATTTATATTTCAGCGGTATAATCGTATTTCTGGCCACGTTTTCTTTTAAATCTCCCCATGCTATCAGATCATAACGATTATTGCTTAAATTAACTACAGAACCATTTTTTATTAACTCAAAGCCAATATTTCCCGCGCTATCACTATTCGTATATTCATTAGGCAAAACATTACCTACAGCATTATCAGAAACGAATCTGTAATGAACAGATCTTGTGGCATAGGCCACAGCTTGGTCACAATCAATTTTCACTTCGGCATCAGCATCATATGAAAGATTATTCTTCACATCACTATAATTTACAGTATTAACTCTAACTGCAGTATCAGTAAAAGAACAAGTCGTAGGTGTATAATTAAACTTTACTTTGATTTTTTGTGCTAAATAATGCTTGGAATCAGTACGGTCCTCCGTAAAAACAATATAATCATCAAGGAGCGTTGAATTATTTAATTTTATTGCTGTAGCGCCTCCCGGATCTTGATTGATTAATTTATAATCTAACCTGTAGCTTCCTTTCGAATTGATTTCACCACCATTGAAATTAAAATACTCATACTGACTCCATGTCCCCGCAATTCGAGAAAGTGGAAAGACAGGGGAATTTTGCACTATAATTCTCACGGCAACATATATATAACTACTTATATCTTCTGACTCTATCCGATAGTACATGATATGATTATAAAGAGGTGTAGCAGTGAGTTCGTAACTATTATTATTTGCATTCGAAAATTGACAGTGAAATTTTTTTGAAGCAGTAAAATTAAAATTTTGAGCAATAGTTTGCTGAAATAAATTTAACTGCGACTCATTTAAATTTATTTCTACATCTTCACCTACGGCCACCCCATTCGAAGTTTTTGTCGCAGTACCTAAAATAGAAAAATCGTCATCATAACACATAGAAAAACTTGGGAATGACACAACCATAATAAATAAAAAACATATAAATCTCATACATCCTCCTTACCGGCAAATATAAACTTTACTTTCATCAATCGTTTTACCGAAGGAGATTGAGCATGAAAGTCCCTGTTGTTTATCTACTGCGATTTTAATTTCCGGCGGCACGCTGTCGGTACGAATAAAGAGCTGGCTGCCCTGACCGACCAGACCAATATTATTCCCTTGGTTATCTTCCACCTCATAACCAAAAGTTAACGGCGAACCATCCGGGCGCTGGGCGCGAATAAACCAAGGCTGCCGTTGGTCGGTATCGAATTTCACCAGCACCACAGCGCCGCGATAAGGCGCGGCACTGTGTCGGTTACCCAATAGCTCGGTTTTACTGTCGGTATTAGAAACGTCCAACGTCAGGCTATTTTCCCGGTACGGGGTCAACATATCATATAACACTACACCGCTGTGGTTAGTGGTGCGGTAACGTTGCCCGTTGACGTAGGCGCCTTCCAGTCCCGGCGCCTGCATTACTGCAAAAGTATCGGAAAGGCGGTTCGCAAGATTCACCCCGCCGGACCAGGCCACTATCCCACCCGAAATATTACCACCCGCCTGCCGGTATTTATTAGACTGGCTATAGCTACCGCTTAGTTTAGCAATCGGTGCGTTCCAGGTTAAGTTAGCACCTGCCGTCGTTTCGCTGTCCTGCCGCTGATGACTCAGGTTAACGCCATAGTTAAACTGGTCGCGATCGCCCATCGTCCCGGAAAGTCCGGTATTGTTTGAGGAAAACCCATCGTTATTAAAGGTCGTTGAGTTAGATAAATATACCTGGCGGCGTCTTGAGGTAATATCATCCCCCCAGTCAAACGGAACAGAAATTAAAAGGTTAAAACGCTTATCCTCGCGATGATCCTCGTCATAGGTCTGGCTGGCCGAAAAGGTATAGCTAATACGTTGCCAGTTATTGGTATAACTCAACTGATAATCTTTACTCGTGCCACTACGCTCCCAGTAATCGCGCCACAATATACTTAGTGATAAGGAACCATAGCCCGCCGGTAAAGTTTGGCTCACATTGGCGGAAAAACTGTTTTTGCGACCAAAATCATACTGGTAGTAATCCGAAATGTCATACACATCATTGTCATCATTGCGGTAATTATTCTTATTATTCGCCCAGACGTGATCGTTAAAGGTGCGATAGTCCCGTGATGAATAACGGTAAGCTGCCAGACCAAAACGCGTTGCCGTCTGCGTCAGATATTTGTTATAGGCAATTTGATAGCTTTGCCCATCAAATACATCGCCATTATCCTGTTTACTGTGTGAACGCGTCGCATCCACGGAGATTGCGCCAATTCGGGTATTCCAGCCAGTTCCTAACGTGAACGAATTATAGTTATCAGCGAGCATCGTACCGCCATATAACGTTAATAGGTTACTCCACCCATATTGATAGCTCATCTGCGCAAAGTCGGTCTGATTACTCGCCCCTTCGATATGGCTACGTCCAGCGGCAAAATCATATTTTGAGACGCCCGGTTGCAACATGTTAGGTACCGCTGCATATGGCACCAGATAGGTGGTGACCGATCCATCAGCTTCTTTGATGCTAACATCAAGATCTGCACCTCCCCCTGCTAACTGCAAATCCGCGATAGAAAACGGGCCTGGTGGTACTTCTTTCTGATACACCACAAAACCGTTCTGCTCAATAGTAACCAGCGCATTGCTTTGCGCAATCCCCTGTACCACCGGGGTAAAGCTTTGTTTTGAGTTGGGTAACATCTGCATATCGCGGTATAAACGCACCCCACGAAAGCGTACTGAGTCAAAAATATCAGATGAGGTGTACATATCCCCGGCGCGTAACGTGCCGAGAATTTGTGGAATACCATACTCCAGATAAAGGGTGTTACTTTTCCATTCCCCGCTGCTGTCATCCGTTTTGTTGTAGCTGGCATCGGAATGCAACTGCCAGCCCAGCAGGTTTAATCCACTGGTAAAGCGCGCATAGGTACTTTTGCTGTTACCAGAATTCTTATAGTCGCTATTATACTGGCTGAGATAATAGGAGGTATAAAGGGCATTGATACCGCGATCCCAGCTTTCCGGCGGCACATAGCCATTTTCCAGCTCGTCAATGTAGGCCTGGGGTACGCTAAGATCTAACTGAAATTTTCCTATGTTCCAGCGATAGCTCCCGCCCTGCACCGCTTGCTCAAGAGAAAGGCAGTTTTTGGTTTTATCAAGCTTATCGGTATTAATCCCTAAACGCGTGATGGTGTCGCGAGGCAGGCAGGTTTCAGCAGCCGTATCTTTAACTGTAATCTCATATTTGCCGCGCCACTGTTTATTAACGTATATATCCACGTCATATTGACCAGGTAAAGGATGATTATCATCAACGCGTAAAGCAGAAACTTTTTCGCCCTTCATCCCGCCCATCATAAAGTGTGTATCAAAAGTTTCTTCTGCCGACAGGGCAAAAAAAGGCAACAAAGACAATAATATTGCAGAAGCAAGTGGGGTCATCCTTAACATAATCAGCTCCCGTTATCTCAGGCTGACGTTATCACTTATATAATTACCATGATCATCAATAATAGTTAATTTATACTGACTGGCATTACTATTTTTCACCGTAAAAGATTCGCTAGATAATGGCGCAACCATCACCGAGTCATTATTTATCTTGATACTGCCAGATTTAATTTCTGTGACCGTTATCCAGTTAGCACTGCTATTTTTTATAGAAAAACTTCCTCCACTATGGTTTAACGATAATTTTTTAAAAATTTCTTTATTAACTGGCGCAATACCTGCAGGACGATAAAAGAGCTTAATCCGGTTCTGCATGGCAAATTTAAGTACATTTTTACCATCATATGCCGGATTATTCGGTGGGATATCCAACACATTGAGATAAAACAGACTCTCTTTATTATTTGGTAGCATATTAGGCATTTTCTTAATTTTAAGCTGCTGCCCTGAATTTCCCGGTACCTTAGCTACTGGAGGCGTCAGCAAAAAAGGCACCTGAATCTTCTCGGGTGGCAGTGTTGTATTACCATCATCAATCCAGGCCTGTATCAGAGAAGCGCTTTTTTCCTGGTTCATCAACTGTATAACTATTTCATTTTTTTCTGCAGGGTAAATTACTCTTGTGCCATAAATCACTATCCCTGCTTGAGCCGGTGTCATAAGTGATAATGTAATTACCGCGCCTAATATTTTCATTTTTATTCCCTTTTTATACCGGCAACCAAGGTTGCCGGTATAACACTATTCCTGAACAACAATCAGTTTTACATTTGCTTTTATTTCACCTGTACCAACGGGAGCACCTGCAGCACCTATAGCCTTTGCATAACGAGCCGAAAGTCGAAGCCCGTATTGAGTATTACCCTCAGTTGATACACCCAACCGTTCAAGATCCGAAAGCTTAAACTCATCCCGACCATCTTTTGTAATTAAAACATTCTTGTGAAATAATTTAAAACCGACCTCTGTAGGACCTGTGCCTTTATTTTCAATAACACTATTATAATCAAAAGCACTACCATCAACTTTTATTTTGACATCATCGCTACTATTACACTCAAGAATTAAATTCTTATCTGCTTCATTTTCACCATAGCCCGGGTAATGACTCCAACTTATTGATAGTGTTTTATGTTCAGATAATGCCCGATGACTTTGTCATGCAGCTCCACCGATTTTGAGAACGACAGCGACTTCCGTCCCAGCCGTGCCAGGTGCTGCCTCA